>JAJYFO010000077.1 GCA_021785395.1 bacterium | reverse complement strand
AAAAGTACCTGTCTTTTTGGTATAAACTAATGTAGAAGAACGAATAAACAGGGAAAGTGTCTAGAACTTATGTCTAAATTTAAACAATACTTGTTGGTGGTTTTGCTAATGGGGAGTTGTATGGTCGCCAAATCGGCTGATGAACTGGCTGTGTCACCTTTGGCCGTTAAGTATTTCAACGACGCTATGAATGACTATAAAAAACACCAATACGCAACAGCGATATTGCATTTTAGATTAGTCGTGGAAATGTTTCCTGATTATGCTAAGGCTCATTATTATTTGGGCAATTGTTACTCTAATCAGCAACGCGTTCAAGATGCTATAAAAGAGTATCGTATAACGTATAAACTTACCGATGGCAAAGGACCTTTGGGAGTTTATGCTCATATGGCTTTATTGGATTACGGAAAAAGTAACGAAGTTATTGGCCAAAAACAAATGTTAAAAAGCTCTTTATCCTATTCTTCAGGAGAAGGCATCTCTAATCATTACGACCCTTATCTTGTGCCTGATAAAGTTACTAAGCTTCAAGCCATGAAAGCTATTGGTCAACAAGCTGGATCGCTTATGCGAATTAATAACCAAGATATGCAGTATGCCGCTCTGGGTGCTGAACAAACGGCTAGATGGGGTAATCAAGGAATTTTAGCTCAAGGGGCTATGGCACAGATAGCTGCTTACGGAGGAAGTGCGGCCTATATGGGTGGCGGAGGCATGGGTGGTTATGGTGGCTATATGGGCGGTATGGGTGGATACGGTGGTTATATGGGCGGATACGGTGGTTATGGTGGCGGCGGTGGAATGAGTGCTACGGCTGGTCAGATGGGCTTGTTTGGACAGATGCAAATGATGCAAAACTACGACAACGCCGCTTCGCAGATGAGAAGTCAAAGGCATGCCTATGAAGCAAGAAACCAGGCTATAAAGCAAGATGTTAACGGTTTAAGGTCTCAGTTTAAACGTGGGCCATTGTACGATGGTGTACAGTTGTCGCCTAGTGGAACCAATTTATATACCCAGTATTTTGGAACCAGTTCGACGCCTCGAAAACTAACTTCTGACTCTGGCGACGAAGAAGAAGACTACTAATAACGGCCAAAATTTATTAAGTTTCCCAATATAATTTTAATTTTAATTTGACTAGCTAACCAAATTTTTAATATGATGAATATATCTTAAGCTTGGGGATTTCTAATCATAAAGTTTTGTCCTACAATATTGAGTAATAGGGGTTCTTGTTCTCGAGGCAGCCACGTAAACCAATAGCTAATTGGAAACGGTAAACTGTTAAGGCGTTACCCCACCTGGAAGAACCGGGTCAAAACTCTCAGCTTCTCCATGCTTAAGATTAATGTTATTAACCGTACCTGATTTAGATAATACTTTAATGCTAGGGCGCGAGCTTGGAAGTATTCTTAATTCTGGTATCGTTATTTTTTTAAATGGCGATTTGGGTGTCGGTAAAACGACTTTTGTTAAGGGTTTGGCCGCTGGCCTTGGGGTTGGCGAAGATATTACCAGCCCAACTTTCACAATGGTCTTTGAGTATTTTTCAGGTAAAATACCCCTTTATCATTTCGATTTTTACAAGGCTGACTTAGATATGGATTTTACAAAATTTACCTGGATAATCCATGACTTGGTTCAAAACCCCAACGTTGTTATTGCCATTGAATGGTTTCAGGTTTTCCAGGAAAATAGTTCTAAAAACCTTACGCAATTATTTCTCGATAATTTTGATAATAGCCTAAGCATTGATTTTTCATACAACGATGCAGTATCTGACGATGGTGGTAAGAATCTGGACAGTTCAAGAGTTTTGCATATTCAAGCCAAAGGAATTGAAGCTAAGGCAGTCGAGCAATTGCTTAAGAAAAGGTGTTCTCATCTAATGGCCTAGTTGAATTGTAAAGAAATTTGTAGGGAGATTAGTTTCTGTATAGTTTTTAACTATAAAGTTTAGTCAACCCAGATCGTAAATTAATATTAATTAATCTACTAGTTTTGAGAATTTATGATAATCATAATTGTAATAGGTTATTTGTAGATTATTAAGTTTTATGAATTTATGGCTTGATAATAGATAAGTTATTAAACCCCATAATTATTAGATTGACCACTTAAGAGAAAATAATGACCAAATCCTTAGTAATAGTAGAATCCCCAGCCAAAGCTAAAACAATTAGTAAAATCCTCGGTAAAAGCTACCAGGTTAAAGCCAGTATAGGCCATGTCCGCGATTTACCCAAAAGCAAATTAGGCGTAAACGTGCGAAAAAACTTTGAACCCCAATACGAAGTCTTACACGATAAAGAGGCTATTGTTGACGAATTAAAGACAGCCGCCAATTTAGCTGATGCTGTTTACTTGGCGCCAGACCCGGATAGAGAAGGAGAGGCCATCGCTTGGCATTTATCGGAGGTGTTAAGCCTGCCGGTAAAAAAAATGCACCGTGTAGAATTCAATGAAATTACCAAAGAGGCTGTATTAGCGGCCATGAAACACCCTAGAGTAATTGACAAGCGCCTGGTTGATGCCCAACAGGCCAGACGCGTCTTAGATAGATTGGTTGGTTATAAAATTAGCCCATTGCTATGGCGTAAGGTTAATGGTAGGTCAGCCGGACGCGTGCAATCGGTAGCCGTAAGGCTAATATGTGAACGCGAAGAAGCCGTCGAAGCTTTTATACCGCAAGAATTTTGGCAGTTAAAAGCTCAGTTGACAAAACAAAAGAGCAAAAAATCTTTTCACGTCAACCTTTATAAATACGATAATAAAAAATTGATTACGGGCAGCGATAAAGCCTCTGCTAACACGTTGTTATTGACCAGCCAAAAAGACGTCGATGAAATTATCGCCAATTTAAAAGGGGCTAAATATATCGTTAATTCGATAACCGAAAAAACTAGTCAAAGGAACCCGCAAGCCCCCTATATAACTTCGACTTTGCAGCGTGATGCAGCTAATCAGCTAGGCTTTCCGGTGAAAAAAACCATGAGTGTTGCTCAGGGGCTTTATGAAGGTATTGAACTAGGCGAATCTGGCGCAACCGGTCTTATAACGTATATGCGTACTGATTCAACCAGGGTCGCTAAGTCTGCTCAAGACGAAGCCTGTGACTTTATCAAAAATAAATTCGGCAAAGACTTTTTGCCAGACAAGCCGAGAATTTACAGCAAAAAAGCTAAAGGTGCCCAAGACGCTCACGAAGCCATTCGCCCGACCTATGTAAATAATAGCCCGGAAAGCATACGTAAGTATTTAACACCAGACCAGTTTAAACTTTACAAGTTGATTTGGGAGCGTTTTATGGCCAGCCAAATGGCAAGTGCCTTATTGGCCAATAAAGCTTATGAAATCGCAGCTAATAAAGCTGTATTTAGAATTACCAGCCAAAGCGTTCAATTTCCTGGCTTTATGATCGTATATAAAGGGTCAAGTTTAAACGAAGAAAACGAAACTAACGCTGATGAAGGCGATAGCACACAAGCCGATATGCCTGATTTAGAAAAAGGCGAAGAGTTAAAACTCAATGAACTTACGCCCAGTCAGCATTTTACCCAACCTCCGCCAAGGTATACTGAAGCTAGTCTGGTTAAAACATTAGAAGACCTTGGTATCGGACGACCTTCTACGTATGCTGCCACTGTGGCTACGATTATCGACCGTAAATACGTCGTACGTGATCTCAAAGCCTTGGTCCCAACCGAACTAGGCAAGGCGGTTAACGCACTTCTTGTAGAACATTTTGGCAACATAGTAGACGTTCATTTTACAGCCGAAATGGAGCATAAACTCGATGAAATAGAAGAAAATAAAGTCGACTGGCAGGGCATGTTAAAGGAGTTTTATAAGCCTTTTGGCGAAACTTTAAAAAAAGCTCAAGAAAATATCAGTAAAATCGTCTTTTTGTCTGACGAAAAATGCCCTAATTGCGGTTTGCAAATGGCAATTAGGTCTTCGAGATTTGGTCAGTTTTTAGGCTGTACCGGTTATCCAGAGTGTAAAACGACAATTAAATTAACTAAAGAAGGCAAGCCTGTTCCGCCTGATAGACCAACTACCGAAGCTTGTGATAAATGTGGTGCTTTTATGGTAATTCGCTATGGGCGTTACGGTGATTACCTGGTTTGCCCTACCGAAAACTGCGAATCGCAAAAAGCTATTGTAAAATCTACCGGTGTAGCTTGCAAGCGCAAAGACTGTGGTGGTGATATAGTCGAAAAAAAATCCAGGCGTGGAAAAGTTTTTTACGGCTGCAGTAATTATTCAGCTAATAAGTGCAATTCAGCTTATTGGTACCCACCTGTCAAAGAAAACGTCTTACCTGGCGGCAATTTATGTCCAGAATGCCATAGCCTTTTAGTTTTTAAAACGCTCAAAAAGGGGCCAATAATTTCTTGTTCGTCCAAGACCTGTAAATACCAACAGCCGGCTCCGGAAAATTTTACCAACGAAGCTCCAGTTAGCGTTGTATAGACTTAGTTTATAAGTACCAACTTAATTTAAAATATCTAAGGATGTAAATTAAATCGTGTTTGGACGTTTCACGCAAAAAACTATCAAAGTTATTATGCTGGCTCAAGAAGAATCCAGGCGTATGGGTCACAACTTCGTTGGTACTGAATCGATATTACTTGGACTTATCGGCGAAAACACAGGTATAGCTGCTAAAACCCTAAAATCGGTGGGTGTTAATTTAAAAGACGCCAGAAGCTATGTTGAAAAAATAATTGGTCTTGGCCCAGGTTTTGTGGCTCAAGAAATCCCATTTACACCCGGAGCCAAACTGATTCTTGAGTTGGCAATGGACGAAGCTGATAAGCTTGCTTGCACCAATATCGATACAGAACACCAGCTTTTAGGTATAATTACCCATAAAAAAGATGTCGCCGTTAGGGTTTTACAGAATATGGGCGTCGATTTGACCCAAATTAGAGGCAATGTAATCAAACGACTTTAAAGACTGAGTCCTTTTTATATTTTTAATTTTTACTAGTCAGTCTAAGCAATAAAAGTTTGTGAGTCTTGGGTTTTAGGAAAAAATTAATTTGGCTTTGCAATTACAAATACCCCAAAACTTTATAAACTTATTTAGTAATTATGAAATTTTTTAAATTATTGCTAATTTAAGCTAAAATATAGCTATATATAAAATGATTTTTGTAAAATAAACTATCTATATTAATTTATAAGCACTAACTTAATTTAAAATATAAGGATTAAAGCCTAAAAACTATCGCAAGGGAGAATATAAACCAAATCATGTTTGAACGTTTCACGGAAAAAGCCATTAAAGTTATTATGCTAGCTCAAGAAGAGGCCAGGCGGCTAGGTCACAACTTTGTTGGCACTGAGCAGATATTACTTGGGCTTATCGGCGAAAACACCGGGATCGCTGCCAAAACCCTAAAATCTATGGGTGTTAACTTAAAAGACGCCAGGGTCGAAGTCGAAAAAATAATTGGCCGGGGTTCTGGCTTTGTCGCTGTTGAAATTCCTTTTACACCCAGAGCCAAGCGCGTTCTTGAGTTGTCATGGGACGAGGCTCGCCAACTTGGCCATAGTTACATAGGAACCGAACACTTGCTGTTAGGCTTGATTCGTGAAGGCGAGGGGGTAGCAGCCAGGGTCTTAGAAAATCTTGGCGTTGATTTAACCAAAGTTAGAAGCCACGTAATCAGGCTTTTAGGCGAAACTGGAGCTACCACTGGATCCTCGTCTTCGCAGTCGTCGACCGGACGGTCTAAGACCCCCACGCTAGACGATTTTGGCTTGAATTTAACCCAGGCTGCACAAGAAAACAGGTTAGACCCGGTAGTCGGCCGCGAAAAAGAAATCGAGCGGGTAATTCAAATCTTAGGCCGTAGGACCAAGAATAACCCGGTTTTAATCGGTGAACCAGGTGTTGGTAAAACAGCCATAGCCGAAGGTCTGTCGATTCGCATTGCCAATAACGATATACCTGAAATTTTAATCGATAAAAAAATAGTTATGCTCGATATCGGCCTTTTAGTCGCTGGTACAAAGTATCGCGGTGAATTTGAAGAAAGGCTTAAAAAAATCATGGACGAAATCCGCCAAGCCGGTAACGTTATGCTCGTCATCGATGAATTGCACACTCTAATTGGAGCTGGGGCCGCTGAAGGAGCAATCGACGCAGCTAATATACTAAAACCAGCCCTGGCACGCGGCGAATTGCAGTGTATTGGTGCTACAACGATGGACGAGTATCGCAAGCACATCGAGCGTGACGCTGCGCTTGAGCGCAGATTTCAGCCGGTAATCGTTGATCCGCCTTCGGTTGAGGAAACTATTGAGATATTGCGTGGTCTAAGACCAAAATACGAAGAGCATCATAAGTTAATTATTTCTGACGAAGCTATAGAACAGTCAGCCAAGCTGTCAGACCGCTACATCTCCGACCGATTCCTGCCCGATAAAGCTATTGACATAGTCGACGAGGCTTCGTCCAGGGTTCGCTTAAGAGCCAGTTCGCTGCCGCCAGAAGGTAAAGAAGTCGAAAAAGAATTGCGTAAAGTCAGGCGTGACAAAGAAATGTCGATACGTAATCAAGAGTTTGAAAAAGCTAATACTTTACGTGAACAGGAAACCAAATTATCAGAAAAAATCAGAGAAATACAGACCGCCTGGAAAGCCAAGCAAGAAACCGAAAAACCCATTGTGACGGAAGAAGAAGTGGCCTATGTGGTAAGCTCCTGGACGGGTATTCCATTATTGAAACTTACCGAAGGCGAGTCTGAGAAATTACTGCATATGTCAGACGTATTGCACCAAAGGGTTATCGGGCAAGACGAGGCTGTCGAAGCCGTTTGTAAGGCTATAAGACGCGCTCGTGTGGGGCTAAAGAACCCAGCCAGACCAATTGGTAGCTTTATCTTTTCTGGTCCAACTGGTGTCGGTAAAACCGAGTTAGCCAAGGCTTTAGCTGGTTACTTTTTTGGTTCTGAAGACGCGCTGGTCCGAATTGACATGTCTGAATTTATGGAACACCACACGACGTCTAAGTTGATCGGTAGCCCGCCAGGCTATGTTGGCTATCAAGAGGGCGGCCAGCTAACCGAGTCGATTCGGCGCAAACCGTATTCGGTAGTTTTATTCGACGAAATCGAAAAAGCACATCCAGACGTTTTTAACGTTCTTTTGCAAATACTTGACGACGGAAGACTGTCTGATAGCAAGGGTCGCACCGTTGACTTCAAAAATACTATAATTATTATGACTTCTAATGTTGGCGCTCAGTTTATCGATAAAACGGCTCTGTCAATTGGTTTTCAACAACAGGTGACAGAAGCTCAGCACAGCGATCGCTACAAGAAAATTAAAGATCTAGTCATGGATTCGATGAAAAAGACGTTTAGACCAGAGTTCTTAAACAGAATAGACGAAATCATCGTATTCCAGCAACTGACTAAAGAAGAAATTAGATTAATCGTTGACATAATGTCTAGTGATCTACAGGCCAGAATCAAGAGCCAGGGCATGGAGCTAGTTGTAGCCAATGAGTGTAAAGACCTTATCGCCAAGGAAGGCTATAGTCCTACTTATGGCGCTAGGCCCTTGCGCCGGGCTATTCAGAAAATGCTTGAGGATACTTTGGCTGAACAGGTTTTGCAAGGTAAATTTAAAGAAGGCGATGTGATTGAAACCAAACTTGAAGGTGAAACCATCGTATTTGAGAAGGCGTCTAAAAAAACTTCGAGTAAAACCGAAAGTTCAAAAGAACACAAAGAAGGCAAAGACTCAAAAGATGGTAAAGATAAAGATAGTAAAGACTTAAAGCATTCTAAATCAGACGATGGTTTAAATGCCCAAGCCAAAATTTAATTTTATCTTTTAATTTACTCAATTTATGGCCGATTTACATAATTATTTTCAAGACGCCCGGATTAACAGCCAAATGCTTCACTATGGCAATGTAATAAACTTGCGTTTGGACTCGATTAACTGGCCCGACGGGCGCAGCGCTTGTTACGAAGTTTTAGAGCATAATGGTGGTGTGGTAATAATTTGCCAGCCAAATAACGATGAAATCGTTTTAATCAAGCAATTTCGCTACAGTATTGGCAAAGTCCTTTACGAGTTGCCAGCTGGAAAAATTGACAAAGGCGAAGACCCTCTGGTGGCTGCTAAGCGTGAATTACAGGAAGAAACTGGCTATAGCGCTAAAAACTGGCAAGAGTTGAGTCGGATGTATTCGGCACCCGGGTTTTGTAATGAATTATTGTATTTATATAAAGCCTGTGACGTGACATTGTCCGAACCGAACCCAGACGAACACGAAGAAATAGAGGTAATGCTCATAAAAATTCAAGACGCCTGGCAACTGGTTTTAGACGCTTCTATACAGGATGCTAAAACAATTGCGGGTCTTGGTCTAGTCGTTAATCAATTGTAAATATGCCCGTAAAATATTACTTATTCGATACAGTAATGTTATAAAATTTAAAGTATTATATAGACCGAATGCGATAGAGGTATTAAGTAAATATGTCTGAACCGAATAATAATAGCACCAAAGCTGCTGGTATACCGTTTCCTATCCTTACCATGCTCTTACTTGGCACTGTATGTGGGTTAATAGTAGGTTTCAGTTTCATATTGGTTCCGGTTGTACCTTTGCCACAGGCAACGGTACCGGTTTTTGGCTTTAATCAGGGCTTTATCTGGGGTTTTGTTGTTGGCGCCGTAACCGGCTTGGTTTTGGGCTTTTTAACCGACGACAATAATTTTAAAAAAGAAAGCAAATAAGATTCGTTTCATTCTTTAAATGTCTTGCTGTGGTTTTAATTCGTCGATGTCGAGGCAGAATTGGCCTACTTTTCCACCTTCAAAGTCGCTCAAAAATGTTTTGGCGGCGCGGTTTAAATCTGGCTCAGCACCGGTTTTAACGTAATTAAATTTTTTGGCTATGGCTTTTAAGCTTAAATCTGTACTTTGGCCTAAATAATTTATTAGATTATCTCTATAATGGCTATTGGCAAAGTTGAGAGCGGCATCGGCCAGCTCCAAGTCATCTATGTTGTAAGCGTTAATTAACCTGACTAAGCCTAGCTTTGTCGTTTTTGCTGCGTCAAATTTAAAGTGTTTTAATACGCCTGGGGTGTCTAGTAATTCAATATCAGGGTTTATCCTAACCCATTGGGGGGCTCTGGTGATACCAGGTTTATTAGCCACTTTGGCTTTGTTGCGCCCTATCAGCCAGTTGATTAAACTAGACTTGCCTACATTGGGAATACCTACGACTAGAAGTTTTAGGCTGCCGTGCTTATAGCCTTTGTTCAAGGCCTTGTTTTTGATATCTGCTCCCAAATCGTTGAGCTCAGTTAAAATTTTGGACTTTTGCTTGCTTGACTTGGTGCTTAAAAAATAACTCTGTTCGGTTTTATTAGTTAGAAGCCTGGCCTTGTCCAAGTCAGCTAAATCGGCCTTGGCGTAGATTACAATTTTTAATTTATGCCCTAGGTCTCGTTGTAAAAGCGGGTGCCGGCTCGTAACAGGCAGTCTACTATCGGCGACTTCTATTACTATGTCGATAGCTTTGAGAAGTTCTTTGGATAAGTTGAGTAAACTCAATGCGTTTTATATTTTTAATTGAAATAAGGTCTATTTTATTAACAGTACCAATAGAAGGCTAAACTAGGTTAATGTAAAAGTCGTTAAGAAACTGTTACTGGAGTCTGTGGTTTTTGCGATTCTACGTTGGCTTTGGTTTTGCCGGTTACTTTTTCTTTAATTCTGGTAGCCTTGCCGGTACGGGCACGTAAATAATAAAGTTTAGAACGGCTAACGTCGCCACGGCGTTGAATGGTTATTTTTTCTACCCGTGGTGAATGAACCAAAAACACGCGTTCAATCCCAACACCTTGAAAAACACGGCGCACAGTAATTGTTTTACCTATGCTAGAACCTCTAATCTTGATTATGACACCTTCATAACCCTGGGTTCTTTCCTTTCCACCTTCGCGGATTTTGACGAAAACTTTGACAGAGTCACCGACCCGAAAATCAGGCAGATTGGTTTTTAAGAATGGGGCTTCAATTGCCGCAATGAGAGAATTCATAAGAGCAAATCCTAATCGACATATACACAATGACAATGATAACATATCAATGAGTTATTTTGTTTGTGATTATGAAAAAAGTTAAGTTTTAAAATTATTTAATATTCTGGCTAGCCGTTAATTGTAAATTTTTTTGAAGTAAAATTGGCATTTTAAAGCTTTGTCGTCAATAATTCGTCTTCAAATTTATGTCGCTTTAACCTGTTTAATTCTTCGATGAAGTTATCTACCGACTGAAATTGTCGGTAAACCGAAGCGAAACGAACGTAGGCAACTTCGTTTAGGTCTTTTAATTTGTTCAAGGCAAGTTCTCCCAGAGCCTGTGAAGTTATTTCCTTATCGCCATGGCTTATGACCTCGTTTTCGATATTATCGGTTAACTCTTCTATTTCCATGGCCGTTATCGACGTTTTTGTAAAGGCTCGGGTAAGACCTGACTGCAGCTTGTCCCGTGAATAGGGTTCACGGTTGCCCGACCGCTTTACGATTAAAAACTGGCTGGCCTGGTTTCTTTCATAAGTAGTAAAGCGCTTTTGGCAGCTTTCGCATTTGCGTCTGCGCCTTATTGACTTATCGGATGTCAGCCTTGATTCTAGTACTTTACTTTCTTTATAATCACAAAATGGACAATACATATATTTTAGATGGACAAAGATAATATTCATAACTTTAACTCATTTTAGTGATTTATAAATTAAATTTTGTCTATAAAATGTAATAAAGTCTAATTATTTAATTAAAATTTTGGTGCACGTCGATTTTAATAAGGTCCTTTAAAAAACTATGAAAAAATATTATTTTTTTGCCCTAATCGTTTTTTCTTTTTCTGTTCTTGTCGCGACGGCTCAAAACCCGCAATTTCAGGGTTATAACCCCAAGACAATGAGTTATATGATTTACCAAAAAGCCATGCAGGCTTTTCAGATAGGCGATTTCAACCAGTGTATCGCACTATGCGCCAAGGGTCTGGCATTTAACAATAAGAGCAAAGAGCTGGCTCAATTACAGGCTTTGGCCTATGCTGGCAACGGTGACAACTCCAGCGCCGAAAGGATGTTTCAAGGGGCCATAACCTTAGATTATAATTATTTGGACTGCCGTAATAACTACGGGGTATTTTTAAAAAAATTGCAAAGGCTAGACGAAGCCAAGCACCAGTTTGAAGAATGTATAAGGATAAACCCAAAGTACGATAGCCCATATGTTCATATCGGTGAAATCGCCCAGGAAAAAGGCGATTTACAAACAGCCTTGGATAACTATCAAACGGCTGTTAATTTAAATCCAAAAAACTTTGAAGCCCAAAAACTATTGGGTCTGGCGATTTATGAAAAGGCTACCAGCGGGTTGGGTGGTGAAATTTATGAATCGTTGGAAAAATTAAAAGAGGCTGAAAAAATCCTGCCTAATAATCCATTAATCCACTATTACATAGGTTATATTGCCTGTGCT
>JAJYFO010000270.1 GCA_021785395.1 bacterium | reverse complement strand
AAGACGGCAAAGGATTCTTGGCAAGCCACCGGGTTGAATCACGGAGCCAGTACGTGGGTCAATATCTGGAATTACCCTGGCGATAATATCGAGGACTACTGCAAGCATTATTACGCCAACGGTATAACCAACTTATTCGTACAAACCAGTAGGTCTAATACACCAAGTATATTCAACTCCGAAAAACTGAGCCGTATTATCGACAGCTGCCATAAATACGGTATAAAAGTCATTGGCTGGACTTACCCTCAACTTGTCAATATAACCAGCGACGCTGATAAGTTAATTGCTGCAGCCAATTTCCGCACTTCGACCAAGCAAGGTCTTGACGGCATGGTAGCCAACCTAGAGCATAATTTAAGTGCCGATAATGTAACCCAATACTCCCAAATTATAAGAAACGCATTAGGTCCAAGTTATCCCCTTATAGCCTGCGTGTACAGTCCTTTGAACAGGTGTCCCGAAGTCAAAAAAACACCCTGGAAGGTATTGTCTGACTACTACGACGTAATAGCTCCTATGGCGTACTGGAATTCCAAATACCAAAAATACGACGTTTACGATTACACCCGCGAAACTATAGCTCAAATCAGAGCCCTTACCCAAAAACCGTATCAAAACATTCATGTTATCGGCGACGGCATGAACACACCTTCTCAGTCCATAAGTATTTTTCTCAAAGCTTGCCACGATGGTCTGGCCACTTCTGCTAGCGTCTACCCACAAAACAAACTAACCAACGACCAATGTGACGCTTTGGAACAATACACCAACTATATATCTAAAGACGTTGAGTTTAAACTCCATGCCTTAAAATCGATATACAATGATTCGCTAGCTGGTTTTTACAACCACAAAGATATAGCAAGCTCCGTTACCACGGCTGATTTTTTAGCTATCATAAATAAACAGTTTAACTTTAGCGCTAATAACGGTAATTTAAATGAGGTGATGAACAAATTATCTTTAAGTCCAGATGAGCCGATAAGTCAAAAAAATGCCATGCGGATTTTGGCCTACATCGTAAACGCTAAGCAGTATAAGACCAATCAAGGAAACTCATCAAAAAATTGGTTTATCCCTAAGGCTTACGCCGAAAATGCGGTCAAGCCCCAAGAAAACTACCTAAACTACCTTGATTTAGCCAATATTCTTTGGCAGGAAAGTAATATAATAAATTAACGAGAGTTTTTATGATTAGTATTTTTGAATTCCGGGTACATAAACTGTATATAAATTTAAAATAAATGAATATTTTAAGGTTCTAGTGTCTATTCACTTTATTAAATTGACGACAAGATTTTACCAGTAGCGGCCTATAGCATGGCTTCTGCTGATTTTTAAGTTATTATTTGGAGGGTATAACATGCATGTAACTGTAACAGGAAAAAACATCGAATTAACCAGGGCGTTAAAAGACTACTTGATCGAAAAGCTTAACCGCGCCCAAAAACATTTTGAACACCCATTAGAGGCAATGGCCATTTTAAGCGTAGCTAAAAATCCTTCGATGGCTCAAAACCAGACCGCTGAAGTCACCATCAAAATCAACGGTACAATTATAAGGGGCGAGGAATCGACCGAAAATATGTACGCTTCGATCGACCTTGTAGCAGATAAAATTGAGCGACAACTGCGTAAATTTAAGACCAAATATTTTCAAAAGCCTAATAAAGTCAAAGAAAATCATGTTTATTCTATTGAAGAAGAAGATAACGAAGAAGAATTTGACTTGGACAAGCTCGAGCTCAAAACAGTCAACCCTAACAAAGACAACGGCAGCCCTAAAATTGTAAGGTCCAAAAGGTACCCGTTAAAACCTATGACGCCAGAAGAAGCTTCACAACACATGGATTTATTAGGTCACGAATTTTTTATGTTTATCAATAAAGAAACTAGCCAGGTCAATACCGTATATAGTCGCCGTGACGGACAATACGGATTAATCGAACCGGAATTATAAATTTTAGATAATACTAATTTTTCATACAAATTCATAAAATAATCAAATTTTACGTTTTTACTTATTTTAATGCTATAAGTATTAATGTTGGTGTTGTCTAATTAATAGTTCAGGGGTTGTCATACAATAATGCAAGCTAAAAATATTAAAGGCATAAAATTTTCTATTTTACTCCTTAGTATTTTCCTGAACCATAACCTGGCCTATCCCCAAAATAATCCAACAACTGACCCAAGATTAGTAAAACTAAACAACGACGGCGTTAACCTAATCAACCAAAATCAATTCTTGCAGGCCATCAAGGTTCTTGAACAGGCTTTAGCGATAAACCCGAACTATTCAAAAGCTAAAGAAAACCTCGCCATAGCCTACAATAACTATGGTCTAACCCTATCCAATAAAGACCCTAAAGGAGCCCTTAAGCAGTTTGAACAAGCTGCCTATCTAGCTCCTAACGTGTCTCAGACCGTCAACAACTTAAATGGTATTATATCTAGCCTGGGGCTCAACCCTAATTCGTTTAAAGACCGGGTAAAATTAGCCAACGACGCCAGGATGGCTGGCAATTTTAACGGCGCTATCGTCGAATATTTGGCGGCCTTAAATATCCACGACGACCGCGATATAAGAATTAAGCTGGGTGACGTTTACAGGGTCAACAACCAAAACAAAGACGCCATTACCCAATTTAAACTGGCCGTAATCATGAAAGACACAGCCGACGTCGAACTCAAACTTGGCCAAGCCTATCAAGCCAACGGAGACTTAACCAGCGCCATTGGCTGTTATTCCAAGGCTATCGCCTTAAAACCTGACGATTCTGATGTTGTAGATTCTCTCGTGGCTGGCTGGGAAGACGCCCTAAAACAAGACCCTACCGCTCCAGCCAACCATATTGGTCTGGGTCAAGCGCTCCAGTTTCAAGGTGATTTTGGCCAGGCGCAAGCTGAATACCAGACTGCCATTAGTTTCTCGCCAAACCACCAAAACCCATTAGCGTCAAAATTACTGGCAGCTTTACCCGAAGCCAAGAAACAGTTTCAAA
>JAJYFO010000002.1 GCA_021785395.1 bacterium | reverse complement strand
GAGAATATTCCGTCGTCTGGTCCAGCCCTATTAGTGGGTAACCATTCAGGTATGCTGCCCATCGATGCGGTTATGCTGACCATGGCGATGTGCAAATTACACCCTGAGCCAAGACGGATTAGGTATTTGGTTACCGATTGGTTTTTTAAAGTCCCCGGCTTATTAAATTGGATGACGCAGACCGGACAGGTCCGCGCCACACTTGACAATGCTATTAAATTAGTCGACAAAGGAGAATTGGTCGGCATATACCCAGAAGGTATCAAAGGCGTCAGTAAACCGGTAAAGCAAAAATATCGGCTAATCGATTTTAACCCCGGTTATGTCAAACTGGCCATATCTAAAAACTTGCCGATTATACCCGTTGCCACTTTAGGTGGTGATGAAACGTATATGGTTTTAAAAAACGTTAATAAAATAGCACGCTTGGTCAAAATGCCGTTTTTTCCGATAACTCCTCTATTTCCCTGGCTTCCCTTTCCGCTTATGTTTTTTCCGCTGCCTATCCAGTGGCAAATTAACGTACATAAGCCAATATACTTAAACCTTGACCCAAGCATGGCCAATAACCGTAGAACGGTTTTAAATATTTCACGGGAAATACAGTATATAATACAAAAAGACCTAAACGAAATGTACGCCAACCGCCGATCTTTATTTAGCATTTAGTAAAAGCCTGTCCAAAACCTCGCGTCATAAGCATAATTACTAAAAATATAATATAGAAAAAACTAGAACTGCTCTTTAATTTGTTTAATAGAGACGAATTAAGGTTTATGACATCGATTTATTAAACAAAAATATTTAAGACTGCTCTTTAGAACCTTTTAAGCGGTCATTTAGGGCTTCTTTTAGCAATTCATTTTGCTTTAAGAGGTTTTTCAAGTGTTCATTAGCGATCACAAGTTCAGCCTGAAGTTCGGCCACGGTCTGCTCGTGACTGATACCAGTGGATGGATCTCGCCCTGGTGTTTTAGGCAATAAAACATACCCTAACTGAACGGCTTTTAAAGCAGCCGCCGTTCGCGTGGGAACTTTTAACTTGGCTAGTATGCATTCAATGTGCTTTTCAACGGTTCTAAGCTTCATATCCAATTCGTCAGAAATCTCTTTATTGCGCAAGTCTAACCTAATCAAGACTTCGATTTCACGCTCGGTCAAATTACAGTTAGGCATCGAATTAGCCGGACTTTGTTTGATTAGCTGGATTATCTTGGGGTCGCAGTAAGGTAAATTTCTGGTCACCTGTTCAATTGCCTCAAATAAGGTTCTTGGACCAGAGCTTTTAAGGCAAAACCCCCTGGCTCCAGCTCTGGACAATTGGTTGTAATACTTGGTGGCGTGGTAAGAATCGGTCAAAACCAATACATTAGAGTTCGGCATTTCTTCACGCACGCGCCTGGCTATTTCTACACCGTTGAGCCCATCTAAATCAAGCTCTAATATAACTAACTCAGGCTTGAGGCGGCGGATAATTTCCATCGCCGTCAATCCGTCACTGGCCTCACCGATAATTTCAACTACTTCCGAGACCACCCTTTTAAGACCAAACCTAATCAGCTCATGCCTTTCACATAAAATGGTTTTGGGTCTGAAACTGGTTGGTTTAAAGGTTGACGACTGGATGTTTAAATTCAATGACCGCTCCATAGTTTATTTAAAATAATTATCCTAAAACAATTTAGCTATAGATATTCTACCAAAATTAAAGACTAATCTAACACAATATAAATAATCGATGACAATGTACACGTAATTATATTCTAAATCGTAGTAAGGTTTGTATAATACATTAAACCACAATTATCCAAGGTTAATAAAAAACATTGTTAAATTTTGTTAATTTATTCAAGCTTTTAATTAATTAGAAATATTTAATCTTATTTTACCTATTATCGCAATAACTTGTAAGTTTAATTTTTAAGTATCTGTTTTGATAAATCTAGAATTAACGTTCAATATCAAATTGAAATAAGGATAATTATTAAAATTAATTTATAAGTTATAGTACAATAGAAGCATGAGCAAAACACTTAAACCTAATTTGGTAAATTTATTTAATCTAGGCTTTGACCTTGTCAAATCAGCTGTTAGTTCTTTTAATTTAAAAGAACTAGCCCTGGCCGTTGACTCGGTTTTGACTGATAAGATGTCTTTAAATAAGCCAGGTCAAAGACATATGCTAAAATCATCAAAAATTGTTTATGATTTTGCTAATTCACCCCAAATAATGGAGCTTGCCAGCGTTGCGCTTGGTAATGATTGCCAGCCTGTACGAGCCCTATTATTTAATAAAACGTCAAATTCTAACTGGTTTGTACCCTGGCATCAAGATATAACCATTGCCGTTAAAGAACATAAAATATTTCCAGGTTTTATTAACTATACACTAAAAGATGGATTGATTCACGTTCAGCCACCAGCCCATATTTTAGAACAGATGTTAGCTATAAGAATTCATTTAGACGATTCTACCAATTCTAATGGTGCTATAAAATTCTATAAAGGTTCTCACTTAAGTGGTATATTAACACAAAGTCAAATTAACGATTTAATTACTAATCAAACTAATATCGTTTCTTGCCAGGCATTAACAGGTGATATTATAATCATGAAGCCATTAATCGTGCATAGCTCACCTAAAATAGCCTCAACAAATTCAACCAGGCGTGTACTACATATAGAATACGCTCTAAACAACATTCTACCCTCCACAATTGAATTCCAAATAGCTTAAAAATACTAATTAACTTTAAAAACTAATTCTCATTCAAGTATGTTTTATCATTGGCTGCTTGCGTAATTAAATTAGTTAATAAGATAACATTACTATAATTTTTTCCCAAATCTATAGACGGAAATAGAGATTTACTATAGACAGATACTTTAGATGACTTTGGCGATATAGGATAAATATTTATGCCAATAAGCTCGCCAGGACTTCTAAAACTAAATTTAGTACGGGCTTTAATTATATTATTTACCGTATCGACAGACTCAATAATTACGTCTGATTTAGAGTATAAAACCGCCTGGCAAATGTGCAGGCTATCATCTATATCAAGTGGAATTTCAAAGTGGTTCACCTGAAATTGTCTGGCTTTTTTAATTGCATAAAGTATATTAAGAGAAGGAATAGTCAACATAATCCCTAAAATAGCAAAAACTGTTGAGATAAGACTAAATAAAGCAATTAAAGAAAATAAGAGCAATAAATTAAAATTAGCTATAAAATGAAATTGAAATATTAAACTAGGAATTATAACTGATATTGAAAGAATTATAAAAAAAAATGGAAATATATGAAAAGCAACCGCCAAAGTGGACTTCCAGTTTTCAACGAGTCTTACATGATTTCTAGCTTCTAAATACATGAGCTTTAGGCGGATTTCGTCCTGTTCAAATTCTGACAAGCTATCAATTATGCTTTCAAGCCTGGCTAGCCGTGATTTATAAGGCTCAATATTATTATTGTTAGACTCTGTCATAATTTAAAACCTACTCATAAAGATTTTGTAATCGTATTATAGTATTAAAGAGCCATTTTTTCAAGCTTAACAACTGAAAACTGCAACCCAAAGATAAATTAGGGCATGTTTAACTGTGGTATTAAAGTATTAATTTTTAATTTTTCCGATTGTGGGAATTTATTTAAGCCAACCATAGGCATATAAATATTAATTATACCTGCTAGCCCAGGAGCCTGATTAGCAATAGAATCATTTGGTTGATACCATAAAGCGTCAGAAGAAGTAATTGGTGAAAATGCATCATATTTATTTGTTTTACCAACAAAATCCATTATAGCGACAGACCAAAATACATTATTACTGTTGTTTAAAGCACTATGTGAATTATAAAACAAAGTATTAACGGGAAATCTTTCAATATTTGCAAAAGGATTTTTAAACCTTATAAAAACATTATTAAATTCACTATCAAAATTATCATTGTTAATAACTTTAGATGAATCTAATAAAACACAATAAGGATTAATCTGATTATCAACATTTAAATTATTTAAATATTTTTTATTCATGATCTCAAAGTCAATGTTCTGGTTATATTTATCTTTAATAAATTTTGTATAATTTTGGGCAGTATAAACAGCTTTCATATCATTACTAGGTAACTGTTTTATAAAATTGTCTAAAATTTTATTGATAGCTTTTAGATTAGCAGTATCATATTTAAGTTGACATAAACTGTTTAAAGGTTGATTGGTTTGGAAATAAGGTACAAAAATATTGTCTTTATTCAAATAAAACGCTCTTATATTACCTGGAATTTTATAAAAACCATTTTGCGAAATATTCAACAGATTATCAGACAGATACTGGCACTGATAGTTAACAAGCTTAAAAATATTATATAGATTTTTTTCTTTATAAGTTATTTCTAATAACAAACCATTATTTTCGGTTAACCTAGCCTTATTATTAAATTGTGCCTGGATGATATAGTTTTTAGCTAACAAATCATTTAATATTACTAAAATATTATTAGAATAATTCAGAGTATTAGCCAAGTTTGCTAAAAAATCAAAACCGGTTTCATTAACTTTTGACTGAGAATTGGGAACAAGGCACTCGTTATTGTTGTTTATCTTGATTGATAGAGCATTACTAGGAAAAAACGATGAATGATCATATTGATATTTAAAACATAGATTAACTAAGTTTTGTATAAATGGCTTGGCAAAATTAATGTTGTTTAAAATACTATCATAATTATTTACGTCATTTACCAAAGCTGAATTCGAAACAACAACAAGTTTTGAATCTCTAGCCTGATTATTTATCAACAACCATTTAGAATTAATCAGATTTTTAAGCTTGTTACTATCAACATCTGGACCCAATTCTTTTAGCCAGTGGTATAACAAAAGCTGTATACTTTGATCTGGTGTCATGGAATTTAAAAATGACTGTAACGGAGGTGATAGCGAACCTTTACCAGGAAATTCATCATCAATAACCTGATACCATTTTCCACTGTTTTTCCAAATTGAATTAATTAATAAATCATTAAAGCATTTAATATTGCTGGGTGTACCTTGGGGAAAATTTAACATTATTACCGATTTTACTTTTGGTAATTTATTATTTTTAATAAGCACACAGGATTTCTGCACGGTTGATTTTATAACTATATTTTTATCGATAACACTTTTATTAAACTTGGCAGTTATCAATAAAGCATTAGGTGTTGTGTCTGTTTCATGAAAATAAATAGGGTCTATAAGAATATAATCTTGTTTGCGTTTACTTAAATATTCTGGAGCATTACCCAATTTTATTTCAAAAGCTACTATTTGACCGAGTTTATCGTTATTCAAAGTCTTTAGTTTCTGAAAAACTTTATTGTACACACAGCCTTGAATATTTACATTGGAGTCATTTAAATTTATATAGGTATCTTTATTAGTTTCGTCAGATAAAGCTTTTGCTGGTTCAACGGCTTGACGTATTTTGATGTTATAATCTTTCTCAAGGCTCATAATCTGTTTTTGATCATTATCAATCAACTTTGCTAAAAATGTCAGATTGAGATCTCTGGCAAGAGATAAGTCTTTAATAAACAACTTACGTAAATAGTTAAAACTATACAGGTCTTTTTCACTGTTTAGACTTGGTGGATTAATCAATTTAGAGTTTTTTAAACCAAGCGCACCAAAACTATCGTCGAAAATATACAATTTACATAACTCATTAGCGGTATACCGGCTTATTTGCGAAAAGATATCGTTAGCTTCGTTTACATAAAATTTCTGATTAACCCACAACGTATAACCAGTAGTAAATAGAGCCAATATAAAGGCGATAAATATAATTTTCAAAATACTTAATAACTTATAACTAGAAGCAGGATCTTCGTATGTCATGAATTATTAATTATGTACCTTAAACAGTTAAGCCTTAATTTTAGAAATTACTAATTTAAAATTGCCACTACAAAGCTTTAGTTAAAACTCTTTTTGGTCCATGAATTGGATCTTCAATTACAATAGTCTGATTCCTCTTTGGTCCAACAGAAACAATAACTATGGGGATTTCTAACTTTTGTGACAAAAAGTTCAAATACTTTTTGGCATTTTCCGGTAAGTCTTTAAAGCTTGTAACTTCAGCAGTAGATTTACGCCAGCCGTCAAAACTTTCATAGACCGGCTCCATCTGCTGAAACTGACTACCGATACTGGGTAAATCTTCGAAAATTTCTTGCGTATTTTTATCTTTATACGCTACACAGACTTTTATAGTATCAAATTCGTCAAGAACGTCTAATTTAGTAATGGCCAGGCAGTCAAGTCCGTTTATACGCACCGAATAACGACCTAAAACACAATCGAACCATCCACAACGCCTTGGTCGTCCCGTGGTTACGCCAACTTCAGCCCAGGCTTTACCTGTCTGTCTTAGTTTTTCGCCAACTTCACCAAATTGCTCGGTAGGGAAAGTTCCTTCACCAACTCTTGTCATATAAGCTTTTGCAACACCAATAACCCTGTCAATAATCGTCGGTCCAATACCAGCTCCGACACAGGCTCCACCGGCTGATGGACTCGAACTTGTAACATATGGATAACTGCCATGGTCAAGGTCCAATAATGTACCTTGAGCGCCTTCGAACAGTATATTTTTACGGTCGTTAACCGAATTAAACAATACGCTAGACGTATCGCAGACGTATTGTTTTAATTTTTGACCCAATTCGTAATATTCTTCGAGTATACTGCCAACACTTAGCGGTTCAAGCTGATACAGCCTTTCCAGTAAGACGTTTTTTCTAGGTACTAGCCATTCTAATTTGGCCTTAAAAACTTCTTTGGATAGTATATCTTCCATTCTAATACCTGTTCTAGCACATTTATCAGCATATGTTGGACCAATACCGCGCTTGGTCGTGCCAATTTTCATGTTGCCGCGTGATTCTTCTTCAGCTGCATCTATCATCAAATGATAAGGTAAGGTTACGTGGGCAGAACCAGAAATTTTGAGACCTTTTAAGCTATGACCTCTTTCTGTCAACGAATTAATTTCCTGGCAAAGAGCCTTAGGGTCAATCACCATGCCCGGACCTAAGATGCAGATACTGTTAGGGTATAAAATACCCGAGGGTATAAGATGAAACTTATACGTTTCACCGTTGACCACGACCGTATGGCCAGCGTTGCAACCGCCTTGATAACGAACCACCAGATTAGCATTTTTGGCTAATAAATCGGTGACTTTAGCCTTTCCCTCATCACCGAATTGAGCTCCAACAACAATTACATTTGCCAATTTTAAAATACCTCAAGAATAAAAAAAACAACTAAATAAAATATAATACTTCAGTCGCACAAGTTATACATAATTATTAGATAACTAATAGTTTAAGATAATTACGGCGATTATGTCAAATTTTAAGTATATTTAGTAAACTAGTTTTATAGAACTAATTTTTTATCCGTCCGGAAATGAATCTCTTTACATCAAAACTTATAAATTCACAAAGTCATCTAACCACTTTTTTCTCCCAGGCCATAGCCCAAAACCGACTATCGCAAGCTTATTTCCTTGTTGGTTCAAATACTAGCGATAAACTTAACCTGGCTTGCGAATTAGCCATGCTTTTGAACTGCAGCAATTCAAACGCGCTTACCTGCGGGCATTGCCTGAAACAGGCTGAGTTAGACCAAAGCCAGTTAAATTATTGCCGCAACTGCCAGTGGTTAAAAAGTCTAAATCACCCCAAATGCCTATCGGTTATTAAGCTTAACGAAAATGAAACAAAAATAAAAGTAGACAGAATCCGTGAGCTTAACGAAGATTTAACTATGACATCTTCATTTTACAGAGTAGTCTTTTTTGAAAACGCTGACAGCGAAGTTCTGCACCGCCCCAGTGGCAACTGCCTGCTTAAAACTATTGAAGAGCCTAAAGTAAAAGTTTTATTCCTATTGTGTAGCAGCCAAGAATTTGAAATCTTACCGACTTTAAAAAGTCGATGTCAAGTGTGCTATATCAACAATCCAGCCCAAGAAAACTTAGACTACGAATTAAACCCCAAAATCACCGAATTTATAAACAAAATGATTAAAGTAAACTTTAAGATACATGATAGAGAAAAACTAAATTTTGTAAAACTTCTAGACGATGAAAGCAAAGTTGTCAATTTTAAATTGCTTCATAAACAAATTACAGATAACCAATTTAAGCTATTTCAGAATAAATTTTCTTATTTAAATGCTTTTCAAGATTTAGTGATAAAACATTTAGAGTACAATAATAACTATGTAAACACAATGTCTTCATGGCAATGGTTTGTCAAAAACTGGTTTATAATGGCTGAAAAATATTTGATAATTGGGAAATGAATAAATCCGTGAATTTATCCTTTGTAAAAATACCCTTACTGGTCGAAACTTCAGTTTCGGCTTTGTTTATAATTTTGTTCACCCTAACTTTACCTAAGGATGATACTAAAATACCAGCTTTTATTACCCCTTTTAGTGTATTGAACAGTCGTGATCCAAAGTTAAACACCAATAATCTTTTTGAATCTGTAAATAATATGGAAGCAGTCAAGCTTTTACGTGACAATCAGGTATTAAACGCAAGTGATTTATGCTATAAACTGCTCAAGTCTAACCCATACGATATAAAAATATTATTATCCAGCGCTCAAGTTTTCTTTGCCACCGGCAACCAAGATAAGGGGCTAGAACTATTGCTAGAAGCTGTTAAATTAGCTCCTAATAATAAATTTATCCGTTTGTATTACGGTGAAGGGTTACTTTTAAGCGGAAAATACTTAGACAGCCTAAACGTATTCAACAATTTATTTCTGTCAAAAGAAGTTAAAAGTGTCTATCTATACGTAGAGCTTAGCCGTAATTATATACAACTAAAAAATTATAAACAGGCTTTCGATATTCTGGAAAAAGCTAATTTAATTTTTCCCAATAACAAAGACGTTGAATACTTATTAACTTTTCTTCAGTCTAAGTTAGATGAAAATAAAGAAGGCTTAGCCGAATTTAAGAAAATATACGAACAAAATTACGTTTTATCGCCCAAAATAGTCGAATTACTCAAAGCAGATGGCAGCCAACCTAAACTTGTCCTAAAAGCTTTGATTGACGATGCTAAAGCCAGCCAAGGTGAAATCGACCTAATTACCGAAGCAATTAACTATGCGATATTTATAAAACAGTTCAAGCACGCTTTAGAATTGGTAAAAATGCTACCCCAAAAACCCAGCTATATATGCGATTTATATAATAGTATAATTTATTTAAGTTTACAAAAACCAGACTTAGCTTATCAGTCTTTTAAATCAGCTAGCGATAATTATCTTGACCAAAAGCCAAAATGGAATATACCTAGTAATAATGTTCTTAAATATTTTTAACCTATTCTTTGACCAAGGGTCTTGTCATCAAAGCCTTAATAGCGTCTGTCGGGCTTTTTTGCTTAGTTAAAACATTATAGACTTGGGTCGTAATGGGTAAATCGATATTATTGAGCCTGGTATACTCCATTATGGCATAGCTAGTCGGGATTCCTTCAATTTGTGCGTCTAATTTTTTTTCAACCTGTGCTATTGGCATATCATTAGCCAGATAATAACCAAGGCTATAATTTCTCGACAATGGTGCTGATGAGGTAGCGATGAGGTCTCCTAAACCAGATAAGCCATAAACAGTTTGTTTTTGACCGCCAAAAAGCTCGACTACCCTGGCCATTTCTTTGATGCCTCTGGTTAAAAGGGAAGCTTTAGCATTATAACCCAGATTAAGTCCGTCACAGATACCACAGGCAATAGCAATAACATTTTTATAGGCCGCACCAATTTCAACCCCGATAATATCATTGTTAGCATAAAGCCTTAAGTTTCGACAAGTCAAATTGTGCTGGAGAATATTTAATTTTTCATCGTCTTTACAGGCGATTACACTGGCACAAGGCAAATTGGACAATATTTCCAAGGCTAAATTTGGCCCTGATATGACGCTGGCGTTTTCAATGTTAAATACCTCGTTTAATATTTGCGACATGGTAAGAAAGCTTGAAAGCTCAAGCCCCTTTACACCACTAATCAAATAGTATTCACTAACGTTGAGTTTCTCAGCCTTAAAACATTCATTAACGCTATTACTTAAACTTCTAAGGGTCTGGGAAGTTGAACAGAAAATGATTATTTGATTGTTAATTATGCCCCTAACAAGATTTTTTTCAGTCTTTAGGTTCTGGTTAAAGCTGATTTTATGGTCTTTTATGTAAAAACTATTACTATCAATGGCGTCTAGTTTGTTGGGGTTATGCGACCACAAAGTGACGTTTTTACCGCTTTGACTAAAGACGTAAGCCAAAGTGCTACCCCAGGCACCAGCTCCGAGAATTAAAATATTCATTATTTATCCAACTAATAATTTATTTACGGATAGGCTGTTTAATCAGTTCAGCAACAAGCTTTGCAACCTGGGTTGGTGTTTTAGCGACTTTAATACCAGCCTTATTGAAGGCTTCGATTTTAGACTGAGCTGTCCCAGACCCTTGCGATATAATAGCTCCAGCATGCCCCATACGTTTACCTGGTGGTGCTGTTTGTCCAGCTATAAATCCGACCACAGGTTTTTTGATATGCTCTTTGATAAAATTAGCCGCTTTTTCTTCAGCATTCCCGCCAATTTCACCTATTAAAACTATAACATCAGTATTAGAATCGTTTTCAAACAAATTCAAAACCGGCTGATATTCGATACCTTTGACAGGGTCTCCACCTACTCCTACACAGGTAGATTGACCAAGATTAGCCTCACTCAAAGCAAGCGCAATTTCATACGTCAACGTTCCACTTTTGCTGACCATACCAACACGACCTTCTTTAAAAATTGACCCAGGCATAATGCCTATTAGACTATGCCCTGGTGAAACGACACCAGGGCAATTGGGCCCTATAAAAGTCACCTCATGCATATTAGCATAATTTACTAGCTTAGACGTATCATTAGGCGGTATACCTTCGGTTATTACAACCAACAGGCTAACCCCAGCGTTAACGGCCTCAAAGCCAGCATCGCAAGCTAAATAGGGTGGCACAAAAACGACGGAACAATTAGCACCGGTTTTTTCGACCGCTTCGCTTACAGTATCAAATACCGGAATTCCATGCACACTTTGTCCACCGCGACCGGGTGTTACACCGGCTACTATTTGCGTTCCATAGTCAAGCATACGTTTAGTATGAGTCTGTCCCATTTTACCGGTAATACCCTGTACGACAACTTTTGTATCTTTATTAACTAAAATCACTTGTTTACACTCCTTATAGATTAATTACATTAACTGGCTAGTTTAACCGCTTCTTTTACGGCTTCTTCTAAGTCAGGTATCAATTTAACGTTATAATTACTCAAAATTTCCTTGGCCTTATCCTGGTTATTACCACGCAGCCTTACCACTAGTTTGACGTTTTTATGCATTTTTACGAAATCAACGAGAGCGTTGGCAACGTCGTCGCAGGCTGTAATACCGCCTAAGATATTCAAAAGTATTACCTTTACCTTGGGATTCTGATTTACCAGTTCAAGAGCCGCCAAAGTCTTAGCCTGGTCAGACCCACCACCAGCGTCTAAGAAATTAGCCGGTTTGCCACCAAATTCTGCCACCATGTCCATTGTAGCCATGGTAAGACCAGCGCCATTACACAAAATACCTATATCACCGTCTAATTCAACCAGGTTAACACCGTGCAATTTAGCCTGTCTTTCAACTGGTGGCAAATCCACCAAATGACTTTCCAGCCAACCCTGAAAATACGGCTGGCGCATCAGGCTATCGTCATTGACGACTATTTTACCGTCTAAAGCCAACAATTCATTGCCCTCAATTTCAACTAGAGGATTTATTTCAGCTAAGTCAAGGTCACGTTCAATAAAAAGTTTATAAAGCCTATCGGCGATATTGGCAAATTTGTTTAATACTTCCCCTCTTAGACCAATTTTGTAGGCTAGCAATCTAGACAAAAAAGCTGAATATGGATAAGTAATAGGTAATTTAACCACATTTTTAGCCGACTCAACTTCAACCCCACCATCTTTAGTAGCTATAAAAACAGGTACGCCCAATTCCCTATCTAGAGTTACTGACAAATAATATTCATGAGTAATACTAAGCTTAGGCTCGACCAAAACACTCATCGTTTTACAGCCTTTAATCTCTAAGTTTAGGAGGTCTTGGGTTAATTTTTGGGCTTCGACAAAAGAATTGGCAAATTTAATTCCCCCAGCTTTACCACGACCACCGGTCAACACTTGACATTTCAGCGTTAACGGGTAGCCCAAAAAAACTTTGCTCAAGTCCTTAGGATTATTGACAAGCTTAGAGGGAGGCACGGGAATGCCAAATTGGGCAAATATGGTCTTAGCTTCAAATTCGTATAAATTCAATTGTATGTCCTCCAAAACGCAAAAAAACAATTTTTGATTTACCAATCAACAACTATAGGTTCTATCTTCGCATAAGTTTAAAGGCTTACCGCAAAAATTAATCAATAAATTAATTTTCGCAAACCTGAAGCTAAAGATTATGTAACAAAATGATTTTTTTTAAAATTTTCAATTTACAATCAATTGATTTTCGACCGCAAGTTATAAATAATTAACGTTGTGGAAATAGTTCAATTTTTGTGGAGCTCAAACATATGCGTCTTGGAATATTAACCGGTGGTGGGGATTGTCCTGGTTTAAATGCTGTTATCAGAGCAGTTGTCAGACAAGCAATTAAAAATTATAAGTCTGAAGTTATCGGATTTTTTGAAGGTTGGAAAGGCATCGTTGAAAATATGTATATGCCTTTAACCCTCTCTTCTACAAGCGGGTTGATTCGTAAAGGTGGAACCATTTTGCGCACTAGCCGGACGAATCCGTTTAAATTAGCCAATGGACCTAGCCAAATTTTAAAAAATATGGAGGCCAATAACCTTGATGCATTAATCGCCATAGGTGGCGAGGATACCTGCGGTGTAGCCTATAAAATGTTCAACGAACACAATTTAACCGTTGTCTGTGTGCCCAAAACTATTGACAATGACCTTAACGCCACCGATTTTACTTTTGGCTTTGATACAGCCGTCAACATCGTAACCGAAGCCTTGGATAGGCTTCATACCACAGCTGAATCACATAACCGTGTTCTAGTCTGTGAAGTAATGGGGCGCCATGCTGGCTGGATCGCCTGTTACGGTGGTATAGCTGGTGGAGCCGATTTTATATTGGTACCAGAAAAACCAATTAATGTCAGTGAAATTGTCAAAGCTATAAAAACTCGTCACACCCGCGGCAAGGATTTTTCAATAGTTGTAGTAGCCGAAGGAGCCAAATTCGACAATAATGAAATATTAAAAGATACAGAATTAGACTCATTTGGCCACGTGAAACTAGGTGGCATTGGCGAACAGTTATCAAAAATTATCGAAAAAGAAACCGGTTATGAAACACGCACCATGGTTTTAGGTCACCTACAGCGCGGTGGAAGTCCAACGGCCTTTGACAGGGTTTTGGCTACACGTTTCGGGGTTAAAGCCTGCGACCTAGTCCATGAAAAAAAATTCGGACACATGGTCGCCTTAAGTGGAAACGAGATTAAAGCAGTAAGTATTAAAGACGCCGTTGATTCGCTTAAAACCTTAGACATGAATTTGTACGATTTATCTACCGTATTTTTCGGTTAATTTGTCTGTTATAAACATGTTACATGAAGACATCATGAAAGAAGTCCTTAAACTTGCTAGTTTAGGGGGGTCTTCAACGATCCCAAATCCTTTAGTTGGAGCCATTATTGTTGACAACCAGCAGCGAATCATTGCCCAAGGCTACCACGATTACCTGGGTGGTCCCCACGCTGAAATTACGGCTTTAAGCAACTGTAAGACTTCCACCAATGGTTCTACCCTTTATGTTAACCTTGAGCCCTGCTGCCACGAGGGACGAACCGGTCCTTGTGCCGAAGCCATTATAAAAGCTGGGATCAAAAAAGTAGTTATTGGCTGTTTAGACCCCAACCCAAAAGTTAAAGGGCAAGGTTTAAAAATTTTAAAAGACCATAATATTGAGGTTATTACCGATATTTTAAAAGATGAGTGCACTTATTTAAACCGAGGATTTTTTAAGTATATAAGTAGCGATTATCCTTGGTTAACTTTAAAAATGGCTGTTAGCCTAGATGGAAAAATTGCCGACTATAAAGAGGACAGCAAATATCTAAGTGGCCCCAAAGCACAATTGCTCGTCCATCAGCTAAGAGCTCAAAGTGGCGCAGTTATGGTAGGCGCTAAAACTTTTTTAAAAGACGAAAGCAAGCTTAATGTCAGATTAACAGGTAGCAAAAGACAACCCTGGCGAGTTATACTCGACCCTCAATTAAAAACGCTAGCCAAATACGAGCTCTTGAGCGAACCAAGCCATAGCGTGGTATTTTATAATGAGCGAATCAAAATTGAAACACCCAAACTTAATAACGTCGAATTCAGGGCTATATCAAGTGATGAAGAATCTAATCAATTAAATTTAAAAGCCGTGATGGCAGAATTAAAGAAGCTCGAACAAAACTATATTCTTTGCGAAGGTGGTTCTAGACTAGCTGCCAGCCTAATGGAAGAAAATCTAATCGATGAGATATACTGGATCCTAGCACCTATCTTTTTTAATGATAATTTGGCTGTCAACTCTCTAAACAGGATTTCTAACCGTTCGATAGATAGCTTAGTTAAATTTACCCCGCAAGAAACTTATAATCTTGGCAACGATACCGTCATTCATGGCTTTACAGATTCTGGAAAAAAATATATTAAAAAAAATTAGATTAATTTTTTTTAATATTATTAAAAAAACCATCCAAAACCTAGCCAGAACTGAATTTTTAAGATTTAATGAGAGTGTGAGGTCTATTTTTATTCAATTTCGCCTATGTTGCATTTTCCTGAAAATTTTTTATTTGGCTCATCTACGTCACATTTTCAAGTAGAAGGTATCGACCTTGAATTTCAGCGCAATTTGTCCGACTGGTCTATTTGGACCAAACAGAACAACAAAATCAAAGACTCTACGAGTCCATATCCAGGATCGGCCTTTAGCCTTGCTTACGCCCAAGATATAGAATTAGCCTATAAACTAAATTTAAAAGCGTTTCGCTTTAGTTTAAATTGGGCTTATTTGTGCCCTAACCCACCCGACAATTTGTCTTTAGCACCTAAATTAAACCCAGAAGCTGTAGATTTTTACAAAAATATTTTTAGGCTTTTAAAACAATATGGCCTTACTAATTTTGTAACCCTATTTCATTTCACACTACCAAGTTATTTAGCTAATATTGGTGGCTGGACTAACGAATTGACGGTAACGCAATTTGCCCTTTTCGCCAAATTAGTAGGTGAAACATTTAAAGACGAAATCGATTATATAATCACCATTAATGAACCTATGGTTTACGTTTACCATAGTTTCATTTCAGGCAATTGGCCACCAGGTCTTACGAATGACTACTACATGGCCTTTCGGGCAATGAAAAACCTTCTTAAAGGCCATGGTCTAGCCTATCATAACTTAAAATCAATAAGACCTTTTGATATTAGTCTGTCGAAGCACTGGCGACTATTTAAACCCTATAATCAATTTAATCCCCTCGACCATTATGTATGTGGGCTTCGAGACGAGGTTTTCAACAAAGGTTTTATGAATGCTTTGAAATCAGGTCACTTAAGTTTTCCCCGAGAAATTTGTTTTGACCGAAATATAGCTAATTTACAGGGCTATATACCGAATATAGAAAACACGCTTGACTACCTAGGGATCAATTTTTACACACAAGATACCTGCCAATACTCGCTTGCCAACCCTTACAATATATTTGGCGATATAGTTTTAAAGAAAAACACCAAGACTAATTGCCTAGGCTGGCAATTGGCTCCAGAAGCTTTGTACCAGATTTTAACGACTGAAATAAAACCCTACTTGAAGCTTAAAAACAACCAGACAGTGCCCGTGTATATCACCGAAAACGGATATCCGGAAAATCATACAGCTGATAATGATTCAGGCGATTGGTCACTAACCGACCACAACCGCTGTGAATATATACTTTCCCATTTAAAAGTTGTTCATGAGGCTATTAAAACAGGTGTCGATATTAGAAGTTACTTATACTGGTCATTAATCGACAATTTTGAATGGGACCTTGGTCTAACACCAAGGTTTGGCCTAATTAGAATAAATTACGCCAACCAGATTCGCGACTTGCGGCTAAGCGCCAGGTTACTAGGCGAAATTGCCCAAAAACGCTGTATTGAAAGTCATTTACTAAACAAACCGTTGATATTGCCTGGCACCATTTTACAAAGCAAATTTTCTTAATTTCCTTTAAACTTTTACTGTTTTCGACTTATAATTATTGAATAAAGTAATTGTCTGGAGCCCAATAGTTGATGTTTAAACTAAAAACAATTTTATTATGGCTGTTTTTTTTAAGTTTAAACACAGTTGTCACAATGGCAAGTCAAGAGTATTCTGGCAAAACTTTAAATTGTCAGATAATACCACAGTATTTGAATTTAAGCCAGAATACTAATAAATTCGGTATAAACGTAGTATTTAAACTACAGCCCCACTATCACATTTATTATAAAAATCCCGGCGACATTGGTAAACCCACTACGATTACCTGGTCGAAAAGTCCTGATTACACGATTAATGAAAAACCCTGGCCTAAGCCCAAAGTTTTTATTGATTCTGGCTTTAAAACAATAGGTTACGAAGATTCGGTAGTTTTCCCTTACGAATTAATTTTAAATTCTAAACCCAAACCTGGTTCTAATTTAAATATAGAAGCTAATATTGCTTGGCTGGCGTGCAAAGATTCGTGTATTCCTGGACAAACTAAACTCGATATAAGTATCCCCATCGAGGCAATAAGCCAAGCAAATACTAATTTTAATACCAGTAATGAAGTCAAACCAGACTCTTTATCTAATACCACAACCAATCAAAATCGTTTAACTCCTGAAAAATTACTTAAAATTTTGGGCTTTATAGGTTTTGCCTTTATAGGTGGCATTATTTTAAATTTCATGCCCTGTGTACTTCCTGTAGTAGCTTTAAAAGTATTAAACTTTGTCGAAGAAGCCCATAACGACAAGGCTATTATCCGCAAGCAGACGATCATTTTTTCAAGCGGAATATGGTCTTCTTTTGCCATTTTAGGTCTTATAATAATTACCCTACAAAATTTGGGTCGCAATATTGGCTGGGGTTTTCAGTTTCAATCGCCACTATTTTTAGTATTTATGATACTTTTGATAGTTGTTTTAAGTCTAAGCTTATTTGGCGTATTTTATATTGACATTCCTGTGCCTACTTCAGCCCTAAATAAGCTTAGCGATAAACGTGGGTATACCGGAACATTTTTTAACGGGGTCTTAGCGACTTGCCTGTCAACTCCCTGCACAGCTCCTTTTTTAGGTTCAGCTCTGGGTTTTGCCTTTAGCCAACCATGGTACATTTCTTTTTGGGTCTTTATGACAATTGGCTTGGGTATGTCCTTGCCCTATTTACTGATAGCCATAAGCCCACAATTAGTAAAGTTTATTCCAAAACCAGGTCTATGGATGGATACTTTAAAACAAAGCATGGGGTTTGTCATGATGTTTACGGCTATATGGCTGATTTCTGTCCTAGCCATGCAAATCGAGGTTAACCAGTTTATAAACTTATTATTCTTTCTCAATATTTTGTCATTTGTAGTATTTTTAAAAAGCAAACTAGTCGACTTATCGACAAGTCATAAGAAAACAGTCATCGTAAACACATTAGCCATTTTTGTGACAGGTTTGTTTTTTTACTTTTTGGTTACACCAATCTTTAACGCCAAAACAAGTTTAACTCAAAACAATGCCTATGACAAAAATTCAGACACGAATAAAATTAATTATGTAAATTATACCCCTGATTTACTCAAAGAACTCATGGCTAGTGAGAATATTTTATTTTTTGATTTTACGGCTAAATGGTGTCTAACTTGTCAAGCCAACGAAAAATTAGTGCTTGATAATCAAGATGTAGTAAAATCATTTAAGGACAATAACGTTAAGGCTATCAAATTTGACTGGACAACTAGTAACCCTGATATAACTGATCTGTTAAAAAAATACGACCGCAGCGGCGTACCCTTATACGTTTTCTATAGTCCTAACGATAGGCTAAAACCATATATTTTACCGGAAATTATAACACCTGACATAATTATTAATACAATTAATCAGATTAAAGCATCTAAAACGACAAATAATCGATAAATAATTTACAATAGTTACGAATCATAGAATGTTCTTTTATTACCTTGGGGAGTTGAAATAGATATACAAGAAATGAATTTAATTAAGATAAATTTAAAAAAATATATTATAGTGATAATCCTTTTTTTAGGCGTTAGTGCCAACTTTGCCAGCTCTCAAAATTCTACCGTAAAAGATGAAGAATTTAATATTGGTAGTTATCACGATTTATGGATCGATACTTTAATCCCAAGGTACGACTTTAATAAAAATTTAATTTATAAACATCCTTTACCTTTTGTAAGTCTATTTGCCTTATCAAATCCTAATTGTCCAACCGAGTGCTTAAATAAAATTGCCAATTCAGGTGTCAATCAAAACCCTCGAATTTATGATGTATATAAAAGTGCAGTCGCCTCAAACCCCAGAATTCCAGCCAATACAGCCTATAATCTGGCTGCCAATTCAACTTCGCTGGTTAAAGCTTATCTATTACAAAACCCCAATGCTTTAAGTGAAGCTGTTATAAATCAAATAATAAAATGCCAGGAGCCACAAATATACGAGTTACTGGCCTTAAATCCTAAGGTGCCGGCCAAAACGCTTTACACACTTGCCTTAAGCAGTGTCAAAACGCAAGTCATGCTCATTAATTTGGCCTTAAATAAAAGCTCATCAAAAGAGTTAAAAATTTACCTGGCTAAAACCGGAGACCGAACGATAAGAACCTGTCTAGCTCAACAAGCCAACCAAAACCAAGAAGTTTTAACTATCCTAAGCCACGATGGAGATTTAGGTGTTCGGTCGCTGGTAGCAGCTAATAACAACTGTACCATAGAAAATTTAACCTACCTCGTTAACGATAAGAATTCTATCGTAAGGCAGGCTATAGCCAGTAATCCAAACGCTTCGTCCACTCTATTAAGCAAATTGTCCCAAGACCAGAATTTCATGGTAAGAGCCGAAGCCGCCCATAACAAAAATATTTCCTTAACAGATTTAAAAAAATTATCAATCGATAGTAACGGAAAAGTTAGATATGCTGTCGTTTTGAATCCTATTACACCATTGGATTATATCTACAATTTGTCTAGCGATAAAGATCCACGCATTTTAACGGCCATAAGTCAATTACCCAAATTGGATTCTAAAACTCGTACTAATCTGTTAAAATCAAATTGTACGAGTGTTTTAGCGTCTCTAGCCCTAAGGGTTGATTTAACCGAAACAGAATATCTAAATTTAGCTCAAATAGATAATTCAATTGTAAAAACAGCCTTAGCTAGCAATAAATTCATCCCCTACGCCTGTGTCAAAGAACTTTTGAAAAATGGTAGTTATGGTGCACTTCTAGCTCTAGCCAATAATAATTTTGCTGGTAACGATGAAGTATACAGCCATAGAGATGGTTTATTCAACGAATTATATAATCTAAATGATGATAAAATCAAAATTGCTCTAGCTAAAAATGACCTAACACCGGTAACTGTAATAAATAGCTTGGCCACTGAAAAGAACTCATTTATCCTAAGATTGCTGGTAATAAACAAAAACACGCCAACTTCGCTTTTGCTAAGGCTAGCCAATACTGACGATATAGTCCTAAGCCAGAGGATTTTAACACTTCCAAATTTACCCAATGAATTATATGATACCATCTATAATCACGCTGGCAAAGAATTACATTTGCTCTTAGCCGGCAGCAATAATACACCCGTAAATATACTAAATAAATTAAGTAATAACCCAGACATCGCCATTAAAGCAGTTCTAGCTGGTAATTCTAAAAGCCCAGAAGATTTATTAGAAAGTCTTCTTAACACAAATGACAAACTTGTTTTAATAGAGCTAGCCAAAAATGGCAAATCACCTGACTCGGTTTTGGTAAAATTGAGTCAGAACGCCTATGATAAAATCAGACTTCTAGTAGCTCAAAATCCCAATACAGATACGCAGACATTGAGTAAATTAAGCCTCGACCCTAATCCTAATGTCAGAGCTAGTGTCGCCAAAAATTTAAAAACTCCCAGCTACATACTCGAAAAACTTGTATCCGACAACACCTGGTGGATTTTAGACCCAAAGGATAATGGTAATGAATAAAACAGCCTACATCATAGACGGTTTAAGAACTCCATTTGGTAAATACGCCGGAAGCCTAAGTTCAATTAGGCCAGACGATATGGCTGCCATAGTTATAAAAGAACTAATTAAGCGCAATCCTAAAATTAACCCGGAACAAATTGACGACGTCATCCTTGGTTGCTCCAATCAGGCTGGCGAAGATAATAGAAATATTGGACGTATGGCAAGTCTAATAGCCGGATTACCGGTTACGGTAGCTGGATCAACTATTAATAGGCTTTGCGGTTCGGGTCTTATGGCTGTTAATATGGCATGTACTTCTATTTTAGCTAATGAAGGTGATATATTTATAGCTGGTGGGGTTGAATCAATGTCTAGAGCTCCATTTGTGATGGCTAAGCCTACTGACCCATTTCAAAGAGGTGATACCACTTTATATGATACAACAATTGGCTGGCGATTTATTAATAGCGAACTAGCTAAACAGCATTACCCATATACAATGGGTCAGACAGCCGAAAATGTCGCTGTTAAATATAACATATCAAGAAAAAATCAGGACGAATTTGCCTTATCTAGTCAGCTTAAATACGCCAAAGCTAAAGCCGACAACAAATTTGCAGATGAAATTATTCCAATTGAAATCAAACAAAAAAAGCAAAGCTTTATATTTAATGCTGACGAGCACCCGCGTGCAAACTCTAAACTTGAAGATTTAACTAGGCTAAAGCCAGCTTTTAGTGAAAATGGAAGTGTCACAGCTGGTAATTCTTCCGGAATTAATGACGGTGCCTGTGTGCTACTCATTGTGAGTGAAAGAATTGTAAATGAGTTAAATCTAAAACCTCTTGCTCGCTTTGTAGCGTCAAGTGTGTGCGGGGTAGACCCAGCTATTATGGGAATAGGTCCAGTATACGCTACTCAAAAATGTCTAGTGAGAGCTGGCTTAAAGCTAGAACAAATAGATTTAATTGAATTAAATGAGGCTTTTGCCGCTCAAAGCTTAGCGTGTATTAATGAGTTAAAGCTGAACCAAGATAAAGTCAACATAAACGGGGGAGCTATAGCTCTTGGACACCCTCTTGGAGCAAGTGGTGCTCGCATATTAACCACACTTATTTACGAGATGAAACGTCAAAATTTCAATTATGGATTAGCAACAATGTGCATCGGTGTTGGTCAAGGTATTGCTACAATAGTGTCTAAACCTTAGGTTATATATGGAAAATTTTGAATTTTTATTATTATCCTCACCGCAAATTGATTGTCCGGAGTTATTTAGTGACTTTAATCTTAACAGTCAACAGATTACCACGTTAAACAATGAGTTAATCGACAATATACTTAATTTGCTAGCCAACCTTAACAACTATAATATTAAACACGTATTAATCCCAGGTGGACTATTTGACACCTGTAACGTTCGAACCCAGACGCAACAAAAATTTGTTGAAGTACTAGCCCAAAACAACGACATAAATTTTTATATAGCACCAATATCCAGTAATAATAATAGTTTCAAACTAGCCTATGACAATAATCTATTAAAAGCTCTTAACCTAAAGACTTGGTCCGATAATGTCCATATTTTTAGTAGTAATGAGTACCAAAGTTTTGCCATTAATAAAAATATATTTATCCATGGAGCCAATTATAACTATAATTTCGAGCCAAAGCCAAATTTAAAAATTGACGAAGGACTCAATATTCTTTTATTGTCAATACCATACGGACGCTATTATTCAAATAATTTTATTTTTGACAACCATTTTACTTATACTTGTAATATAGACCAATTTATAGAAAAAAACGTCGATTTTATTGCAACTTCGAGTTATGTAGAAAACAATTACACGAAAGAGAATAATACCCATATTTTAAGCACTGCCAATACCTACATAACTTCAAAAGCCATTGATGAAATATCTAATGTAAGCATAGTAAAATTGTCAGGAAGTCCTGGTAATTACAATTTTAATCAACAAAAAGTATATGACCCATGGCGCAAAATTATAAATTTAACTATTAACGTTGGCAGTTTAAGTAGCGAAAATTTAGTTAATGAAATAGAAGCTTTATGTCATGAAGTAGAAGCCGTTAAAAATAGTGATTTGATTATATTAAGACTTTTTGGTAATTATAGTATTGATGAAAATGACTATTTTAAGCCAATAATTAACTTCTTAAATGATTTTTATTACTATGAAATTATTAATGAAGCTAGACCCGATTATTTAGCTGTTCAATTTAAACCTGACAGTATCCAGTTGAAATACATCGAAGAAATTAAAAATTACAAAAAAGAATATGCCAACGAAAATATCTCAAGATTAATACCTGAAGACCCGGATATCCAAAGTATATTAGATAAACAACACAAAACTATAGATACGTCTAAAATTATAGATAAAGCCTTATTTTATGGTCTTGATGCTTTAAATAATAAAATGCTAAGAGGTTATAATGTGGATTGAAGAAGTAATTTTTAAGCAATACGGCAATTTTAATGATAAAAAATTATGTTTTCTAGAAGATAAAATTAACATCATTATAGTCGATTCTGAGGCAAGTAAAGATAAACTAGCCAAATCTGTTTATTTGGTTTTGTACGAAAACAAATCAGACACCGATAATTTTATAAAAAAGCCTCAAAATAATAATTTGGGCGAAATAGCTCTCATTATTAATTTACATGAAAAACATTTAAAAATTATCAAGGATTTACATAATTCTAAAATAAAAGTATTAGAACCACCTTTTGATAACGAAAATGCCAAAAATTTATTTGCAAATAACAGCAATCTACTTAATAAAGTAATTACAGGAATTGATAGTGAAATAATTGATTTATCATTTTTGTATAGCCTATCTTATTTAGACCAAAAAGAACAAGTAACAGGTCTAAGCGAAAAAATAAAAGGTATTTTAAATAATATATTTATTCAATCGCATAAAGCATTAGAATTAATTTCTTCGACAGATTTATATTTTGAAAAAGATATAAAGAACCTTATTAACGACCATAAAACAAAAATAGCTAAATGCTATGAAGTACAAAAAACTCTTGACCGTAAAAGAAATGATAATTCATCCTTAATCATTGAATTAGAAAATATTAATCTAGATCTAGATAAGTTTAAAACTATTGATGAACAGCAAAATATTTTTGTTTATCAAAACAAACTTAATAATTTAAATGATTTACTAAAAAAACTTAAAATTATTCAAAATGAAGTTAAACAACATAAATTTAATTGGGCAGATATTATTGTTGACAATAATATCTTAAAAATAATTGAGGCTGAAGCTGAAAAATTAATCATAGAGCGTAACAATTCAATTAACGATTTTAACAAATTAGAAACTGAATTAATTTTAACCAAAAACGAATTTGATAAAAACATAAACGAACTTCAGTCAAAATATACAAAATACAGTTCTATCACTGATACTGATATATTAGAAATCAATAACGGATTAACAAATTTAAAAAAATTATACAATGAATTAAATGACTTACAAAAGCAAAACAATCCAAAAGCTCCAAACGTTAGTGCAACGTACCTTAAAATTAATGATGCCGTAATTAATGATACCAAAATAAGCATTAAAACTAATGAAGCCCTTTTAAAAGCAGCTCAAAACGAATTAACAATTTTGGATCAACAAGAAATTCAGTTAAATAAAGAATTAGATAAAGTTAAAGTTAGTCCTATATCTAAATTTTATCTACCCATAATTATTACATCTAGTTTAATTTCACTTGGCTTAATTGGTTCTTCATTGTACCAACTTTTACTTAATCATCAAGCATTGCAAGGAATTTATCTTTTATTGTTGGCAGTCGGTTTTACTTTTGCAATAATAACAGGAATACTAGTTGTACTAAAAAACAAAAACAAATCATCATCCCAAAATGTTTCAGACATCAATTCTGAATTAAATATACTTCAAAATAACAAAGCTATTATCAAGAATAAAATTTCAATAATTAATGCCAGTCAAGAAAAGCTTACTACAACGTTAAACAACATTAAAACTAGTAAAACCAATATAAGCGTTATTGGTCCAATGATTCATACAAAACAAGTTGAAATAAAAAATATAATTGACAAAATTGCTACTATACTCAATAAAAATTCGGTTGAATACAATGAATTAACTTATGATTTTTTGGAAAAACTATGTTCTGAACTCAATGTTTTTAAATCAAGTCGCGATATATTTAACGATTCTAAAGAAAGTATTGATGCTGGTCAAAATAGACGTCAAAATCTTATAGATTCGCTTAATACCACAAATCAAAAAATCGCCCAGATTTTTTCTCAGTTTAATATTTTAAATTTAAATACCTTCGAAGAATCTTATGAAATCTACAAATCAAGACTTTCAACGATTCATAAATGGAACGAAATTATTGAATCTGAAGATATAAGTATTCAAGTTACACAAATTGACGACATAGATTCAGTAATCGACCACACAATTGCTGCGATTAACAAAATAGAAGATAAAATTACCCAGATCAATGACAAAGCTGATAAGTTATTGTTGCCTGGCTTAAACAAACAAGAGCTATTACAAAAATTTACAAATACAGCTAACCTGATTAATAGTAATCGAAAAGAAATTGACGAAAAGTTTTTGAACAATCAACATGAGCTTAATTTTTTGACCAATAAGTTAATTTCATTCATAACTTTCGATTATTCAATCTATATTGCTGCTAATAAAATAAAAGAAGTATCTAAACCAGATTTAAAATATTGGGTCAATTCAATTAATCGCGAATTAGAGTTAATTTTTGAACGCAATACAACGTTTGAACAAGACTTTGGCATATCTAATATATTTATTGATGCCGATTTCAGTATTTTCGTTACAACCAAACCTGACACCACAATAAATCTTAATGACATAGCGCATAAAAATATTTTAATTAATAAAATAGATTTTATAGAACTACTAATTAGGCTAAGTTTATTCAAGCTTATTACCAATAACCAAAGGATTCCCATGGTAATTATTGATCCATTTTACAACTGTGATGACGAATCAATGCTTAAATATTTTGAATTTCTTGCCAGGAATATCACAAACTACAACCAAATAATTATTTTTTCCAATGATACTAGCCGATATGATTGGCTTAAAGCCAATATTTCCAGACGAGGACGTAATAAATTACATTTTTCAAATCTTGAAAATATTTAATTTTTATTGGAGGTACTCAATGAACAAATCAATTTTACATTTTATAATTTTGAATATTCTGATGAATCAAAACCTGGTTTATGCTAATACAGGTGAAAAAATATTTAAAGAGAACTGTTCTTCTTGTCATATAAACGGTCTCAACAAATTAGCACCAAGCAAACCAATTATTGGTTCTCCTATTTTAAATAATTTTAATACTTTTGCTGAACAACTAAAGTATGGTGTTGGAGTTATGCCAGCTTTTCCTAATATTGCAAACAATAAAGAAGACTTAAAAGCTTTATATGACTATTGCATCAAGTTAAAATAACTATATTTATGCAATTTCTAATTCTTTATTTAACGCCAATAAAAATTTAAAATGGTCGGTTGCAATTCTAACTATCCATATTTCAATTATTAAAAGCATTATATAGCCTTGCGCGTCAAAAAATTGGTCAAAAATTCCCAAAACAGAAATAAAGAACACCGGCAAAAGCAATAATGCAGAACTTAAGTAAAGATGGCTATTATTTAACAAATCACCTATTTTAGTTATTTTGCATAATGTAAAAATCAACGCTAGATAGAACAGCTGTATAAAAATTACAAACAAAAATACCGCAGTATAATAATGTCTAAATAAGTAAATCAAGAAATAGGCTACAAGATAAATTAAACTACCCAGTATTAAACTTATTCTTGTTGTAAAAAAAGAACTAAAATAAATCAATCTAAAAGCCATTTCAGAATTGACTAAAGTAAAATAAAATAAATCTAAACTTATAAGAATTATGTTTTTGAGTAATTCCATAGTTTTATTCATTGCATAATCCATAAAGGAACATGATTATAACGTTTAATAAATGAAACATAATCGTTATCACTAAATATTGTTGAACCGGTTCTTATAGGCAAATTAAAGCTGTGCATATTAGCCTCTAAATCTTCAAAAATCAGGCTACCATGGTTTTTATCGACTTTTAATTTTTCATTTAAATGGTATTTTTGCTGACAGTATTTTTGCGCATAATCTAAAGCATCATCATAATCCCCCAATTCGTCAATAAGATGATTCTGCAAAGCCTGTTTACCAGTATATATTGAGCCATTAGCAATTAGCTTTACTTTATCAATCGGCATTTTACGTCCTTTAGCGACAGCATCGACAAACTGACTGTAAGTATCGTCTATTATGGCCTGTAAAATTTTATGCTCGGGTTCGGTCATAGGTCGAAACGGTGACCCAATATCTTTAAACGGGCCCGATTTTATAACGTTAGCGGTTATGCCAAGTTTCTGCGTTAGTCCAGTAAAATTTAGTAAGTCCATAATAACACCGATAGACCCAGTTAAAGTTCCTGGTTCGGCAAAAATTCTACTGGCACCACAAGCTATATAATAACCACCAGAAGCAGCCAAGTCACCCATCGATACAACTACTAATTTATCAGCTGCGACCAACTGACAAACCTTTTTGGCGATAGTCTGTGACATTGAAACTGTGCCACCAGGACTATTTATTTTTAATACAACAGCTTTAACGTGTTTATCTTTAAGGGCTTTTTTCAACAGTTTAAGAGCATTTTTAGGCGAGGCACTGGACTCAAAATCCAGTATAGAGTCGCTACCTTCGGAATTAGCTATCATCCCAGCTAGACTTATTACCGATATTTTATAATCACTAGCTGATTTATCTTCGACATCTTGATGATTAGATAAAGCATTTAATGTAAAAGGTACAGATACAAGACAAACGATTAAAATTATAATTATATAAATTCGATCTTGATTTTTTAAATACATATCTATAAAGCAGAACTGGCTTGAGCTGTTTTCACGTTATCTTTAGTATTAGCAACGGGATCTTTGAGAGCTAATTGCTCATCGTTAATTTGCTTGTCTAACTTACACACCGCTTCTGTTCCGGCAAGATCAACAAGGCTTTGACGGTATCTTCGAACTTCTTCGGACAAAGAATCAATGTCACGTTTAGCCTTGCGCAAAGTATACTCATTATCAACTTGCTTAGAACTGTCCTGGTTAGAGCGCGTATCCGACACCATCGCCTGCAAATCATTTAGGTCGGCATTAGCCCTATCCAGGCTAACCAGATTCTTTTTATAATTACGGAAACAATCTACCAGCCTGTCAGCATTGGCTCTTATCATGTTGTAAAGCATAATAGCCTCGGTCTGGCTGAGTTTAGCTTTTTTAGCGTTTTTACCTTCTTGTAACTGCAACAAATTCATAACCATACTGCCACCCATACTGCTGGCAGCGTAGGTACCAATACTTGGCGACATCATTGTTACAGCGCCCATGGCTCCAAACATAGCCGTACTTAACATGCGCATTAAAATAGTAGTAGCGTGGGTACCATTATTATTACTGGGCATAAGTTTTTGAATGACAAACTGAATGTCAGGCGACCGTGTTAAGGTTGCTTCCCATAACTGTGACAACTCTTGACGTTCCGAGTCAATTATAGTATCAATTTTTTTGTCGGTTTCTTCACTCGTTTCTATTAAAGGTAGCGGCATAGCAGTAACTTGTTTGGCCTGTTCTATAATTGTCTGTTTTGGTTTTTTCTTATGTCCCAAAATACTAGTTGGAATACTTGGGGTTGATGCAGTCGCCAGTGGATCTCTAGGCACAAATCCAGTCGCACAAACGGTTGACTTCAAAACACCGTTTTGACTTTCACCAACATTACTATCAGTGTCAACAACGGTACCACTGTTAACGTCGTCGGTTAACTTAAGAGGTTTGAGCTGATTAACTATATCTGTATTTAGTATAGAATCATTAGGCGCTGTTTTAGCTGGCTGCGTGCTTACGCTTATACTGTCAGTATTTTCGTGATTCGAATTATCATTAACCTTAGAAAATTTTGTACCGATAGCCTGGTTTGCATCTACTGAATCAGACGAGTTTTCATTATTATTAGTAGAGACAGGTTCATCACTTTTATTATTACCATCGTTAGTCTGAGGTCCAGAACCTTGGTCCAGCTTTTCGTAAGATGGTGTATCAAATGAAACGTGTTTAGCCGAAGGCATTAACGAAGCGTATGCATTAAGCGCTGTAGTTTCTTCAAAGACGATTAAACTTATGAGAGATATCGATATAAAGGTTGAAAATGATTTTGGCATTAGTCTGAGAGTATTAGTTCACCAATTTAGCATCTATTAATTATAATTGAATAGCCGGAAATAACAAAATTCACAAATACTATTATTTGACAACTGTTTAAATTTGTCAAATAAGCCATTTTTAAGGTTTTTATAATCCTTGCGCAGGTTTAGCCTAATTTTTACGCCAGCAATAAAAATAAAAAAAAATTAAACTTTAATTTTTTATTGAATTTACGGCTATTAAACAACCTACAAACAATAAAATTTGCGAAATTTCATTTACGAAAAAGGTTAAATTAATTGCCTGGGGCTTTTGTGTAAATATTAAAACAATATAACCTATTTTAACGAATAATGCTATAGAAATCATTACAATAGCCGCAGGGTTAATTTTAACCCTTGCTCCAGATAGACTATTAGGGAAACTTCCGGTTTCTTTGGCCATATTTTTAGCTTTAACGGGACTACGATTTTTGGAATTATCGATTTCCGCTTCAACTTCATTAGTGATTTGGGAAAGGTTTTGCCTGGTCAATTTTGGGGATAGATTGGAACTGATTGGTTTAGGATTGTCCGGTTTAATTAGTTTAGTATTAGGTTTAGACTGGCTTAAGCCGGGCATATCAATTTCATCATAATTTGTCCTAGATTTACTTATAATGTTAGGCGATTCATCAACTGAATCTATACTTTCAAGCGGTCTGTTACTTTTTAAATCAACGCCTGTGTCATCATTTTGGATATCGGAAATTTTGGCCGGATTTATATTATTCAATTTAGAATTTGTTTGCTTAGGTTCATTGGTATGAACTTTTGACAATAAAAGTGGTGATCTGAGCACATTCGGGTCGTTAATTTCTTCATAACTGTAGTTGTCGTCATCATCGAAATTATCCAGACTATCACCCAATAAAGGTGAATGTAATTTCCCCTTGCCGCTGCCGCCAGATTTATTACCCTTAAAATTACGATCATCATAATTACCAAAATAATCATCGTCAGCTCCACCTAGTAATGGCGAATGCAATTTACCCTTTCCACTGCCACCAGGTTTATTACCCTTAAAATTGCGGTTATCATAATTATCGAAATCATCGTCAGCTCCACCTAGTAATGGCGAGTGTAATTTTCCCTTACCAATGCCACCAGGTTTATTACCCTTAAAATTGCGGTCATTATAATCGTCAAAATCGTCATCGTCAGATCCACCTAACAAGGGCGAATGCAATTTACCTTTACCGCTGGTTCCAGGTTTATTACCCTTAGAATTACGGTCACTATAATTGTCAAAATCGTCATCGCCAGATCCTCCTAACAAGGGCGAATGTAATTTGCTTTTACCGCTGGTACCAGGTTTATTACCCTTAAAATTACGGTCACCATAATTATCAAAATCGTCATCGCCAGATCCTCCTAATAAGGGCGAATGTAATTTACCTTTACCGTTAATATTGGGTTTACTACCTTTATAATCGCCATCATTATAATCGTCATCGTCTTCACTGCCGCCTAAAAGTGGCGAATGCAATTTTCCCTTACCTCTATTTTTGGAATTATTAACCGGATACATGGTCTGGTCTTCATTAGACTCATCGTTATCGACGGCTGAGCCTAAAAGCGGAGAGTGCAAACGAATTTTTGAAGATTTCGGATTATCGGAGTTAGAATTATTAAAATCGGTCATATTTTCCTTATTAGTCGTTGATTGGTTATTTGGATTACTAGATCCTAAACTATTTTGCGCCGAATTGCTACTTTTAAGTGTCGGCCGATTGCTAAATTCTGTCTTACTAACTTTAGAATCGTCATCATTTTCGATCTCTTCATCGTTCCAAAGTATATTTGTCTTAATCTGGTTTGAATTAGTCAAGTTAGCAGGCTGAATGGCCTCTATATTAGAATTAGTCGCCTTAACAAATCTTTGACCACATTCAGCACAGAATCTGGCATTGTCTTCGTTCATAACCTGGCAAATATGGCACTGTATCAATGTAAATTCCTCATATAAGTTTATTGTAGCAGAAATTAAAAAAATGTTAATAAAAAATCATAAAGAAAAATAAATAAAGCTAAAATAAAAAAAATATAAGCTAAAAACATAATTGCACTATGATTTTGCGTCTAATCTGGCTCAAAATTGCACCAGAAACTATGTGTTAAATATATCAAAAATGATACATTTAGCAAAATTAATATTTCCTGTTGATTTCTTTAAAACACTTAATTTGATTAATATTTTAAGAATGTTAGACTAAATTCAGTCAACTGCTTGACTGCTCAACCTATATATACGATACTTTATAACTAGGTTTTAAATTTTAGGGGTCACGTTCAAACAAGGTATACAAAAATGAAATTTAAAAAATCAGTCATTACAATTACCGCATTAAGCATATTTTTAAACCATTCCTTGCCCTACGCTCTAGCTCAGGATAGTCAAAACTTAAACTTCAAAGTCTACCAAGGTGACAGCAATGATGATGCGGCATCCAATTCAGCCGATACCCCAACAAATAAGCCCGGTTCGCCCAATTTATTTAAAGAAGAACCTGTTAGCGATAACACTAATACCAGTGACGCCCCGTTGCCGAATGACGGCACTAGCACCAAAGCCAGTGACAAGGTTGCAAGCCAAGCAAATGATTCTACAAATAATACTGAATCAAGTGATAGCGCTGAAAAGACGGCCAACAGCAAAGCAACGGCTAGTGATGATACCGGTAATAGCAATGTAAGCGAAGACACTAGCAGCAATCAGACTAACACAAACAATTCTAACGAAACGGCTAGCTCTGACAAAGCTGATTCAAGCGAAACAGCTGACGATAAAAACGCGCAAACCGCCAATGCAAACGACAGCGCCGATGACACTGAAACAACAGACGGTGAAAAGACCAAAATTGCCAATAAAGTTTTACAAGGATACGTTAGAGTAGTTCCTGTTGGTACAAAAATTCCTATAATTATGGACACAGCCGTAGATAGCGATACATCTCAGGAAAGCGATGAATTTTCAGCCCGCACAGCCGAGGACTTAGACATAGATGGGCAAGTAGCGGTTCCGGCCGGATCTATTATACGCGGAAGAATTGCCAAATTAAATCCACCCAAGCATCTTAACCGATCAGGGTCGGTAGCTTTGAAATTTGATACGGTGACCACACCCGATAACCGCCAAATACCGATTGTCGCGAATCTTGTGGCAAGAGGTGGCATTGTTCACGCTAAACGTGGCTTAAAAGATGTCGTCATCTGTAGTTCAATGGTTGTTCTGCCGGCTGCCTTAGGTGTAGGTATCGGATATCTGGCTGGTAGTTCGGCTAGCAGTTCGATCGGCAAAGGCGGCGGAGCTTTAATTGGCGCTGGTGTTGGTGCAGCCATCGGTGTCGCCATATTTTTAGCCAAAAAAGGGAAAAAAGTCGAAGTTCGCCCCGGTGACGAGTTAAAAATAGAACTTGGCGAAGACTTGCGCATGCCCATGATGTAAACCGATTATTGGACAATCATAAAACTTAAATACATCGCTATTATTCAAAGATGTAAGATTGAAACCTAAACTTAAGACAAGTCCTTAGGTTAGAATCTTAAGGCGAGAATGTAATCTGGTGCTTGTTTCAGCAAAAAAAAATATCTAGGTTAAATCAAAGTTTTTGGGTTAGAAATTACTTATTGCATAATTATCACCCTAAATGAAAAGTCTAAAGATAAATTATCGTATCGAGGACGCTTAGCTTTACGATACGATCATTGCATTTTCGATGAGGGATTAAGGGATAACTAAAAAGGTTCTAAACTGACAAATTATAGTAAAATATCGATTAAAATCGCCTATTTATAAAAAGAATATTCGTTAACGCTATTTATATTAAAATTAATTGGAATATTAAATTTCTGTTCACTAGTTTCAACACTTTTAATACGGTCTATCCTAAAATTCAGTATTTCTTCTTTTTGATGGCAAAAAGCCAGCATTTTCCACAAATTATTGTCAGCTTGTATGGTTAAAGGGTTTAAATCGAGGTAATCTACCGATTCTTTAGCTAAGCTGTAATACTCCACTTTAACCTGGTGATGGTTAACCAAGGCTGATTGCAATTGAGGAAGAGTGGATTCAGTTGAATACATGGGCGGAAAATCTTCTTCATCGTGGGTAAACATTAAACTACTGGGTTTTTCACCCGGATTGGTGTTTTTTATGTATTCTTCGTAAATTATAGTTAAAAGTGAATCTAAGATAGCATTAGCCAAAGATTTAGAAACCGAAGTCATCTTTTGTGGAAGCGATTGGGATACTTTGTCAATCAGGTTTTGAATTAACTCATCCTGGTTTTCATTGTGAATCGTCATCCCCATAACCAGTTTATCGAGCAGTCGCAAACTGGTCAACAATACTAGGCATTCTTCCTGGGATAACTCAAAATTACAATTATAATTCATGGTAATAAACCTATAATTTTTGTATCTAGTTCTATCATACCCTTTATCGTAGTTATTAGTCTATACTCTTAGATAAAATTTTAGATTTTAATTTTACATTTTTTCTGGTGCTGAAATCCCGAGTATTTTTAAGCAATTACCTATAACTGTTCTAATGGCTAAAACAAATAATATTCTGGCCAAACTTAAATTGATATTATCGGAATATAAAACTTTGGAATTTTCATAAAATTTCTGAAAGTCATAAGCTAATTCATACGCGAAATGCGCAATTCGATGGGGTAAATAACTATTGGCACTTTCTTGCACAAGCGTCTTAAAATAAGCTAGCTCTAAGATTATTTTTTTCTGTAAATTATATTTTTCGTTATCGTTTTCAAAAACATTTTCGATAATATCTTTATTAGATTTGCATATTGCATAAATCTCTTTAACACTTGAATTTAACAAATTATAACTTGGGCTCAAACTCATGGCTTTACGCATAATCGAAGAGGATCTTGCGTGGGCATATTGTATATAGAATATGGGATTTTCACTGCTAGCCTGTTTGGCCAATTCAAGGTCAAAATTAATTGAATTACTGGGACTTGACTCTATTAAAAAATATCGCATGGCATCACTACCAACTTCATCAAGAACCTCTTTCAAGGTAACGACAGTACCCATACGTTTGGACATGCGCAGTATCTCGCCATTTTTAGTTAGATTTACCATTTGCGTCAAAATAACTTTAAATGAATCAACATTGCAATCTAGCGCTTTTAAAACAGCTGCCAAACTGGGAATTTGGCCGTGGTGGTCAGCCCCCCAGATATTTATGATTTTATCAAACCCACGTTTATATTTGTTTAAATGGTAAGCTGCATCAACAGCTAAATAAGTCAAATGACCATTATTTTTAATTAAAACCCTGTCCCTCTCATCACCCAAATCCTTTGATTTTAACCATAAGGCACCATCTAACTCATACGTCATATTGTTAGCCTTTAGTAAATCGAGCATTTCATCAATTGACCCATTGTCGTGGAGAGTTTTTTCGCTAAACCAGGTATTAAAATTTATATTCAACTGCTCTAGCTCTTCTTTTTGACTATTTATAGTTAGTTCCATAAACAGTTTAGCTAAACTAACGCTCAATTGATCATCAGTCAAATTACTTAGACTATTTTTATGGTCATGCAAAATTTGTCTTACAGTGTCTATCAATAAACTTTCTGGATAGCTGTCGTCATCATAATTATAATCTAAATTACCGCATTCACGCCGATAACAGACAAGAAGGCTTTTTCCAAGTTTAATAATTTGTTGACCAGTATCATTGATATAGAATTCTTCTTCAACGTAGAATCCGGCAAATTTTAATAGATTAGACAAACAGCTACCAAAAACAGCGTTTCTGGCGTGCCCAATATGCATTGGTCCGGTTGGATTAGCCGAAACGTATTCTATCAAGAATTTATCTTTATATTTAGACCGACCAAAATTATCGCCGTCATTTAAAATTTCATCCAGTATTGATAATAAATAGCCTTGACTAACCGTAAAATTAATGTATCCAGGCTTACTTACACTAATTTGGCTGATGTAATTTTGATATTCGGTAATTTTAGCAACTAAAACTTGCTGAATAATATTGGCTATATCCAGAGGTGACTTTTTGTTTTTAACACTCAATTTAAAAGCCAAACCACAAGAGAAATCGCCAAAACTTAGGTTCTTTGGCTTTTCTATGACGATAGAATCTTTATCAATATCAACAATTAAATCATTTTGGCCTTTAAGAATTAAACAGGCCTGCCAAATCAAATCGGTTAATATTAATTCCATCTGTGAAAAAAACTAGCGTTGAGGATTAGCCGGAACAAAATTACGAACTCTTTGAATTAAATTTTGAAAGCGGTCGTTGCCAACTAAATTTACATTAGCCGAATTATTATTCTGCCTTTGAGCTATGACTTCACCGACCATTATGTCTAATTCATGACGCTGCGTTTCATTTAAAACCTGGCGCTTTTTTAGATAATTCACCATAGCAATATTTTTTAGTTTTTCCCGCTTATGGGCTAAAGACTGCTGGACTGACATTATTTCTACAGGGTCACTATTATGAGGACCCAACAACTGGGTCAATTTGCGCTGATCTTCAACTATAGAAGGCTGAATCTCACCGTAATCTTTAAGCCACTTAGCATTTAAATCATCTATGGCCTGACTCTGTTCTTTGGTTAAGTTAAGCTTATTCCAGTCAATCATCGGTTTTTGACCGTCATAGGCCCAAACGCCCTGATTCAAAGTTATAAGCAAGCTCAAAGTTACGAGTAATTTAAGGTTGTTCATATAAAACCACCTCGGCATTTTTGTGGGAATCATAATCAGAGTTTTCAAGAAAAGAATTGTCGAGTATATAAGATTCTGCAGTCAAAGGTTTGTCTTCAATACTTGCGTTGGGAAAATTCAACAATACAGTACCGGCTAACAATAATACAACAAAACTGGCTACACTGGCTATAGCAAATTTGGGGAGTTTTAAATTTTTAACGTTAGAAACCGGTTTATTGCTAACAACTTTCAATTTCAATTTATTTTGAATACCCGGCAATAAATTAACGTCCATCGGAGCTCGGTATTCGGTTTTTATAAGGTTGCTTACGTCCATAAGTTTATCAATCTGGTTCTGACAATTCGAACAAGCCATTAAATGCTTGGTAATTTCGTAATGCCTTGTAGTATTCAAAGAAGAATCTAGAAAGGCTGAAAAATCGCTAGCCATTTGTTTGCAATCGTTGTTAATTTTATCTTTAATCGCTGCCACCAAATCAATGTTATGCGAATTTGGCAATTTAAAGGCATTTTGGAGGGTTTGGTTGAGATTTCTTAGACCATTAAATTTAGCTAAACAAGGCTTGCAATGCTTTAAGTGCGATTTAATACCTTCACTGGCAGCCTGGGTCAATTCATTGTCGACAAAGGCCGACAAATCAACGACAATGGCACTACAGACATCATTCTGGCAGGTCAACCTACCGACCAAATCGACATTATAAGACTTGGCCATCTGCTCAAAACCCTTACGTAAATTAGCGCTGGTCTTACTTATCAGGTCAAACTGGTAAGAACAATCTTTACATTGACCCAAATGCCCATAAGCCAAATTACGGTCATAATTCTCCAATTGGTTGTCATACAACGCCGAAAGATTTTCAATACTTAGACAGTTAACATTTTGCATATGGATATCTAAACCTCGGTTGTCTTAACGTCTTTTACCTGTGTTGATTGATTCAAATAAGGCCCTAACAAATCCTGTAATTTCATCCTGGCTCTAGCAATTCTAGATTTTACTGTTCCCATCTCGGTTTTCATAATTACAGCTATCTCTTCGTAAGTTAAACCTTCTATTTCTCTTAAGACGATAGCAACGCGAAACTGTTCCGGAAGTTTTGCCATAGCTTTTCTGATGACAACCGAAATTTCTTGATTCATGACAACTTCATCGGGAAGACTGTGACTATCGGGAATCTCTTTACTAGCCTGCATAACCCCGTCAAAGTCATCATTATCGTCCATAGAAATAGTAGGAACCTGTTTAGGGCGTTTGCGTAATTCGTCATAAAACAGATTTGTAACAATTTGTGTAAGCCAAATTTTAAATGCCGCCGGGTTTCTTAAACTGTTTATCGAACGCCATACCTTAATAAAAACTTCCTGAGATAGGTCAGCTGTATCGTGCCAATCGGGAGCTAACTGGTACAGTAAATGATAAACGGTTTTCTGGTAACGTCTAACCAATTCCTCAAAAGCTCCGCTATCTCTTGCTTGACAGGCGATCACTAATTCTCGGTCAGTTTTTTGGCTGTAACTTATGGCCATGATACCTCTTTACAATCTGCAATAATTAAAATAAAAATGAACTTAAAATCGATTACTTAAAAAGTATTATAAAATCAAGGAACGTTAATTTATTATTTTAGCCTAATTTTTCGATTTTAAAGCATTAAAAGTTAAAAATAATTTTCAAGTCAATTAGCGTGCCAAAACAAATTCACCAACCATCATAATATTATGATACATACCCACCAATAAAAGTTTCATTATATACAACAGGAGTTATTACTTTGCTAAACACTTATTTATTTACTTCAGAATCAGTTACCGAAGGTCATCCCGACAAGGTTTGCGACCAAATTTCTGACGCCATCGTCGATAATATATTGAGCCAGGATATTAATAGTCGGGTGGCTATGGAAAGCGTTGTATCTAGCGGCCTGGTATTTTTAACCGGAGAAATAACCAGCCGTGCTCAAGTTGACTATCAAAGCATCGCCCGTCAGGTTGTGCGTGAAATCGGTTACTGTGGTAAAAACGGCACTGGATTTGACGGAGATAATTTAGCCGTTTTAGTCTGTGTAAATAAACAGTCATCTGACATTGCCAGCGCCGTTGATACGGCTTTTGAGGTTCGTGATAAAAGTCTTAAAAATACCGATAACCTTGATGATTTAGGCGCTGGTGACCAAGGCATGATGTTTGGCTATGCCTGCAATGAGACATCTGAATTTATGCCGGCTCCTATCGCCTGTGCCAATATGTTAGCTAGACAATTAAGTAAAGTTCGAAAATCTGGCTTATTGCCATATTTGGGTCCGGATGGAAAAACCCAAGTAACGGTCGAATACGAGAATCAAAAACCTAAACGCATTCATTCTATAGTTATTTCTACCCAGCACGATGAATGTGTAAATAATGAAACCGATAATGACAAAATCCAAAAAATTATCGAAGCCGACCTTAAAGAACACGTAATAGACCCGATTTTTAGTGACTTTAGCCTAAAACTTGACCGCTATACGAAAATTCACATAAATCCGGCCGGTCGTTTCGTAATAGGTGGACCAAGAGCCGACAGCGGCTTAACCGGTCGCAAAATAATCGTTGACACTTATGGTGGCTACGCCCGTCACGGTGGGGGCGCTTATTCTGGTAAAGATCCGACTAAAGTCGACCGGTCAGCCTCATATGCGGCCAGATACGTAGCTAAAAATATTGTAGCGGCCAAATTGGCGACCCATTGCGAAGTTCAAGTAGCCTACGCTATAGGTGTGGCTAGACCAGTATCACTCAATGTTTCCACGTTTGGAACAGGGTCTATTAGCGACGAAAGCATAAAAGACCTAGTCGATAAAACTTTCGACCTAAGACCCAAAGCTATAATCGAAAAATTCAAGTTAAATCAGTTGCCCCAATTAAATAACGGCCGCTTTTACCAAAACTTAGCAGCCTATGGTCATTTTGGCCGCAACGACCTAAATTTACCTTGGGAAGAATTAGACCAGGTTGACGCCTTGAATTCGCATTTGGGAAAGCTTAGCAAAGTCAACTAGACTATAAAGTATTTTATAGTTATTTCTTGGCTATTAATTAAGCAACATATATAAGAATGATTTTGGAAAAACCCAAGTAAAATATATGGGTTAAAGGCTTATCGTTATAGATACTAGTGAGGCTAGCAGATACTTGAAAGATTACCGTAAAATTATTGGCCAGACGGTGCTCGTTAGAATCCCTGGCCATACATTACCTAAAAATATTCGTAAAGCTTTTGAGGTTGGACATATTGGTGGGGTTGTACTTTTTAGCGACAATGTTTATAGCCAAAACCAGCTATTCAATTTAATTAGCGACATTTATAGCGCAAGCTACCATTATCCTTTAATTGCCTGCGATCAAGAAGGTGGCGCAGTTGACCGGTTTTGTAAAATAATAACACCAATACCCTCGGCTATGTCGCTAGCTGCCACCAATGATACCGAATTATTCACAAAAGTAATAAAGTCTAGCCTAAGCCAACTAAAACAATTAGGTATCAACTGTATTTTAGCCCCCGTACTAGATGTCGTTAATAGTATCATAAATCCGATTATTGCTACCCGTGCTTATAGCGATGACGTCAGTACGATTATTAAATTTGCCCAAATATACCTTGAAATAGCCGATGAATTAGGCATTTTAGCCGTAACGAAACATTTTCCGGGTCATGGTTCTACAGTCGAAGATTCACATCTAGATTTGGCTATTAACCCCAATAATATTAATTTACTTAAAAACATTGACCTTAAACCATATAACGATTTAGTCGGTTTAATAAAGTCGGTAATGATGGCACACGTTTATACACCGTCTATCGAGCCTTATAAAATTCCAGCTTCTTTGGCCCAAAATGCTTATAACTATTTATTCAATACTTTAAATTTTAAAGGCTTAGTTTTTACTGATGATATGGCCATGCTCGCAATAAAAAAATACTACGGGTTAAACGAGGCTACTCTAAAGGCTTTCTTAGCTGGGGCTGATTATTTGATGCTTTGTGACGATTTTGCCTTGGTTAGTAATACTATTGATTATTTAAATGAAAACATAAGTCAGGATAAAAATTTGCAATTAAGGCTTGAACAGACGGTTAATAAAATTAAACTTTATAATATCAATAAGCCTGATTTAAAACGCAATTTAATCGATAGTAATACCTTAAACAATGATTTCAAACAAAATTTAGAAGCGGCCAAAGCAGGATTGTGCTTAATCAGTGGTCATTTACCTGATCTAAATACTATAGACTATATATTCCACCCTAAACATTTTCGTTATGATTTTGACCTGCCTTTAGCTATAAAAAATCACAAAACTTACCAATTCAAGTCAAAGCCGTACAATTACAAACCAACGTTAGCTGTAATTAGTAATCTAGCTAAGTTAAGTAAGGATAAAAACATTATACTGGTACTATACCGTCCCGTTATCAATACTACACAATTTGATTTATTAAAATTATTGGAAAGTAATAGCCAGAACATTTATTTAATTATTATTGATTTACCCTATGGTATTAAAAATCTAACCAACGTCAAAATGATACTAGCTTGTCTTGACCCAGGTTCGCTTGGACTAGAAGCTTTGGCTAGCTCTTTAGTATACAAACAAAATCCAACCGGAAAGCTTCCGCTTGAAATTTAGGTTTATCGTTTACGATTTATTTAGCTAACTAAACTTTATCAAAAATAAACCTAAATAAAAAATGCTGGATAGCAATTTTAAAGATTTTTCAATTTATATTTTGGTTTAATTAATTAATCGATCCATATTAGACTATAATAATTTAACCCAAGATGAAGCTTACTAAATTTAAATTTTTATTTTTTTAGCTTTATTATTATTTGTAAGTAATAATGTTCTAGTAAATCTTGACGAAATTAAATAAATTATCACTATGGCCAAAGTCCAAATAAACATAGAGAACCTAGTTGCTTTGTTAAAAGCACATACTGATTTAAGTAAATCCAGTAAGATGTCAAATTATATGCAAAACAAATTTACTTTCCTTGGTATCCAAACACCTCAACGTCGTGAATTAATAAAACCATTTCTAGATAACTTAAAAGACAAATCAAGTAAAGAAATTTTCGTAATTGTAGATTTTCTATGGCAGCTACCAGAGCGTGAATTTCAATATATTGCTATCGATATACTCGATTACCATAAAAAAAATTTAAATATATCTGATTTAAACTATTTATTAAAGTTAGTAAAAATAAAATCCTGGTGGGATAGTGTTGACAGCCTAGCTAGCCCGACTTCGCCGACTATAATAAATTTTTATTAATTTTAGCGAGTTTTCTACATTTCAAGTGTAGAAAACTCGCTATTTTTGGCGTGTCGGTGTCCCGAAATGCCTATTTCTTCGTTGATTAAAAAAAATATATGAAAAATTTTGCATTTTAGGTACTGAATATAGTGGCACTACTCTGTTGATTTAATT
>JAJYFO010000076.1 GCA_021785395.1 bacterium | reverse complement strand
ACCTCTACTGTACTCGAGTCTACCAGTATTCAATGCAGTTCCGAGGTTGAGCCTCAGTATTTAACACCAAACTTAATAAACCGCCTACGAACTCTTTACGCCCAATAAATCCGGACAACGCTTGCACCCTACGTCTTACCGCGGCTGCTGGCACGGAGTTAGCCGGTGCTTCCTTTGATGGTACCGTCATTTTTTTCGTTCCATCCGACAGAGCTTTACACCCCAAAAGGCTTCGTCGCTCACGCGGTGTCGCTACGTCAGGGTTTCCCCCATTGCGCAAAATTCCCCACTGCTGCCTCCCGTAGGAGTATGGACCGTGTCTCAGTTCCATTGTGGCTGATCATCCTCTCAGACCAGCTACCGATCGTAGCCTTGGTAGGCTTTTACCCTACCAACTAGCTAATCGGACGCAGGCTCATCAAAAGGCGGATTGCTCCTTTCACGTATATTGCTATACGCATATGCGGTATTAGCTAATCTTTCGATTAGTTATCCCCCACCTTAAGGCAGATTCCTACGCGTTACTCACCCGTCCGCCACTAGGTATTGCTACCTCGTTCGACTTGCATGTGTGAAGCACACCGCCAGCGTTCGTCCTGAGCCAGGATCAAACTCTCCGTTGTCAAAGCTCAGCAACTTAATGCTGATTAACGAAAAGCTTCTTTCCTGCTCAATTTTTTTCTTGACAGGCGCCTTAATTGGCTATTCAGTTATCAGGGTTCAATATTCTATGAACAAACAATCAAGCTCATTCATTTATATAATACATTAAAATTGATTTTTTAATACGTTATTTAACTAATATATCAAAAGAAATTCAAATTAATATACTTGCCTATTTATTTCGTAAATATTGTTTATAAATTCAAAATTACAAATAAATACCACTGCTCGAATTTATGCAGTTTACTAATACTATCTAGTTTGAATAATTCTGTCAATATCCCAAGAATAATGTTACATAATATTTCAAGACGATTTAATAGTACAATGTAATTAATAGCAATCTCACAAATAAGTATTATTTTGAAATGACCTAGGTTTACGAGCGCAAACATTACAATGATTAGATCGACTTTTATTTTTCTGTTATTTTTTATCTTGACTTCGTGTAGCTCTAAAGTCCAGTTCAGTGATCCATCCTGTCCCAAAATAAGTATTGCTAAAACCAAAATCAATGTTACCGACGCTGAAAACATAAGGTCTTGTGACATGGCGGCCGAAGCCGAAGTAGCCCAGCAATGTCAAATAGCTTGGCGGCTTGCTTTAGCACATAAAGAGCCTCAAGCAATGTCAATTTTGAATAAGTTGGCTATTAAATACCCTAGAATGTCGACAATTGATCTTATGATAGGTCAGGTCGAAGAATACAGCGGGAAAAATGATGAGGCCGTTAAGTATTTTCAAAAGTCTGTTAAAAACTGTGAATTTAGTTCATTGCGCCTGTTTAAACTGGCTAATTCGTTAATGAATAGTAACCGTCCTAAAGAAGCCTTGGTTTATTACAATAAGTTAATTGAACGCATACCTAAGTTCGCCCCGGCTCATTTAGGTGTCGCTAAGGCCTTGAGCCAAATGCATTCAAACGACAAAGCTAGGATAAATAAGGAACTTTCTATTGTTCTGGAAATTGAGCCAGATAATTCTGAGGCTAAGACAATGATGGCTAAGTAAAACGATGATAATCTTGTTTTTGGGTTATAATATTGTAAAAAAAAAATTGTATATTTAAGAGGTAAAGGCTATGTCAAGAAGTACTGAGAAGTTACAAGATGAATCATTAAAAGGTAAGGATTCTAGTCTTGCTGACGTGGAAACAAAAATGGACAATCAGGAATTGCCCATTGATGGTTTTGACCATGTCGAAATTTATGCCGGTAATGCCAAGCAAGCGGCTTACTACTATCAAGTCGGTTTTGGCTTTGAACTAGTTGGCTATAGCGGTTTAGAGACCGGTAACCGTGAATCTGTTTCGTACGTTTTAAGACAAGGTAGCGTAACTTTGGTTATTTCCGGTAATTATAAAAGTTCAAGCCCAATTGCTAAATTTATAAGTGACCATGGTGACGGCGTTAAGTGTATTGGTTTCAAAGTAAAAGACGCTGTTAAATCATATGAATTGGCATTATCGCGCGGAGCTAAATCTGTTCAAGAACCTGTTACTATTAAAGACGAATTTGGAATTTATACCAGTTCTATGATTGAAACGTATGGTGATACCATACATCGCTTTGTCGATAGAAATAATTATAGGCAGAATTTTGCCCCCAATTTTAAGACTAAAACCAACGATTTGGCTAGACCGACTAGTTTAATGTCGATTGACCATATTGTGGCCAACGTAGAAATGAAACAACTGGACGCTTACGTAGCTTTCTACCAGAAAATTTTTGGTTTTTACGTCTATCAGTATTTTGACGCTAGCGACATCAGTACACAATATTCGGCCCTTGTTTCAAAAGTGATGGCTAATAAGTCGGGTACGGTTAAACTGCCAATTAATGAGCCATATCCAGCTAAATTCAAGTCGCAAATTCAAGAGTATATCGATTTTAATGAAGGTTGTGGTGTTCAGCATATAGCTATAACGACAAAAGATATTGTTTCGACGGTTAGTACTTTAAGTAAAAATGGTATCGAATTTTTAAAAGTACCCAAAAATTATTACGAAACCTTGACAGATAGAGTTGGTAAAATAGACGAGAATATAGATGATTTGGCTAATTTAGGTATTTTGGTCGATAGGGATGATGACGGGTATCTATTGCAGATTTTTAGTAAGCCTGTTCAGGATAGACCTACATTATTTTTTGAAATTATACAAAGGCGTGGAGCTAAGGGCTTTGGCAAGGGTAATTTCCAGGCATTATTTGAGTCGATCGAGCGTGAGCAGAAATTAAGGGGAAATTTATAAATAATGAAACTAAAAGATAAAATTATACTGGCTTCAATATTACTAATCGGCTTTAATAATATAGCTGTGAATGCTGCTAATTCTATGTTATCTGGCAACACACTGTTACTTCCGGCTAAACAGGCTGAAAGCAATAAATGTTACTATACAGCCAGCGAAATATATAGCAATATATACGTTAATGATTATAAAGACATGGCTATAGACAAAAAAATTCCATTTTTAAAAGATTATGCCGAAGTTTGTATTCAGTTAAATGAGTATGGTAAGGCAATTGAGTTGTATAACCGGCTTTTAAAAATAGTATTAAAGTACAATGGTCTAAATAGCAATGAAGCGATTGATGTGCAGAGTAATCTGGCTTTTTTAAAGGCTAAATTGACTAGGCTCAATAAAGGCTATGTATTTCGTGAAAAAGACCTTTTAACTCAGAGTCTATATGTTTTTGCCGTCCGCGAAAAAGAAGAAGAATTAAAATTAAATCCAATAAATAACCCCAGCATAATTGATCTATTTAAACAGACCAAAGAAGAAGTTAAGCAAAAAAACTATAAATTGGCTGTTGATAGTGCTCGCAGCGCTTTAGCTGCGATTGAAAAAAATTATGGCGCTAAATCGATTGCCATGACTTTTGGCCTGGTTAATTTGGCCTATGTTTATAGTAACCAAGGATTATTCCGTCGCAGTGAAGCAATTTACGAGAAAATCATAAAAATTGACGATTCTATCCCTAACCTTAGTGCTTTAATTAAAGCTGAACACTTGCGTAATTATGGCTGGGTTAACTATTTCTTACATCAGTATAGTGAATCCCATCAATACCTTACTGAATCGATTAACCTTAAAGAATCAATTCTGTCCCCCGATTCTTTTGTGTTGATTATGTCTTATGCTGATTTGGCTAGGTTATATATGCTCGAAGAAAAATACGAACAATCTGATGCCTTGTACAAAGGAGCTATTAAACTTTGCGATAAAAACCCTAAAGCTGTCAAAGCTAAACCGGCTTTGCTAAAAAATTACGCCAATTTGCTTTTAGAAATGGGGCGTTATAGTGAAGCCGACGACGTATTAGCTAAGGCGTATTTACTCGAAGATAAAAATACCCCCAAGCTTAAATAATATGGTATTATAATTCAAGTTAACTTATTTATTTAATAAATGAAAAAAATAGCCTCTTATAATTTAGCCAAAAATATTTCGGTACTTTATTGTTTGGCAGTATTTATTCAGCCCGTTTTGGCTTATGATTATGAAAGTGAATTGAAAACAGCTTCTGAGCTTTTAAGTTCTGGTCAATGGAACAAGTCTAAGCAAATATATAATGATATTATTAATTATAAAATTAAACAGCATCGTTATGACCTTGAACTGGCCCAGGCCTATACTAAATTGAGTGATTTAGAAAAAATTCGCGGTAATTTTCCCAAAAGCATATATTACTTGCAGAATGCAATATATCTAAAACAGAAAATATCCGGACCAGCCTCGGTCATAAATCAAATTTCGGCTTTAAGTGACTTATTCAATAATATAGGTCAGTCTGAATATTCTTCTAACTTAAATCAAAAAATTGTAGGCTACGTAATAAAGCAGTTGCGTTTAAGCGATAATATAAATGTCCAAACTTTAGACTGCGAAGCCCTAAATAATATACCGGTGAATCTAGGGTCAAATCCAGTACTTAAAGAAAATTCACTAGAATGGGCTAGTATAGTCGATAAAATCGGCGATTATAATAGGTCAAAACATAATTTTAATGATTGCCTTAAATGTTATAACCTGTCATTATTGCTCAGGCTTAAGGCTACCAGCGGTAAGCATTTGGCTCTGTCTCAAAGTTTTGACAAATTAGGTCAGTTACACTTAGAAACTGGTAATTACAAACTGGCCAAAACTTATTACTTTAAATCGTATGAAATGTCCAAATCTATTCTTGGTTCTAATAGAATCGAAACTATAAATCGTGGTATCAATTTGGCCAAAAGCTATATTGCCAGTAAAGATAATAAACAGGGCTCAAATTTATTACTTGACCAGTATAATATCTGTAAAAATGCTTACGGTTTAAATAGCGTTTATCTGGCCAATATCGAATACGAATTAGCCCAAACTTGCGATTCGACAAAGGCTAAAGATTATTTAAGCCATGCCATTAATGTATTAGAGAAAAACTTTGGTCCGTCCAACGCTAAACTGGTTCCCTACTTAGACTTGTACGGACAGATCTTAAGTAAGACTAACGAAAATGATAAAGCTAATAAACTTATAGCCAGGTCCAAGTCTATTCAAGGACTATAGAAGCTACCGCTAATTGATTTCATTGATAATATTGCTGTCACCGTCAATATTGTAGTTGAAAGTGTACCTGACCCTTAAATAGGGGTATTCGTAATCTTCGGGCAAAGGGTTATACGGGGCATTTTTGGTGACCGATTCGATAGCTGTTCGGTCAAATACGGGATTTTGCGATACTTTTAGAATTTTAATACTTTTTAGCTGGCCATTTCTAAGTATTTCAAATTCTACTTCTAACTCATTTTGTTGACCATAAGGAGGGTTCCAGCTTTTTTTGATTTTTTTCTGTAATTTTTTTAAATACTCTTGAATTGATGTACTGGCACCTTTACCATTTTTAGACCGACCGCCCGATTGAGCCATTTCGGTTGTATTTTTTTTCGGCTTAGAATCTAAAACCTCTACCAGTTCTGGAGGGCTTACTTCGCTTAGCATGGTTGTGTCGTTTCTGGAGTTTGTGTTTCTTTTTATTGGATAAATGAATTTTTGATTCTTAATACTATCCCAGCTGGTCACGACTGGTAATTGAGGCTTTGTTGGCTTTAGTAAATTATCGTCTTTACTACTTTCTTTATTATCGGTATTATTATTAGGGTTATTAATTAAAAAATTGGCTTTATCTAGATTTGCCGATGCTAACTTCTTGTCTGTCTGGTGTGATTTTTTGGGTTTAAAATGGTAAGTCTTGATATCGTTATTTTCTAGCTTGGCGATTGGACTAATGTTTCTATTTGGACTAAACTTACTATTGGTCGGATTTGTGGTCGTTTGGGTATTTTTAGCCGAAACAAAATTTTGGGTTCTGGTTTTAGGCTGTATGAGACCAGTTTGATTAGATTTATCGCCTGTTATCTTAATTTGTTTGGTCTGGGTTTTGGTACTGCCAATAATTGAATCGTTTGCTGTGGCGTCTTTGGTATCGGTTAATTCAATGTCGATAACTTGGGTTATGTATTTGTCTTTTTGAAAATCGTGATAATGATTACTTAAAAAAAATGCCAAAAAACCAAGTGAAAAAATTATATATGCTAGAGTAATGCTATGGATACTTGAACCGGTGTATTTCTGTTTTAGAATAATGTTTTTGGACAGTACGTTTTTAAGTAACCTGTATATGTAATATAAATTGGTAAGAAATAATAGGGTAATCCAGGGCTTTAGTCTGGACGTTAAACTTGAATTGTTTAGTATTATTATCCAAAATGAATTAAGTAGTATGATTGTAAGAATATAAAACGTGTCATTAATTTTTGCCTTTAATGACTTTTGCGTAAATAAATAATTTTGGATTATACTGCTGTTTTTCATGCACGGTTTATTGGCCATCATTAAATTACTAATAGTAGGCTTGACATAATCATACAATATTAATAATTTAAATTGCCTCTTTTGAATTCTATTAGAACTGAGCCAGCTAGGATCTCCTATCCAGTTAGTTGGTATAAGTTTTATCACGGTACGATAGTTGAAGGATTCGAGCTAATGGTCTATTGGATAAAAAACTTCATTTTTTTAGAGTATAATACAAGGTTGGCAAGTGCTTTGGATCCACATAAATGTTATTTAACCTTAATTTATAATATTAATTCTAATCAAATTTAAAACGTAAGCGTAATTAAATTTGATATGCTAAAAATATGCCTGATTTAATAAAACCTGAAATTTTTGATAAAACTATTCTTGGTGATAATCATAAATTATCGCTAGGTAAGAAAAACTTGTATAACGAGTCCTATAGTCATTTCCAATTAAAAGAATCGGCAGAGGCTAAACCAGGAATAAAAAAAGGTTTGTTTGGCTTCTTCAATATCTAACTGCCTAATCATTGTTTTATCTTGAGGATCGTTACCATGCTGTCCATAACGTTCATCACTAAGGGTTATAAAAATCCAATAAATTTAAGTGTATCAATAACATTAATTCCGTAACATTAGAATAAAACTATGTCATGAGCCAAGTTAAAACCATTTAAACTGGTCTATTTGGTCGTCTGCGATGGTATTCTTTGAATTAACGATATTTTTGCAGCTCTAAATGCAGCCCTATATCTACTTGTCGATTATGACTTCAGATTTTCTTATGTTGACTAGCACTCTTGTAGATTTAATTAAAAGAATCCAGAGAAAAATTGGGAAATGCTTCAGATTTTTTCGACAAGACTAGTACTTGAAACGCATCTAGACTAGCGTCTTGATCTGGCCTAGATTAAAAAAAACATTGGGCGGTAGGGGATTCGAACCTCTAACCCCTTCGGTGTAAACGAAGTGCTCCACCATTGAGCTAACCGCCCTGACATTGACAATAGTCATTTTAAACATAGCATATTTAAAAAAAAATTTGGATTTTATTTAAGATTTTTTCAATTCCTTAATTTTTTTTAAATTTACTGGCGGTAATTTTTTAGACTGGAACTAGTAAATTTGCCCAGGTCAAGTTAACACTTTTTATCGAAAACGTTAACAGAACAACAAGAAACAATAAAAATGATAATCATTCTTAATTTTTAAGCTATAATTTAGGTTAAAGATTTACCTAAAATTCGGATAATAATCGATAATGATGACTAGCGTCAAAGACTTTACCAATTCTTTTATACTCAAATGCAACGAGTTTAGAGCGTTAGTTAATCTTGACAAGCTTGGCGTTATCGCTTCGTCCGTATGCCTGGTCCATTGTCTGGTTTTACCTTTTGTCCTAATACTATTACCCTTTGCCGGTTTAGAGTATCTAGCTTCTAACGCTGCGCACAAGGTTTTAGCTTTTTTTGTCTTACTATTTGCTCTAACGGCAATAGTACCGGGCTACCTGCAGCATCGCCGCAAAACGATTTTAATAGCTATGCTATTTGGATTAAGCCTGGTTATGCTGGCTACTTTTAGCTTAGCTGCCTTAAATCTAAGCAATTTGGAAACTCCTCTTATTACCGTCGGTAATTTAATTCTGGTAGCTACGCACTTGCAAAATCGCCGTCACCTGTCTAAATTACATAATATCAGCTGTCACGACCATGTTCATTAGTAGGTGCGATCAACAATATAATGACCGAAGCCAAATTTCCTTCTAAATCTAGTGCGGTAGAACCAGCTAAACCATCGGTAAAACTAACCAGGATAGCTAAACTTGTCTATGATAGTTTAAAGAAAAAAAAACAGATACTAACACCTTATGAAATATTTGACGATATAAAGTCACAAAACCACAATATTGGGTTAAGTTCTATTTACCGCGGAATCGACTTGTTGACGAAATATAGACTAATTACTTACGTCAATTTAGGCGATAATCAAAAACGTTACGAAGTTTTAAATTCTAAAGATAAACATCACCATCACCTAGTCTGTACTAAATGCAAGTCTTGCCTTCATTTAAAAACGTGTATCGTAAAACTAATCCATAAATTAATCCAAAAAAAATATGGCTTCAAATTACAAAGCCATATTTTCGAATTATTTGGGATTTGCCCTAAATGCAAAGCAATTACTTAATTAATTAAGCTTTAGAACTTACCATTTCTTTTGTTTCAGTGTGTACGGTCGTATCTGTAGCTTTAGAATTGTCTAAAAGTTCTTTGGCTTTCTTGACTTCATCGGTCGTACCGTGAACTATTAGCATAAATTTGTCAGCTTTTATAGCCGTTTCATACTTTAAAACAGAATCTTTAGGGATACCGAAACTGACCAAGGCAGCTCCCAAAGCGCTAAATCCAGCTACTGCTAGTGACGTTTCTATGGCTCCGATAATCCAGGTTAAAATTGGTCCGCCAATTATAACTGGGCCGACACCTGGCACGAATAGAAAAGCCGAACCGAATACTACTCCCCAAATCCAGCCCCAAAAAGCGCCGTATTTGCCCCATGTGGCAACTCTGTCGCCCATATTATAGTAGCCTATAATATTTTCTTCGGTATGGTAGTCTTTGCCCATAATTGACAATTTTTTCATGTCAAAACCAGCCTTTTGCAATTCTTTAATGGCTGCCTCAGCGTCATGATGCGTGTCAAAAATCGAAACTACTGAATTGTTGTTGTTTTCCATGAAGTCCTCCTTGAAATAAAAAACACTAATTAAAGGTTAAACTATAATCAGTGTTTTTATGAATTTATAAAAGAAAAAATAATATTGATTAAAATACTATTTAGCTACTGACTTCGGCGTCGATTATTTCATCGCTTTTAGTTTCAGAACTGCCGCTGCCGTTAGATGACCCGTTGTGGCCTGATGGTCCACCTGAACTGGCATGGGCTGACATCTCTTGCTGAATTATGACTAAAAGCCCGCGTCCTTCGTCCATAAGCTTTTTCATGCCTTCTATATCTTCACTTTTATCGGTTACTTTACGTCGCAAGTCAGCTATTAGCTTGTCACCTTTAGATTTAGTATCAGGCGTTACGCTGTCAGAGCCTTGTTTCATAGCAGCTTCTATTTGATAAGATAAATTATCGGCGTCGTTTCTTGTGTCGGCAGCTTCTTTATGTCTTTTGTCTTCATCAGCATTCTTTTCAGCTTCTTTAATCAAGCGCTCAACGTCGTCTTTAGATAAATTAGTACTGGCCGTAATAGTTATCTTCTGCTCTTTATTAGTACCTTCATCGCGAGCTGTTACATTTAAGATACCATTAGCGTCGATGTCGAAGGAAACTTCGATTTTGGGCATGCCTCTGGGCGCCTGTTTAATTCCGTCGAGTCTGAAATTACCCAATAGCTTATTGTCTTTAGCCATCGGCCGCTCACCTTGGAATATTTGGATGTCAACGGCTGGCTGGTTATCTTCGGCGGTTGAAAATTGCTGAGACTTGTGTGTCGGAATAGTTGTATTGCGTTCGACCAGTTTGGTAAAGACGCCACCTAAGGTTTCGATACCCAAGGATAGTGGTGTTACGTCTAATAACACTACGTCTTTAACTTCTCCAGCCAACACACCAGCTTGAATGGCCGCTCCAATAGCAACGACTTCATCGGGGTTTACACTTTGATTAGGCTCTTTGCCACCGGTCAAACTTCGAACTAATTCTTGGACGGCCGGGATACGGGTAGAACCGCCAACCAAGACAACCTCGTCTATTTCTTTGTAAGTTAATTTGGCGTCTTGTAGAGCGTTTTCTACTGGTCCTCGGCAGCGTTCGACCAAGGCTTTGGTTAAATCATTAAATTTGGCTCTGGTCATGCGCATGTCTAAGTGCTTCGGACCAGTTTCATTGGCCGTTATAAAAGGTAGTGAAATACTGGCTTCGGTCACCGATGATAATTCTATTTTGCATTTTTCAGCTGCTTCAGTTAGACGTTGCAGCGCTTGTGAATCCTTACGCAAATCTATTCCTTCGTTGCGTTTAAATTCATCGGCGATAAAGTCGACTAAAACGTGGTCAAAGTCGTCACCACCTAAGTGGGTATCTCCAGACGTTGACTTGACTTCAAAAACACCTTCGCCGACTTCGAGTATAGATACGTCAAAAGTACCACCACCCAAGTCAAATACGAGAATGGTTTCATTGGCTTTTTTATCGATACCATAGGCTAAGGCTGCTGCGGTAGGTTCATTGATGATTCTAAGCACGTCAAGACCAGCTATAGTACCGGCATTTTTGGTTGCTTGCCGTTGCGAGTCGTTAAAATACGCTGGAACAGTTATAACAGCGCTGGTAACCTTTTCACCCAGGTATTTTTCGGCGTCTTCTTTTAATTTGCGCAATACCATGGCCGATATTTCTTCAGCACTGTATTCTTTGCCTTGTATTAAAACTTTACAGCTGCCGTCTTTGCCTTCGACAACTTTGTATGAAACTATTTTGCGCTCTGAATCAACTTCACCGAAACGTCTGCCGACAAAGCGTTTGATTGAGTAAATCGTATTTTCAGGGTTGACTACAGCCTGACGTCTGGCCAATTGTCCAACTAGTCTTTCGCCTGATTTTGTAAATGCTACTACTGATGGGGTAACCCGTAAACCTTCTGTGTTGGTTATAACTGTAGGCTGCCCACCTTCCATAACAGCAACTACTGAGTTTGTTGTTCCAAGATCAATACCTACTGATTTTGCCATATTCTGTTTCCTCTTCTATAGTGTTAATAAACTTAGTGACCGAACTAAAAATTAATAAAATGTAATAGTTATATTCTGCCTATCAAAACGTCTACTAAAATGTCATTTAAAGTGTTGCTTTTTAAATTAACTTTTAGCGACTTCTAATTATAGGATATATAACAAACCTATTACACTTAAAAATAAAAACAATAGTTTAATATTTTTAGCTTAAAATTTTAATTTACGTCTATGTAAACATATCAATCTAAAAAAAATGTTAAAATTGGCTTCGTTAAGTTTCGGCAAGGATGATTACGCACGAAAATTGTATTACTAAATTTGTAAGGATAAAATTTATTAGATGGATTTTACAAAGCTACCTTTTGCTGAATCAGAGTTAAAGAAACGCGC
>JAJYFO010000075.1 GCA_021785395.1 bacterium | reverse complement strand
CACAGGCTAACGGGTAAAGTTAATTTATTGCCTACGGGCGCAGCTTTGTCCAATTTCAGCTATGCCTGAGACGCTTGTTAGAATCATTTAAAATCTGTCAGAATATTAAATCCACTGAACCACTTATGAAAACGCCATCTAATCGAATAATTTTTATGCTTTTATTGAATCTTGGTTGGTTTGGTATTATGCCAGGTGTTATTGCATATTATTCATTTTGCTTAAATCGAGGAGACTACCCAACCAACGCAGACTCGATTTCTATTCCAATATTCGGCATTTTCTTTGTACTTTTAATTTTGGCACCATTGATAAATGGTGCAGTATATCTGTTTCTGCGCAACTTTGACTTTATAAATAATGTCGGATATTCTTTTAGTATGGTTGCTAGAAATAAATTCGGTGGATATTAGTTCGAACGAGTCAAAGTCAATGTTCTTAACCCAATCAAGGTTAATAATATTAATGAATAAGTCTTTAATAAACCGTTTGTTTTTTAATAGGCTTTTATATATCGAATCAGGGTGCAGCATAAGGTAACAATCCTCAAGAAAAGAAATAAGTTATTTGCTAAACTTTTGACAAATTTAGGAAATTTCACGCACGTTTAATTCTTGCCATAAACAACAAAATAAAGCCAGTGTATTTTTAAAATCTATTTTTAAACGTGGAAATTTTTTTGAATCTTTTAGCGACTAATTGGTGTTTCTATTTTGTTGGATTCGCTACTATGGCTATTTTGAGATTCATATTTGAGTATAATAAATCTCAGGATTATGTAAATAAATATTGAAACGAACCATATACTTAATACGTTGGAAGAATTTATATTACTCTTGTGGGTTAGAACCTGCGATGAATTTATAATACCATAAATATAACCAGCTAACAGTGCTAGGCAACCGACCCATTTAAATTTTACGTTGTCTAACAGGCTTGCGTTGAATTTTTCTATATCCTGTTTGGTAAATAAGTACCATTCGATAATCAATAAAATAGATGCCTGGGGCAGGATCGAAGCAGATAAATTGGCGACCCACAAATAAGCGTTTGGGTTGTAGCTTAATACATTAGCTAAATAGGCCGTAACGAGCATGAAAAATACGACGATTTTACCATGACCGATTTGCTTGACGTTTCTGATGGCGTTAGTGATACCATATAGCGTCGAATCGTTTACGGCAAAGTACGAAGCGATTAAAACGACGGCAGTCGTGATGGGTGAGCCTAAATAGCCATAATGGTTCATAAGTTTGGGTAATTCATTGATAGCTACATTGACGTTAAGCTTGCCGATAAAGTAGCCAGTTAGAGGAAAAATAATTTGCCCAATTATAATGCACAAAATCAATGAAATAAAAATTTTAGTTTTATTGGGTTTGGCGTACCGCCAAAAATCGGCTTCATTGCCCCAGGCTCCAAAACCTAATACAAAAGAACTGACAAGGCTAAAAGACGTAAAATTGATATTGTTAAAGTTAACATGGTTTATTATGAGGCCAAATCGAGGTTCAAGATTGCTTAAGACCAGCAGAATCCACAAAATTAAAGCTGGGGCGGCAAAGTATCCGGCGAATAAAGCGATGCCGGTAAAGCCGTAAAGGTTGTTAAAAGCCATAATAATAGCTAGTATGCTAGCTAAAAGTCCATTGGCAATAGGCAGGTTGAATAAATCTATCAAGGCTGAACTCAAGAATAGAGCTGTTATGGCGTACCATAATGAAGCTATAATAACGATAAAAAGGCTAATACCATACGACCCCCAAAGGCCAAAAATTGACCTGGTCAAAACCGTAAACGTTTGACCAGTTACACTGCCTAAATAACTGGCCAAAAAACTGTAAATGATTAATACTGATGAACTAAGTAGTAGCGATAAAAGTATGTCTTGGCTTGAGAAGATGGTATGAGCCCAGGTAAAACCACTAATCACGCAAGGGAAACCGGTAACCATAGTCAGCCACAGCAAACCCATGATTATAGAACCTCGTTTTTCCTTCTTGCTTATAATATTTAAAGGTTGAGCCATTAAATATTTATTCTAAAGGATAATTAGGCAAATTTTAAAGCTTGTTGATAAATATTATTAGGATTTGACCTGCGCAATTCTTCGATTTGGCTAAGGTTACCCTCTTTTGGACTTATCGGTTCTAATTTATAAGATATTTCTGGGTTGGTTTTGCTATGGTCGATTAATTTAGGCTTTTCCGGTTCGACAGTCGCCATTTTGTCTGAACTAGCGTCTTTAGGTTTGGGGTTACCTTCTTCAAAGCTTTTAATAAAATAGGCCGTTTCTTTCTGAACCGAGCCTATAGCATAATCAGCGTCTTTCAATAAACTGGTGAAAAAACCTTGCAAACCGCTTGGAGCTTTAGCTTTGGGTTTTTCAGCCTCATGGGCCTTTTCAAATTGGGGATTCGTAAATGTCATAGTTTTATGTTGGTCTAGTAAGGGGGGCGGTACACTTATAATAATTTCGTCCCAGGATATTGTCAAGTGAAATTTTAGGTAAAGACAAAATTTAATCTTTAAATGTTATTTCCGGGTAATAATTCTTTTATCTAAGTCTACTACGCTTAAAAGCCAAAAATAAATTGACTGTTATCTAATCTACTCTTATGGTAACAATTCTTGGACCGAAGTTACCTTAAAGTCCGACTCGTTTATAGCTATAATCACCGGCAAATTTGGGGCAAATTCGATTAGAAATTGCCGACAGGCTCCGCAAGGATAGGCGTTATATTGAATTTGGTTGTCCTGGTTGACGCAGGCTATACCAAGGGCTATAAATTCTTTATGACCATCGCTTAAGGCTTTGCTTATGGCAACTCTTTCTGCGCAGATGGTCAGGTTGAAAAATCTGTTTTCGATATTACAGCCCGTGATAACGTTATTTTGCTTGGTTAATAGGGCTGCGCCTACCTTGAAACCAGAATACTTGGCGTAGGAAAACCCTAAAGCTTCTTTAGCCTTTGAAACTAATTGGGCCTGGGTTGAAGCGTCGATCGGGGGGGTTGTCATAATTTTAAAATTTTTACTGGGGCGGTAGTACTTTAAGGGCTCTTAGACCTTGGTCGGCTTCGTTTATAATTTCCTGATTATTATTGGCGCAATTGATGCTGGTTTGGAATTCTTTTATGGCGTCATTGATGTCAAATGTACGCTGGTAAACTTTAGCCAGTTCTAAATGGGCTTTGGGGTCGCTGGGGAATTCTTGTAAATGGGCTTTAAGCATAGTAATTAATTCTTGGGGGTTGCCGTTGTCGAGATTTTTAAGCAATTTATTAAATCGGTAGTCTTGGGCAAAACCTATAAAGTTCAAGCCAGGACCTGGCAGAGGTGGCCCTTGGTAGTCTACGCTGACTTTGGTTATTCTAAAGGCATTGCTTGGCTGTTTAAAAATCAAACTGGTATTAGGGGCCGTAGAGTAAGCTGTGCAAGGCACCCCTTTGTCGTCATAAAATTCTTGATAATCACCACCAAGAAGGTTTTTAGCTTGTTTCAAACTTACATTGCTGTCGATTATATAGGCTGTAAAAGTGCTTTTAGTTACCTGAAAAGGTGCCTGTAGGATCTGTTCCATTTCGTAAATTAAAGTATGGTTGGCTGAATTGTTATCGTACCAGTAAAAACGCTTGTGCAAGCTTACTCGATGCACTGCTTCGTTTTCTGGTCGGCCTATATAATATTGTAGGTAGTCTAAATGCATTAATTCAGGATGAAGGCTTAAGGTGTTTATTAAATTTAAGGTGGTAGGGTCAATAATTACTTTGGCCACGGGGTCTTTTTTCTTGTTAAAATTGGGAAAAGCCTGCGCCATCGAAGTAAAACTCGTTGTTGATAAGAAAATGATGATTACTAAAAATAATTTATTTATTTTGGACATAGGTAGGAAAAATAGATGTTACGGTTTAAATTATACATTAACAAGCCTAAAATATAGCAATAAAATGTTTAAGCTTATTATAACTGTATTTAAACTAGCTGGGCTAGAAAACAAGAATATATAACCCAGAATAAAACCAGCGATAAAACCATTGTTTTCAATCAAGAGAATGTTGGGATTTTTATTCAGTCTAAACTGGCCGCTTAAAAAAATACCGCCGTAAAATCCGTTTAAACTTATGCCCATAATTATTAAGGCTTGACTTACACTGTATTGATTAAAAGTCAAGCTTAGATAAATGTTTAGTATTAGGGTTAAGACTAAAATTATTGAATTTAGTTTAGGACTGTTAGATTTGAAATTAACGTAGGCGTATTTATCATAGAAAGTACCTAGTATAGAAGCTGAAATCCACGTCGTTAGTAATGTAAAATACCATAAAATTTCACTGGATATCTTTTCCATTATAATTAGGCTTAAGTTGAGCTGGATGGCACCTAAATAAAGACCCGTCATAAAAATATTGAGAACACTGGGTTTGATTAGATTATAGAACATGACTCATTATAAACAAGGCTGGTAGTAGGTAATTGAATGATAAAGCTTTTTCGTTTTTGACTTTAGGCCAAATTTCGTTTTTATAACTAAAGTCGAAGTAGGCTGAATTGTGCTCAAGTGAGACTATTTTTTTTAATTCGTCGATATTCAATAGACTAGAATCTTGCGACCCGTAAATAAAACTTAAATTTACTAAGCGCGAATCGCATTTTATAAAATAGGGGAAATTAAGACCAAGTCCTTTCGCTATTGATTTGGCTAGTGGTTTATGGCAGCCATAAGAGCATAAGCATATGGAAATTAGTCCATCGGGTTTTAATTTCTGTTTAGCTAAACTATAAAACTCCTTGGTATGTAGCATAGCTGTTTGCAGGTGATAAGGAGCTGGAACGTCCATAGCAATTATGTCTAAACTGGCGTCGGGTAAATTTAAAAGATAATTTCGGCAGTCGGTGATTTTAATATTAAGCGACTGGGGTTGAAGATGATTTTTAAATTGAAAGAATCTTAAACCCGCTTCGAGAACTTTAGGGTCTATTTCGCAAACAGTAACGTCGTAGTTTAATGATTTTAGGTAACTAGAGCTAGACAAACTACCGCTACCCACGACCAGAGCCTTTAAATTTGGCTTAAGCGTGGGTTTTTTTAAGCGCCCGGGCAGATACGATAGCGAGTAATTAAATCCACCGGTTATACTGTTGTCGTAGTAAGGTACCCCATCAAGGTATAGAGAAGTTCCTTGTAAACTTGATACTACATCGATTCGATAATAATTAGAATATTCAGTATAGACAATTTGGGGGTTATTGGCCTGATAGACGGTATGATAATACTGTTTTAAAACAGCTTCGTTAACAAAAGCGTATGAATTTACCGATACTATAACTAAAATTGCGCTAAGTATTTTTAGAACTTTTGAATTTAGCGTTAATAGAGTGATTGCAAATAATGCTAGATAATAAAAAAATAAATTAAACATAAAATTATTCATTATAAATAGTAAAAAAAGACAGGTCAAAGAACCTAGTAATTCGAATATATAAATGTGGTTAAAGTTGATACCGCGGCTTATAAATTTAGGTAAAAATACAGCAAAATAACCACCAAGAATTAAAAAACCAAGTATAGCAATGATTAAATAGGCAATGAGTTGTATCTTGAACTTATAACAAAAAATATAAATAATTATCGGACTTACTGGTAACGATAGGCACATTATAAATGTTAGTAATGTCCAAACCTGGAATTCTTTATCGTTTAATTTTATGCCAATAGCGTAAGAAAAACTGATTCCTATAAGTATGATAATAGTTGAAAAAATTAAAATAAGTTCGGTTGAAAAAAAAGTCGAACCAATTATGCGTGAAAAAATATACTGGGTATTTAGTAAACAGAATCCAGCCAAAAAAATCAATACTTTATCTTTTAGGCCTAAAATAGCTGAGTCATTTGTCACTTTTATAATTTTTTTTGGCTTTAACTACCACGTTCTATATCCTACATAGATTACATAATTAATATTTGGCGTGACATTAAATTAATTTAATTTTCGGCCAGGCAATGGCTTTAATATCTTTCCTGAGGTGGCAAATCGCTTTGATAGGGGTTTAATTCGCTATAAGTCTGATTAATTTGCCAATTTGGGTATGGGTAGGTTGGGCCAGCCATTATTGGTGGCACTTCGTAGGGTCTGGGTAGGTAGCCAGGCTCTGGGGGTCTGGCGATTACCGAAGGTGGATAATTATAATAACCCATAGGCGGCATTATCGGTGGCATGACTGGTGGCATGATAGGTGGCTGCATGATAGGTGGCTGCATGATAGGTGGCATGATAGGTGGCTGCATGATAGGCGGCATGATAGGTGGCTGCATAACCGGCGGCTGTTCAATGGGTGGTTGTGTAGCCGGCGGTTGGTTTATCGGTTCACACTGGCATTCACAATGCGTTGGGTGTGATTCAACTGGTTCTGGATTAGTTATTGGTACTTGCCAGGTTGGAATACCATAATTATAAACGGGCTGACTCGTGTCGACTGGCTTGGGCTTATAAACTGGGGTAGTGGGCTCGACTGGAGGTTCTACCGGTTTTGGCTGGGGTTTGTTGGGTAGTTGGCAGGCTTTTGTATCGGGCATTTGTAATTCCCATCCGGGCATTATTAGCGCATTATTGCAATTTAAGGAAGGGTATTTGGCCTCATTTAGTTTGACGATTTTGGAAACTTCTTGGTTGACTTCTCTATCTGACGGGGTTCTGCCCGTTTGGTCTTGAATGGCTCTTAGCGCTATCGAGTTTAAACAGTCGCCGTACTGAACTTTATAGAGGCATTTCTGGTTTAAATCTATAGAATTATGTAAAGATTCAATATCGTCTTTATGCCATAATTTAGCGCTATTACTGCTGTAACTATAGTCAGGCTGAAAACTTTTAGCCTGGCCACAACTTACTGTATCAGGGCTATTAATACTGGTTGAATTTAGTTTACAGACTTTGCTTTCATTGTTATGAAGATTCGGGTCAATCTTGAAATTATTATCCATTTTATAACCTTTAATTATAAGAGCTCGATTACAATATAATCTATTTCTTATGTAAAGGCCATGGTGAAATTCCCAATCATTTATAGAATGTGTTTCTGAAAACAAATCCTTAAAAATTAAGGGTTATTGGGTCGTTTTATAAATTGGGCGTTGGCCTTTTGATTGTCTTCAATGGCATCTATAAAGCCACGAGCTAGACCAATTTTGGTTAATTCGCCAAATGTCTTAACGCTTACTATGTCATATTTGGCACCCTGAGCCATTAACCCAAAGTCTAATTCTTTTAGATAATTATAGCCAAAAAAACTGCCGCCAATCTGTAAAAAGGCTATGGAGATTTCGTTGGGGTTGCGCATGCGGAAGGTTGCTTCGATAATAGCTTCTTTAAGTGTTATGGGATTATCTGGCACGCCATCGGTAATAATGGCGATAACAATAGGCTTGGTATCAGGGTTGTTTTGGCGGCTTTCAAAATAATGGCGTATGACGCTGACCAGGGCAGCCGTAGTATTGGTTCCGCCACTAGGTTTATTGACTTGAAAAATGGTTTCGATGTCGTTAAAGTGAACGTTTTGAAAAACTTTATAAGTACTAGAAAATAGAACGACAGTCATACCGTTGTCGAGGTAATTTTTAGAGATGTCTGCAAAATGCATGGTTTGAATCTGGCACCAATGCCATCGGGTAATTTCAAATGGATTAGTTCCGATAGTCAGCATTAGAGGTATATTTAAATATTGGGCAAATTTTCCACTTTTTGATGGTGACGGGCAATCACGAGTGTCCATAGAACCAGATTTGTCTATTAACAATGTGACATCATGTTGTCCAAGCATTCTTAGTTCTTGCTTGGACACTTCAATTTTTAGAACCCCAGAATTGTTTGAATTGGCGTTTAAGTTGCTAGCATTATCTTCGGCATTAAGATTATTGGGTCTGCTTAAACGCAAACTGTCGTCGTTTGAATCGGCAGACCCGTTTATTGGCTGCGTAACAGTAGTTGAAACATTACCCTGGATAACCGTTTCATTATTTTTAGCAGAACACGACAAGCTAAAAATAGCTGTTATCGATAGAGTTAAAAGAAGCAATTTAAGTTGGTGTAAAAAGGGCTTAGTCAATTTAATTCTCTCTAGTATCAAGGACAAAAGTTACCGGCCCATCATTTATTAGACTTATTTGCATATCAGCACCAAATATTCCTGTTGCTACTTTTATACCATATTCTTTCAAAGAATCTACAAAATATTCGTATAAGACTCGGCTTTCTTCAGGTTTTCCAGCCAGGCTTAAACCTGGTCGGCGCCCTTGTCTCCAGGTGGCATATAGAGTAAATTGCGATACAACTAAGATTTCGGCGTTGACTTCTTTGGTCGATTTGTTCATTTTTCCCTGTTCGTCATTAAAAATTCGAAACTCAATAATTTTTTTGGCTAAATATTCGACGTCACTGCGAGAATCTTCTTTGTGAACGCCCAGTAAAATTAATAAGCCAGGGGCATTTTGCGTAAGTTGACCGACTATTTTCCCATCTACACTAACGCTGGCTTGGGTTGTTCGTTGAATGACCGCTTTCATGAAATACCTTTAGAATGGCTTTTGGTAACGCTTAAGATTAATTGTAGTACTTTAGTGCTTATTAAAGAAATAAGCTTAACGATATTATTAAAATTATAAAGTAAAGTTTAATTAGTTTGGTAATTTCATGCCCTGATTGTGATATTATTCATAAGGTTATAGATAAAACCTTTTAATAAAAGTTCAATATCGCGGGGTAGAGCAGCCTGGTAGCTCGTTGGGCTCATAACCCAAAGGTCGACAGTTCGAATCTGTCCCCCGCAACCAATTTTAATACAAGCAAAGAAACAATACGTATACGGCAAAGCGACTAATGGCTTTTCGCTCGTTTGCTCTAAGTCATGGCGGTAATATATTGCTCGTGACGAAATAACTGTAGCTTTAGCTGTAATGTTTCGCTTATATCGCACTACCTAGGACGTGATAGCTACGACTTTAGCAGAGACCTTGGATACGGTGTGAAGCTGTAACGACAACACTACCTGGAACGTAGCAATTACGACTTTAGCCGTATGGTTTCGTTTAATCCATTAATGTATTGCCATGAGCTAAATAAATAAGCGGGTAGCGGGAATCGAACCCGCGTGTACAGCTTGGAAGGCTGTCATTCTACCATTGAACTACACCCGCAAAGTTTGTAGATTGAGCCTGTAGAATACAATTATTATATAACACTAGGCACTGGTCTTGGTCAAGGTTAACAATTTTTACCCTAATTGTTAACAAGTATTAATGTTAAGAAAAAACATTAAAAATTTCTGATAAATTAGTTTATCCCTTGTTTTTTACTTGAATTAATCGTAAAGAAATGATACCTTGTATGTATAAAAAATATATTGAATTCGGACAGAACAACATCGCAAAAAAAATAGTTTATAAGAAAATGGTCTTCTAAGCTGTGTTGTGGGGTGTGCTTTGTCGTTGAATTTGGAGTACCTTTTATCTCGGAGCCTTAAAAATATGTATGCCAATTTGAATTATTTCGCCTCAGGGTCGCACAACAATAATAACGAGTATAATTTTTTAGAAGAATCAGCCAAGCGCAAATTAGTTCCGACTCATATTGAGAATTTAAGTCCATACAAACCAGGGCGTCCAACTAAGGAATTGTGCCAAGAACTAGGCGTTAAGTCTTTTATTAATCTGGCATCTAATGAAAATTCATTGGGGGCTCCCAAGGGTGTTTCTAGGGCAATTAATAAGGCAATATCGGGAATCCATTGCTACCCTGACGCTCTGGCTTTAGACTTGAGACTAGCTCTGGCGCAGAAATACCTTGTTAAGCCGCAAAATATTACGGTCGGTAGCGGATCGGAAAGTATTATTTCCAATATTATTAGAACTTTTCTGCACGGTAATAATGAGGTTTTGACTAGTGAGGGCACTTTTGTTGGTGTTTACCTTTTGGTAAAAGCCAATGGTTCCAGGTTGGTAACGGTTCCTTTGAAAAACTATTGTTTTGATTTAGAAGCTATTGCCGACTCTATTAACAAAAATACCAAAATAATTTATTTGTGTAATCCAAATAATCCAACTGGTCAGATTATTGGTAAAGATGAATTTGAACAATTTATTAAAAAAGTACCGCCTCATGTCTTGGTAATTCTGGATGAAGCCTATTACGAATTCGCTTGTGATTATTCTTATTTCCCTGATTCGCTAAACTATCGCTATGATAATGTTTTAACTTTAAGGACGTTCAGTAAGGCCTATGGCTTAGCCGGTTTGCGTTTAGGTTATGGTTTGGCGCATGAATGCTTGATTGACTACATTCACCGTATTAAATTGCCTTTTGAGCCTAATACATTGGCTCAAGTGGCTGGTTTGGCAGCCTTAAAAGATACTGCCTACATAGAGCGTACGGTCCAGAATAATGCCCAGGGCAAGGAATTTTTAATTAAACATTTTGATGCTTTGGGTATCGAACATGTTCCTTCCTATGCAAATTTTATAATGATTAATTTAGAAACAGAGCAAAGGGTTAAGCTAACGTACGAAGGTTTGTTGCGGCAAGGAGTGGTAATCAGGCCGTTGACTGCCTTTGGTTTACCAACTTGTATGCGCGTGACCATAGGCTTGCCTAGAGAAAATGAGAAGTTTGTCAAGGCCTTAAAAAAGCTTATTTAGTTAGTCTTATTTAGGCTTTCCGGATGGGTGTATTCGCTTGGGCTTAAAATTTCTGATAAAGCAAAGTATATTTTTCTAGTTATTTAATGTTGGTGTTGTTTACTCTGGTGTTATTGTATATTAGCTTAAAAGTGCTGTATCGAGGTCCGTTGCCTCAATTTTAGTCAGGCGCATAAATGCAATTTGTAAATAAATTGTAAGTTTTTACACGGCTAATACTTAAGTTAGTGTGAACAATTTTAATAAACTTATTTTTTTCAACTATATTGAATAACGTAAGAAGTTACATACCAAATGGAGAAGATTAATTATGACGACCACAATGCAAAAACTTGAAGTTAAACCAACTTGGACGATGAGCCAAGTTCAACACGAAGTAGCTATGATGAAGGTTCAGATGTGCTTTACAACTAGCTCTGTTGTTGAAAAATTCGGCAAAGAAGCTATGACTGAATTAAACAACAAAATGACCGAAATGAAAATTGGCTATTTTACCAAATTAGGTGTTAAAACCCCAATGGACTTAGTCAAGGCCATGGCTGAATACGAAGTAAATTTACTTGGTTCTACTATTGAAGTTTTTGGTACCGACACCGAAGCCTCTTTAACCTTTAAGACTTGCGCCGGATGGGAAGCAACCAAAAAAATGATGAATCCAACTCCAGCCCAAGAACAAGAAATGATGGCTCGTATGACCAGTTACATTGAAACCATGGGCAAGCGCTTTGGTTTTACTGGTACAACCAAGTTTGAAGGCGAAGGTTTAACCATCACATTCAAGAAGTAAGAAATTAAATAATTTTAATTTATTGTATATAAGCAAGGGTGGGAACTCTTGCTTATATATTAAAAGTAAATAATTTATATTTTATTATATTTCCTCTTGAAAAGACTCTTTTCAATTATAATAATCTGGTGTAAAGTTTATATTGTATTAATAATTTATTTATAATTTAAACTCAAA
>JAJYFO010000269.1 GCA_021785395.1 bacterium | reverse complement strand
TTAACCTTAAATTTTAGGTTAATAGAAATCTTTATTTTTTTTGTAAGGAGTATTTCGTGAACGCAATCATTAATTGCAAACAACCATTAATTAACTACATACATACTAGATCTAAGAATTTTTTTTTAGTATTCTTGCTCACTACCCTATTATATTCTCATAGCCAAGTACTAAGTCACGAGATTTCTAGCTCAATCCATAGTACAGGACAAAATCATTCAGAAATTGCCAATATAAATCACAGCCAAAATACCTTCAACTACAATGAAGTTAATAATTATAACACTGTCAATTTAAACCATGAAATAAACCAAATAATTAGTGATATTGTAAATTCTTCTAAAAGTCTAGATTTATCATCGACCTTAGACAGTATTAAAATAACCAATATAACCCAGACTATAAACATTAATATAAATAACCATTTATACGCAATTAATAACAATCAATATGTAACTCCTACCGAGTCTCTGGCGCTTAATCAAGTTCTGAGATCAGACCATCAATCGTTAATTTTAAATTCTTTTGGCCAAGCCGTTGGTGGGAATTTTAATACTCCCATTTTGAATTCAAATATTCAAAATATCGAAATACCCAAAAATGTCACTTTAATTGATACAAGTAATAATTTAGCGGTAAACAACACATTGGTTAATTACGGTGATATAGTGTTTGCTAGTAACGGTACCATAATATCCAATAATATAATTAATGGCCAAAGTGGGCAGATAAGTGCCTCTGCTAGCTTGGATATAAACAGCCCGGCCATATTTAATGAAGGTGAAATATACTCAACGTATGGTATGACATTTAATACCACTAAATTATTTAATTCTGGCACGATTGAAACCAGTTCAAATAACCTTAACCTATGTAAGGGTAAATGACCTTAGTCTAATTTCAACGTTTAATGCTCAGTATCTAAATAATTCAGGCAATATAAATATAAATTTAAGCAATAAAAACTCTGACAACTCAATTAATATATCCGGCGGGAATTTTACAAGCCAAAACTTAAATATTAATGCTATGCCAGCCGGTTCCATACAAGGCTTTACCGGTAACATAACCGGTTCTATCAATGAAACGGCTAATTCAATTCATTTATCAACTGCTTCTACCGAAATGAAAATTGGTAATACTAAATTTTATGGTGACCCTACATTTGTAAACGTTAATGGTGGTATAAGCTTAACCGGAAGCATTACAACGAATGGTAACAATTTAGCGATACTATCAACTGGTAGTATTACAGTAGCAAGTGGTGACAGTGCTACTATTAGTGGAACCATTAGCCTTTATACAGCCATTGCCAACGATACTGGTAGCATAATTTTGATAACAATGGAAATATAACCAACGGTCCTACTTTTACGGTTGAAAATCTCCAACCGGGTAGTATAATATCCCAGGCCGATTTAAGCAGTGGGGCGGCCAACATAACGGTAAATTCTGGCTGATAATTCACGCAATATAGCGGTGGCACAATTACAACCAGTGGCAATCTTGGAATTACAATAACAGCTGGTAATATAGAAGATAACTTTGGCAACGCAATCAATATTGCAGTAGGATCGCTTAATTTTGCGACCAATACAACGGGTATTACCAATGACAATGTCAACATCAATGATACGTCTGCCAGTATGACTTTAAACTCGTCGCAAGGTGCAAATAATTCGTCAGCTTCTGTAAGGATTACTATAAGTAACTCCGCTAGCGGCAATTTAATTTTAGGCGGCAATATAAATTTTACCAACGAAGCATTCTACGCTAACATTACTGGGCCTGGCAGTATTACCCAAAACACTGGTATTGTGGTTACGGCCAATTGGATATCTTTAAGTACATTTGGTGGCGGTATCGGAACTTCAACCAACCCAATTACTATTAAGGATCTAGCGTGTACGTTTACGATTCTTACAAATCCAACGCCATTATGCAGGCCAGTCAAGCTAGCGATGTATTTAAATTTACTACAGCTGGACCATTGAGTATTTATGCTCAAATTAATCAATCTAGCAAAGTTTCAAAAGATATAGAAAAGTTAAATTAGCAGCTTTAGGCGGTAATCTCTAAGCTTGAGCTAGGCATAAAGCTTTCGAAAAGTTAAAAATGAGCGACATTAACATAATTTAATTAAAAATAATTAAATTGCTTCTTCTTAACCACACAAAAATCAATTATCATATAACCTAACAAGTTCTACTACGACCAAGGAAAGTCAAGGAGAAGATAAATATGATGCGTGAATCTACTAAAACTGGCAACAAACATAAAACAAAAATTACAAATGTCTCAAACAACCCAAAACAAATTCATATCACAGTCGTTTCATGCTTTTTAGTTATTCTGACTTGTTTTAACGCCACAATCTCTCTGGCCGAAGAAGCAACAAGTAATTTAACCAGTCAGGCCAATGTTGTTAATCACAATACCAATTCAGCCAATTACTTCCATGAGGCAACAACAGCCGTTTCTTCGATAAACCCAAGCATTTTCAACCCTAACCATGAAATTTCTAGCATTATTACCAGTTTATTACATTCAAGCCTAAATCTAAGTTCTACTGAAGATATAATTAACACAGGCTTTTTGAGCCATCCGGTAATTCTTAATCAAATCAATCATAATGAAACTTTGCTAAGCCATGAACTGATTACCCCAGCCCAAGCTATTGCCCTTAGCCAAATATTATCGGACAATAAACAAACCCTAGCCATTAATCAATTCGGTCAGGCTATAGGCGGAAGTTTCGATGTAAGTAACCTATTGACGAACAATTTATTTAATCACCAAGAAAGCCTTCTTATTCCACAGAACGTAACTTTAATAGATAATAGCAAATTTAACCTAAACGCTAGCCTAGAAAACTACGGTGACATTGTAATCAATAATAGTTTTAGTGCCGCGGCGATACTAAACGAACCAGGCGGACAAATTGTATCGAATACCACAGCTTTAAATCTAAGTTCTAGTACACTTATTAACGAAGGTTCAATCTATGGCGCAAATGGCATCAATATTAATTCTAGCTTAATATACAA
>JAJYFO010000074.1 GCA_021785395.1 bacterium | reverse complement strand
GTTTTATTATGGACGAATTGGGCAGCCACCTGAATTGCGTATAAGAACCCCGAGCAGGCGATTGATAAATCGAATCCCCAAGCGTTTTTGGCACCAATAATATCTTGAACCAGGCAAGCGGTAGCCGGCAGCATCATGTCTGGGGTTATAGTTGCGACAATTATTAAGTCTATATCATTCGGGTTTAGACCTGTTTTATCAATTATTTTTTGACAAGCTTGAGCGGCAACAGAAGAAGTCGTTTCGCCGTGTTTGGCTATATGGCGTTGGTGGATTCCGGTGCGTTCGACTATCCATTGGTCATTTGTATCAATAATTTTTTCTAAATCAAAATTGGTCATGACATCTTCGGGAACAGCTCCAGCGACAGCTGTGATTTTGGCTAAAGATTTATGAAGCATGTGGTAACCCTAAGTTAATTGATTTTAGATTTTAGATTTAAGATTTTAACAAAATTAAATTAAAAAATTGTACTAATTTATACTTAATAAAGCAAAGTTAAAAAAAATCAATATTTAACTATTTAGATAGGGTTTGTCAAGAACAATAAATAAAATTATGGAAAATTTAAAATACATGCAAGCCATTGTCGTTGATAAGCCGATTGGACCAAGTGGCTTAAGGCTGGTTAACGATTACCCTGTGCCCGAAATAGGCGCCAACGATATTCTGGTCCAGGTTAAAGCTGTTGGCCTTAACCGAGCTGATTTAATCCAGTCTTATAGTAAGTATAATCCGCCACCTGGGTCTATTTGTCCTGACATAATTGGTTTGGAATACGCTGGTATAGTGGTTCGGGTTGGGTCTCGGGTCGTCAATTTTAAAATTGGTGATAGAGTATTTGGCCTTGTGGCAAGCGCAGCTATGGGGCAGTATTTATGTACGCATAGCCAAACGGCCATTTTAATTCCACAGGACTTGGATTTTGAAGTGGCTGCCAGTCTGCCTGAGGCTTTTATTACTGCTTACGACGCGTTAGTGTTACAGGCTGGTGTTAAATTAAACCAGTCTGTTTTAATTTCAGCTATCGGCTCGTCGGTTGGATTAGCTGCGTTACAGATAGCTAAGCTATATAATTGCATTGTTGTGGGTAGTTCACGTACACCTGATAAATTAAAATTGGCCCAAAATATTGGTTTGAATTTTGGTTTTACGGTTGAATCAGGTAGTTTTGTTCAGTCTGTCCTTGAGTATACAAGACAAATTGGGGTTGACAATGTTTTAGAATTGGTTGGTGGCAATTATTTGAAACAGGACATTGAATGCTGTAGTTATAGGGCTTGTATCGTAATAATCGGTTTATTGGCTGGGATAAAAACGGAAGTTAACTTAGCCTTGATTTTAGCCAAAAGAATTAGAATTTATGGTACTACTTTGAGGTCGCGCGACCTTAGTGAAAAAATTGAATTAGCTAATGTTTTTGCCAGTGAAATTTTACCGTTAGTTAAATCGGGTAAATTGAAACCATTTATTACCAAGGTATATTCATTAAAAGATTTACACTTGGCTTTTAACGATTTAGAATCCAATAAATATGCCGGTAAATTAATTCTTAATTGGTCTTAAGCTATTTATTTTACTGACTGAATTTTAGAAATATTTATATTCCCGTCTTTATAGAAGTCGATATCGAGTTTTTTGTGACCTAAAAATAAATCGAAGTGAATATTGTCGGATGGTAAACCAGTATTGTTGATTATGCCACCACCGGTAACGTTTATGTCAAATGGCATCCTTATTTCTTGAACATGGCTCTTATCATGGTTGTAAATCAAAACATAGGACACGTCTAACGATTCTTTGCGCTGACATTTAAGTACTAGGCTGTCGTTTAATTCGCGAGCCAAACTCTGACTGTGTCTTAAGTCATTAACGAGCATAGTTGCAACTTGGTATAGTTGTTTTTGTCCATGCGCTAATTCAAGGATTTTCCAGGCGAATAATGGAATAGCGATAATTAAACTGGTAAACAGTAAAACTTCGAGTTTTCTTAAAAAAGGCCAGTACAAGTATTTACCCCATCAATATTTGTTAATCTATGAAACGGTATTTAATTAATGCCCATAAGGCCGAAAAACCGTCTCTCCAGGTAATTTTTTTACCTTCTAAATAGTCCCGTCCGTAGTACGATATAGGTAGTTCGTACAGCTTAACTCCCTGTTTTAGTACTTTGGCGGTAATTTCCGGTTCAAAGTCAAAACGGTTGGATTTGATTTTAACTTTTTTAAAAATGCTGGTTTTCATAACTTTATAACACGTTTCCATATCAGAAATGGTTGAATCGTAAAGTATATTCGTTACAAGTGTTAAAAACTTATTGCCAAAATAATGTAAGATTTTGAAAGCTCGGGCTGGTTTACCGCCTGATAATCTAGAACCATATACGACATCAGCTTTGCCGTCTAGTATAGGTTTTATTAATTCTTTATACTCGGATGGATTGTATTCTAAATCGGCATCTTGAATAATAACTAAATCGCCAGTTATATGGTCTTGAGCCGTTCTAATGGCCGCTCCTTTGCCTTGGTTTTTATAATGATAAATAATTTTAAGGTTATAAGGCTCGTCGTTAAAGTCTTTTAAAATTTCGGTTGTCCCATCATTGGAACAATCGTCGACAACAATTATTTCTTTGCTTAAATCACCAATATCACATGACCAGACTTTTGAAATAACTTCAATTACAGTATTCTTTTCGTTGTAAACGGGGATTATTATAGAAAGCTTTTGCATTAAATACTTTATCTTTTAAAATTAACTGCTAAATTATGCGCCAAATTTTCAAAATCATCAACTAAAGGGTTAAGTTCTTTAATATTATACTTGCGTTGCAGACCAAGTAAAATTAATTTATCAGCAAAATTTGGGTTTTTAGGTAGCAAAGAACCATGCAGATAGGTACCGAAGATATTTTTGTAATGAGCCCCTTCGCCTCCGTCTTCGCCATTATTACCGCAGCCCAATAAAACTTTACCTATTGGCTCAATTTGGCTGCCAAGATGGGTTTTGCCTGAATGATTTTCGAAGCCGACCAAAGTTGAACCGTCTGGTAATTTGACAACCACGTTGCCAATCATCCTAGTATTCGATGCTACTGTATACGCATCAATTAGTGAAATACCTGGTAATTTATCTCCGGTATGGGGCTTGTAGTAGTGACCTAAAAGCTGATAGCCTCCGCAGATGGCCAGAACCACACAATTAGTATCGTCAACATAAGACTTAAATTCTTTGGCGTATTTAGCTAAATCATAGGCGATAACTTCTTGTTGTTTGTCCTGTCCGCCACCAATGAAAAATAAATCAAAATCGCGGCCGATTATTTCTTGACACGAAGAAATTGATTCAACGCTTACTTCGATACCCCTCCATTGACAACGCTGCTTTAGCGCAATTATATTGCCAATGTCACCATAAATGTTAAGGTATGGGGCGTATAAATGAGCTATATTAAACTTGTAAGTCATCGAAGGTGGTATAAGCTAGTTTTTAACTAATCACATTATAAGTTATTTTGTCGAGTTTTGCTGGTTCAATGATTCACCCTCTTGGCATCATTCCGCCCTTTAAACTAGCTGAATAAAATAAGCGTAAGTGAATTTACGTAAACGTTCGTGAACTAATTGATAAACCTTTGCAAAGAATTAAAACTTTTTAATAATGTCGCGAAAGTGTTAATTACTCATGCTTTTGCCTTTTGGAAAGAAAAATAAATCAAAAAAACACTAATCAAGGGCTTTTAATTATCCAAACTAATGGCATATTATTAATGGTATCTTATTAACTGGTCATCAAAATTAAAAGGAGTGATATCAAGTATGAAAAAAAGGTTGTCCGTACTACTTGCTTTTTTAGTCGCAATAGTTGCAGGAGTATTTTTTAACGGACCTTTAGCTTATGCTGATGGTGGTGCTACAAATGTTAGCGAATTAACCGATGTGGTTGGGAACGAATGGGCTTATAACGCATTAAAAGAATTAGTAAATAATTCTTGTCATGTATTAGTAGGTTATCCAGACCGTACCTTTAGGGGACAAAAGTCTGCTACTCGTTTTGAATTAGCTGCAGCTTTGTATAAATATGAGGAATGTGTAGCTGAACAACTTAGCAAAAAAGCTGATAAGGCTGATTTAGAAAAATTTGCCGCTTTATTAGATGAATTCAGAAGTGAATTAAATCAATTAAAAGCACGTGTTGACGATTTAGAAAAACGCATGAAAGCTGTTGAAGAAAAGAATATCGAACAAGATATGCGCTTAGCTTATGCTGAACGCCAAAAAGGGTTTATCTGGGAAAGAGTTGTTAAAGGTACACTCATTGACGTCAGAGACCTTGGAGTTGGTGTTGGCCGTGGCGCCAGAGCTGTATACGAGTTCTTATTCTAAAAACGTTTGAATATATTTTAAATATATACAATATATTTTTACGATCGATCAGTTATAAGATGAATCCCGTCATTTTTTGTGGCGGGATTTATCTTATTTAATTTAACTGGTATTGATAACTTTATTATTGATTTATAATTAGTATGACTGAATCTAAAATTCATGATGATCCAGATTTGAATTTTGCTTTAAATCTTTGTCAAGAGGCTGGCGAAATTTTAAAGTATTATTTTTATAATGGCGTTAAGGTTAGCTATAAAACAGATAATTCCCCGGTTACGATAGCCGACAAAGAGTGCGAGGCTTTTATCTGTCAAAAAATATTGGATAAATACCCTGACGATTTTATCCTGGCCGAAGAAAACTATAATTCCTATACTGCTAATCTTCCAGCTAGTTTCAGGCGGTGGATTATCGATCCACTCGATGGAACGTATAATTTTATGCGGCAAATTCCGATTTTTTCAATTCTTCTGGCTTTAGAAATAGACCATAGAATAGACCTGGGAATTATATATAACCCAGTTTTAAACGAGATTTATTACGCTAAATCTGATCTAGGAGCTTATAAAAATGACGAGGCTATAAAAGTTTCGTCAATCGATAAATTAGACTGCGCCATGTTTAATTTTGGGGGAGTCAATCGTATATTGGAACATAACCTAGGGCAGAATTTTAATCAATTAGTAAAAAAAACGTATCGCCAGCGTGGTTTTGGTGACTACTTCAATTTTGCCCTAGTCTTTGAGGGCAAGTCGGAACTGGCTTTAGAAGTTGGTTTACAGCCTTGGGATTTAGCTCCGATGTCAATATTGGCTAAAGAATCGGGCGGTAAATTTACAGCTTTGAGTGGGAGCGATTCGGTTTTTGAAGGAAACTGCCTCGTTTCAAACAATTTACTCCACAATGAGGCTTTGAAAATTTTAAGCGAATATTAAAAAAATATAATTGCAAATAATTATATATCTAATATGATAATAATGCTATGAACAAAAAATATCCTTGGGATTCAATACGAGCACGCACTACGTTGGCTATGACTATAACGAGTCTGGTACCAATTGTTTTATGTTATTTTTTATTTTTTGAACGCAATAGCATAAATATTTACGAGTTCTTATGGTACTTGCCCTTAATTCCAATATTAATTATGTTTAACTGGTATTTTGCTGGTGTTATTTTAATGCCTGTTAATCAGTTATTAGACTCAATTACCAATTTGGCCAATCGTGACATCCATAATCGGGTTGAATTAAGCGAGGCCGAACCGACTGAAACGATTGAGTTGGCTAGTTCATTCAATAAACTGTTAAATAGGCTTGAAGAATCGTTGAATATTCAATGTCAATTCGTCGCTGACGCTAGCCATGAACTAAGAACGCCGTTAACTTCTATTCAAGGCTATACTAAATTACTATTAAGGCGGGGACAGAATGTCGACGCTAAACTTATGGTAGAAGCCTTGCAGACAATTTCTGATGAATCTGGTCGTTTGATAAGGCTGGTATCAGACTTGCTACAATTAGCTAGAGCCGACGCTGGACAGGCTGTAATTAATCAGAAGACAGATTTTGACCTAAGGCGGGTATTTTATACCGTAGAAGATACTGTAAGTGTCTTGGCTCCTCAACAAATCGAAGTTAAATTTGTCGTTCCTGACGAGCCCGTTATTATAAATGCTGATGAGGATAGGTTAAAACAGGTATTTTTGAACTTAACCCAAAATGCTATTAAAGCAACCCAAAGTGGTGGTAAGGTTACCGTAACCCTAAGAGTTGAAAATAATGAAGCTATAGCCCGTATTATCGATACTGGTATCGGAATTGCTCCAGCTGACCAAAAGCGGATATTTGATAGGTTCTATCGTGTGGAGCGGTCAAGGGTCAGAAGTAAAGGCTATGGTGGTGGGACAGGTTTGGGTCTGGCCATTGCTCTGACTATTATAAAAGCCCATGACGGAAATATAGATCTTGTCAGTGAATTGAATCAAGGGTCGACATTTACTATTAAACTGCCGCTACCAGCTAAATTGGCTAGTCAAAGTTCTATTGGTAAGTCAGTTGGTGGTAAAAATAATAAAATTGAAACTGAAGCTATGTCTAATAATTCTCAATCCGTAAATAATACTTAGTTTTTATTATTGTGATTGTGGTATTAGGTCAAGTAAATTATTTTTATTCAAAAATGCCTGAAAATCGCTTCGCAGATTAATCCCATTAGGACCAATATTTTGTGGTTTGTACGAATCGATTTTATCGTAGGTTGATACCCTCGTATCTTCAGCATAAGGCTGACCGTTGTCGGTATAAAACTTAGTCGAGGAGTTAATTTTAATTTTTTTAGGATTTATTTTGGTTATTGTCGTTATCGATTCGTATTGAAGTGATTTGACTATTTGATTACTATAACTGTCGTAGTAAACTTCGTAAGCTTTGGCAGTTTTTATTACGTGTTCATTATTAGATTCGATAACTTTGGTTGCGTATGTCTGTATATTGGCTAATTGATTTTCATCATTAATTGTTCGATAACGTGGCAAGCATATACAGTCCCAAATATCGCCATTATTATCGACTTGAGCGCCGTATCTATTTTTCTGTTTGGCGTATTTGCGTCCAGGTGGGTCTACTTTAGGCTGGGTCGAATCTATAATTGTTACATATTTACGCTGCCATTCGCCACCTAGCCAATTGGGTATTTGATACCATATTAAATTGGTATTAGCTGGCGGTAAATTATTGAAATTAAAATTGGCACCTGATTTTAAATTGTTTGGTATCGGTTCTAAAGTTTCACTGTGCTCAACCCCGCCTTGTAACATAGTTCTTTGGGCTATTTTATAAGAATTTAAATTATTAACTTCATTCGTGCTTGCCTGTAAAATATTCGGTCGGTTTTTTGTTGCATTGATGTTAATAGGCTTAAAATCAGGGTAAGCAAATGTTTTGATTAAATTGCTAATCAAAAAAACAACAAAAATAGTATAAATTTTTGTCAGGCGAATTTTTTTTGAATTTTTATTGGTTTTTTGTTCTTTTTGCATCTTATCACCTTTGCCCACATTAGTTTTTTATTAATTTAAATCTTAAATTTTAAGCTATTTCGAAAATTATCTAAAGCTATTTTGTATTTATCCAGGCTGTCTTGATTAATTGATTTATGAAATGATTCGATATCAGTCACTTCTCTTGCTAAGTTATTATATAAGTCAGCCCAAAACACAGACTTTTGAGTATTTTTTAAAAAACTTAAAAGTCTGTTTATATATTCACTGGCTAATTCTTTATTGTTTTGCCTTATGGCTGTTAAGCCTAGCCAGTAATTAGTGAAATAACCAGGTAAAACGTACGCTTTTTGGTTAATTATAGCCATTAGTTTTTTGACCATGGCAATGTCACCAACGAATGCGTACTGTGGTAAAAATATTAAGGCAAATATATTTTTGTTTAAATTAGGCTTAAAGCTTAAATAACTGTTTAAACTTTTAAGTGCCATTTGGTAATTGTTGAGCTCAAGATAAGCTCTAGACAGAATTAAATTAGATTCAATACTTAACCGGTTAGGTTTATTATTATGGCTAGATTCTAGTTCATCGATAATGTTTTGGTATTTGTCGCTATAGGCATAGAAAGTATATTGAGAATTTTCGACAAGCGGTTTTATGTCGTTAGGGAAATTCTTAGCTCTAAACAAATTGATTTTTTCTATAGCCAGTTCATAATTTTTGTCTATGGCGATGGCGTAAATATTGGCTAATTCGTAGTAGAATTTTCCCAAACTGTCTATTCTAAAAATATTCATGGCTTTGGCGTTATTTAACAACAGTGACTTGTCTGGTAGATATACGCCCATTAATATTTTTCGGGGTAGTTTTACGTTTACGTAATAAAAGAAAATAAAATACAAGTACCAAAAGATTATGGCGATAAAATTATTGACTAGATTAAATATACCCATTAAACAAATACCACAAAGTATTAGGGTGTCAATAAATGGGGTCAGCTTATATTTATATTGGTCAGAAGGACTTTTAACTATATTTTTAATCGTAAAAAAAAGTAAATAGACGCTTATAATAAATAGAAAAAGTAAAAAATAGTTATTAATACATACTTTCATTGTGGCCTAGATTATCTCTTTGTTATTATCAAATTTGTCATTAATGTTAAATATTGCGCCAATAATAATGCCTATAATCATACCACCTAAATGAGCCTGACTATCAATTTGGGGAATTAGCTTTTCGATCATAAACTGAATGACTAAGGCTATTAAACAAAATCTGATTTCAAGGTTGCGTAATTTAGGGCCTAATAAATCATTGCTTTTAAATAATGCCATTATATAGGCTCCCCATAAGGCCATTAAACTGGCTGAACAGCCAACAACGTAGAGATGGTTGTCAAAACATATATGAAATAAGCCACCAGTTATTGCTCCCAAAACCCATAAAACAAGAAAAGTTTTTTGGTTAAAAATCTGAATGATAATTGGCCCAAACCAGTATAAGCCAAATAAATTTACCGATAGGTGAATGATATTGGCGTGTAAAAACGAATAAGTTATTAGGCGGTAGCATTGGCTAATATTAGTTATTTTAGCTAGCGCGAAAGAGTTTAATACCATAACAAAATGATTATAGTGAAAATTATCGCTAATTATATTAGGGTTGTAAGAAAATAAGCCGACCTCATAAATATAAATAATAGACATGCTTAAAATAAGCCATACAATAATGCTAGGCATTTTAATGATATTCGTAAACGAATTGACAATATAAACTTTTTTAAAGCAAGCATTCAAAATAGTCACAAAATCTTTTTTTAAAGTATTATCTATATTTTTATTGGTTTGTTCGGATATTAATTGATTGAGCCTAGAGCAATTATTAAGCCAATATTTTGAGGCATTTTCGACGCTTAAATATTTTTTGGCCTGTTCTAAGTAATTTAGAGCCTTGTTAAATTCGTTATTTCTATAATACGTTAAAGCTTTAATATAATTTGTATAGTATTTATTTAATTTGTAATTATTGTACCTGGCTATACTCAATAATTTTTCCGTTGTTTCAATTATGCCTAGATTAGCGTAATAAGGAATCAGGAAAATTGCTAGTTGTTTAATTTCGGTAATTTGCTGGCTTAAATTGGCTAGTTTAAAGCATTCCATAGAATTAGCCAAATCGTCTAATTCTAAATATGCTCTGGCGGCAGATAAATGAAAAAAATTGATTAGTGGGCTGTTTTTTTGTTTTAATATATTATAATCATCTATAATTTTAGTCCAGTTTTTCGTTAAGGACAGAAACACCATATCGCTTATAAGCAAGTTTTGAGAGGCTATAGGGTGTGTTTTGGTGCTATTAATTTCATTGATTATATTTTTGGCTTTGCTATAGTCTTCGTCAATTACGGCTAAATAAGCGTCAGCCATTTTTAAATAATACGCTCCTTGTGGTCCGGGTAAAAAGAAGCTAAGTAATTTAGCGTATTTTTTTATCCTGTTTTCATTGGGTAAATAAATGGCATAATTAAATTTTCGCTTTAAATACCAGGGTATATAAAAATTTAGGCAAAATAATACTAGCCAGGCTAATATAAAATTAATATTATTATGAAAGAAATTGACTATATTTATGCTGGCAAGTAATACCACAGCGATAATCGACTGCTCCTGCCATATTAAATATTCTTTGTTTTTAATACTAGAAACCAGGTTATATACAAGTACTATGTCAATAAATAATAAGCCAAGATTAATGTATGACGGCATTTTATTTGACTACCGCAGCTTCAACGAATTTACGGGTTATTAAAATTGGCCTGGTTATAGCCGAGCCAACCACAATGGCGTGTGCTCCGCATTTAAAGCCTTTTCTTACGTCTTTAGGGCAGTCGACTTTACCTTCGAGAATTAAAATGGTATTGGGAATATTTTTTGATAGACCAGATAATAATTTAAACCCGGGACCTTTAGCTATTTCTTTTGTTTCTTCGGTATACCCGTATAAAGTTGTAGAAATTATATCGCAGCCTAATTTATGGGCGTTTATACCTTCATCTACAGTTGATGTGTCGGCCCAGACGGGTAGATTTAAGTCGTGGTGGATGTAGTTGATTAAAGAAGCTAAATCGCAGTCGAAGCTGCGGTATCTATTAGTGGCGTCAATGGCGATAATGTCAGCGCCAGCAACTGATAGTGCTTTGGCGTCATTCTTGGTTCTGGTTATATAGACTTGCCTGTATTTATTCTCTTCGCTTATATCGTCTTTAGTTAGGCCAACAATATAAGCTTTGGTATTTTTTCGGACAAAATTTATATTATCAACCCCTTCTAGTCGAATAGCCCTAGCCCCACCCAAAAGACACGATTGGGCTAGCGCATTAATATGTATTGGACTGTTTAGGGGTTCACCCAAGCTTGCCTGGCATGACGCAATGATACCACCTTTGACAAAGTTAGCAAATTCTTTAAGTTTATCTTGATATGTCATTAATTTTTATGATTTTATATTTTTATACTGGCGTACTTTACCTTGACCATTTCTTGCATAGTGTATTTAACACCTTCTAGCCCAAGGCCTGAATTTTTACGGCCGCCGTAAGGTATATGATCAGCTCTAAAAGTAGGTGGGTCATTTACTAAAACACCAGTAGTGTCAATTTTTTGGATAGCCTTGAAGGCTGTATCTAAAGAATTCGTAAAAATAGAAGCCTGAATGCCAAAATTTGAGTCGTTTACACAATTTATGGCTTCGTCAATATCTTCATAAGAATTGATACAGACAACCGGCCCAAATACTTCTTCGCACATGACTTTGAGTTTGGCTTTGGTATCGCTTAGTATAGTTGGTGTAAAAATGTTATTTTCTTTAACTTCGCCTTTAAGTAAAACTTTGGCTTTATTGGCAACGGCGTCTTCTATTAAAGCTTGAGTACTACTAACAGCTTGTGAATTGATCATTGGACCGACTTGGGTATTCTCGTCTAATGGGTCGCCGCATTTGACGTTTTTTACGCAGTTAACAAATAAATTTAAGAATTTTTCTTCAACCGATTTGTGTACGTAAATTCGTTGTACCGATATGCATATTTGCCCAGCGTGGCTAAAAGCGCCTTTGCTTAAACTTGTTGCGGCTAGATTCAAATCAGCGTCGCAGTGGACAATACTGGCTGCGTTACCACCCAATTCTAAAATGCATTTAACGCCGTTGGCGGTTTTTTTAGTCAATTCCCAACCCACACTAGGTGAGCCTGTAAAAGTCAAGGCGTTTATATGCGGACTTTCAACCAACGTATTGGTATCACTTCCTTTAAGGCATAAAACG
>JAJYFO010000268.1 GCA_021785395.1 bacterium | reverse complement strand
CCAGCCATGTAAGTCTGAAAATTAAATTCTTTGTAAATTTTATTTTTTAAGTTTTGCCATTTCGGTAGATTTATGAGCATCTGTCCAATTTCAGCATCACTTAAATTAGACAACTTACCATTACAGGGCAAGCATTTTTTTGACAAATCATTTATCTCATCCATATAAATTTTCTTTATTCCCATTCAATTGTAGCTGGAGGCTTGGCAGTTATATCATATAAAACGCGATTAATTCCTTTGACCTCATTGACAATTCTCGTAGAAATCCTCTCCAAAACAGGGTACGGCAATTTTGCCCAATCAGCTGTCATACCGTCACTACTGGTCACAGCACGCAGCACAATTTGATCGGCATAAGTTCGCTTATCACCCATTACACCAGTAGATTTAACGGGAACTAAAATGGCAAATGCCTGCCAAATTTCGCTACCCAAATTAGCTGCGTTTATTTCAGACTGGACAATATCGTCAGCTAATTGAAGCAATTCAAGTTTTTCCTTGGTAACACTACCTATAATTCTAATCGCCAAACCAGGGCCAGGAAAAGGCTGGCGCATGGTAATAATGTCGGGAATAGACAAAGCCTTAGCAATATTGCGAACTTCATCCTTAAACAATAAATTAAATGGTTCAATAAGTTTAAACGGAACATTTTCGGGTAAACCGCCGACGTTATGGTGCGATTTAATTTTATGAGCAACGCCTTTTAAATTCTTGTGCAACAAGTGGCTACCAGCCGATTCAATGACATCTGGATAAAGAGTACCTTGAGCCAAATATTCAACATTAGACATATTTATAGTTTCTTGTTTAAATACTTCAATAAATTCGTGTCCTATAATTATGCGCTTTTTTTCTGGGTCAGTAACATTAGCCAATTTGGCCAAAAATCTGTCTCTAGCATCGACAGTTATTACATTTAATTTTAAAACGTCTTTAAAAATTTTATTTAATTTTACAGCCTCATCTTTTCTTAGCAGTCCATGGTCAACAAAAATACAAATTAAATTCTCTGGTATACATTTATTTAATAAAACAGCCAATGTAGTACTATCAACACCACCAGACAAGGCCAAGACTACTTTAGTCGATGGCAAAATAGATTTATTAATTTCTTTGATTGTATAGTCAATAAATTTTTGAGGCGTAAAGTCTTTTTTTGATTTACAGATATCTACGACAAAATGCTCAATTATTTTGTTTCCGTGTTCTGTATGATTAACCTCGGGATGAAATTGCAAGGCATAGATTTTTTTATATTCAGATTCTATCACAGCATTTATAGTATTATCAGTCGAAGCAACCGTTTTAAAACCATCAGGCAATAGTGTAATCGAATCTCCATGAGACATCCAGCAATTAAAACTTTGCGGCAAGCCCTTAAACAATAAAGATTCAGATACAACATTTATACTAGTACGTCCATATTCCTGTTTATCTGAATTAATTACCTTGCCTCCTAGCATGTGAACTAATAACTGAGCACCGTAACAAATTCCCAGTATGGGGATTTGTAATTTCAAAATTTCAGGGTCAATTTGCAAACTATCGTCTTCATAAACGCTATTAGGGCCGCCCGACAATACTATGCCAATCGGATTTATTTTTTTAACGTCGCTAGCTTTAAGGTCATGTGGCAGCAATTCACAGTATGTATTCTGTTCACGAATACGCCTGGCGATTAACTGCGTATATTGCGAACCAAAATCAAATATTATAATTGTTGGCTGGTTGAGGAATTGAGTCATTTTTTTTTGATTGAGCAGGTTAAAACTTTAACCTGGGCAAGGGCAGCTTATTAATATAAATTAATTTATAACAGGTTAAGACAAAAACTAACAATAAAATAAAATATGGGTTAATAATACCACCTTTAAGTAGATATTGATAGTAAAAGTATACATGAAAAATTATTAAAAAAGATGTTGAAAATAAGCAATAAATTATTTTGGCCAATAAATCCAATTCAGACCATTTTACGAAATATAGGAGTAAACTGGGTAATAAAAAAATCAAATCATAATTATAGCAATGCAGCGAAGTTAAAATCCCTGCAGGAATAATAAGCATGACCCCCAATTCGACAAATTCCTCTTTATTACGCAGCATATGACCTATTATAAAAAAGGCCAAAAGACAAATTAACCAGATAATAGAACTTACCTGCATAATTAAAGTTTTACTATGGGGTAAAATTCTGAGCATCTGTCCTCTAAAGGTTGCATTAAGTTCTGGTTGCATGTACTGACTATTTTCTATACAGTAATTAATGAGGTTTTTGTACTGCACATATACATCAAAGCTAGGATAAACCAACCACAATATCAACATAATTAAGCAGGCTATAATACCAGCCCAGATAATCGTTTGATACCTTCTGCCGCCAAGTAGGAAAAAACTTAAAGGTATTATTAATTGTGGCTTTAACCAAAACAAATTCAATAAAAGTCCTGATTTTATATGCTGGTTATTTTTAAGTGTTAATAACAAACAAACTAAACCTAACAATAAAATAGTAGACAACTGGCCAATTCTAATTGGTTCATAAGCAAACCCACACAAACATAAGTAAGAAAAAATATACGCCTGGTTACGATAATTTATATTTAACGACCTAACTATAATAAATAAAGCCGTAAACAAAGCTAAAGTCAGTATAATTTCGTAGAGTACCGGTAAATAATTCAAATTTATAAAAGCCAACGGCGTTAAAATAAGCAATGCTGGTGGCGGAAGAAAGAATCCCAAAGCTCTATCATGCATTAAAGGGAAATACTGCGTTTCATACAAACAAAAATCTTTTAAATTATAGATTAAAGGTACCTTATGCTCGACGAACAACCTTGCACTCGTATAAAATTCAGGTAGATCAGAAAAAATATAAAAATTATTTTTACCGGATAGATTCAAGCATACAATAAATACAAAGCATAAAACAGCGCTTAAATAAGGTATAAAATCATTTGTTTTTTTTAAAATTCCGTTAATACTTACACTCCTCTCAATAAAGTTGCTCTAGCGATTCTTTGGATAGCCACAACATAGGCTGATTTTCTCAGCGAAATATTAT
>JAJYFO010000073.1 GCA_021785395.1 bacterium | reverse complement strand
TATAGTCGTTTTTAGCCTGGGCTCTTATAATCAAAACTAGATAAATTATCCATATAACAAAAGTTAAAATGCCTAGTTTGATTTTACATAAAAGTTCTAGCAGCATTAATGGAGCGGCTAAAATGTGGTTAGGTGTTGCGGCTATAACAGCGATTCGCACGACTTGGTTATAGGTTAAATTATACGAACTTACGAATAAATTAATAATCGCTCCTTGGATAAATAGAGTAAGTATCCCTAAAACTAAAACTATAGGGTAGAGGGCAATTAGTAATAACGGAAGTAATTTCAAAAATTTTAAAAATTTAATAAAGCTGTCTTTATTAATATTATAATTATTAGGGTAAGTATTGCTTTCAATAGTTTGAGGCATACTTGATGAAGTATTTACGTTAGTGCCGGCCAGTTTGTTTAAAAAATAATGCTTTGGTGATACTTGAACGAATGCATTTACTTTTTTATCGTATTGATCGTCATTAGGATTTATATATAAAAACACTACGTCTGAATTATCTGGTATAAATTTAAACGGCTTGTTTGACTTGTATTCCATAACACCATTTTGGACATTAAAATCAGGCATTGAATTGATATTTGGTAAAATAAATGAATCTATGAAATACCCTGTCGCAAAAAGAATAACAAGTGTTCCTAAAATTGTATTTATGAAAACTATATAGGCATAAAATCCGAAGCCAAAACCCTGCCATTTCTTGACAGCTTCGCGCCAAAAATCACGGCTGTAAAAGGCCAGATAAAATCCCTGCCATGGTTTAAAACTTAAATCTAATTTCTGATTCATATTTCCCCCTAATTTTTGATCATGCTAATAATATCACATTATTTAAGAATTATTAACATGCTAAATCTGGTTAACAGCTAAAATTTTGTGTGATATCAAAATAGTTTTAAGGTCTTTTAAAACATATATTATATAGCAATTTTAATTTAAGATTTTAGAAAGTTTGGCTTTATTATTTTTGAGTTTGGTCGCCAATATTCCGTGTTTTAACATAAAATCATTGACTAATTCTATTTCTTCTTCAATAGATAATTCACTGGTATCAATACGCAAATGTGGATTCAAAGGTATTTGGTATGGTGATTGAACACCTGTCATCGAATTAGCTGTTCCATCATGTTTGTATAGGCCTTTGGGGTCTCTAAGCTGGCATATTTCAAGTGGACAGAATACAAAGATTTCTTTAAAATCGTCGTCACTAATGATTTGTCTGGCTAATTGACGGTCTTTAATATACGGCGAAATACATGCAACGATAACAATAAAACCAGCTTCTTTAAATAAATTGGCAACATGGGCTATGCGGCGGTTGTTTTGTGATCGGTCGCCAGGCGTGAAACCAAGGTCACTACATAAGCCAAGCCTTAAATTATCGGCGTCTAAAACGATAACCTGATAGCCTTTGTTAAACAGGTCTTGTTCAAGCGACCGAGCCAAAGAGCTTTTCCCCGAACCTGATAAACCGGTTAACCATAAAACGCACGATTTATGCTTATTCACCGACTGACGCTGTAAGCGGTTGATAAAACCTAACTCTTTTGATACGTTTTGGGGTTTCGGGGCTACTTGACTATCACTGGTTATTAAATTTATGATGTTACCACAAGCGACCGTTCTATATTCGTCGCACAGAACAAAGTTAGCTAATTGACTGTTCGTTGATTTTAAGGCAAAGGCGACTGGTTTATCTAATTCAAGCGTTACAAGTCTAATGTCGCCTAATGACATGGACATATTTTCGTCGCTAGAATCTATTTTAACTTTGGCATAAGTTTGGGCGCAGCCAATTTTAAATAAATATTTTTTATTTATGTCTAATACGTCGCTTATTAGCCAGGCTAAATTAACGACAAATGAATTATCAACGTTGGGGGCTGCGTGGCTGAAAGCAATTACTTCACCTCTTTCTACGTATATTTGGTCATTAAGGCATAAAGCTACCGTCTCATTGGCTGTGGCAGTTTCTATCGATTGAGATGGATAAGTTTCAATCGATTTAACGCTAGACTGTTTACCAGATGGAAAAAACATAATTCTATCGTCAGGTTTAATTGTTCCGGACAAAACTTTGCCTACAAAATATCGGTTATCGTTGAATTTATAGACGTCTTGCAGAATTATACTTAGATTGTCGCAAGACGCTGGTTTATAGTTTAAAACAAGGTTTTCTAAAGCTTTGGTAAAATTTAAGCCTTTATACCACGTAAACTCTGGTTTGGTATCACTACTATTACCGATATTTACATCGAATAAGGCACTAATTGGGATAATTGCGTTTAAGTTAATTTGATAAGTTTTGACTAATTCAGTTAATTGGGCTGAAAGTTCAGAAAAACTTGTTTGATTAAAACTTACCTTATCCATTTTGTTAATGGTTATCAAAACATTTTCAATTCCCAGCATGGCTAAGATCGATAAGTGCCTGCGCGTCTGGGCTTGAATACCTTCTTCAATATCGACGATGAGAATACCGTTAAAAGCTTCACTAGCTCCGGTAATCATATTCTTTAAAAATTCTAGGTGGCCTGGTACGTCAATTAAACAATATTTAATATTATTCGACTCGTAAATTACCCTGGTTGTATCGATAGTAACGCCTTGGTCTTGTTCTTCGGCTAAAGCATCGAAAAGAAAAGCTGGTTCAAAATTCAGCTGCTTTTCCTGGCATATTTTGGTTACTTTATCAATTTTTTCCTTATGTACCAAACCGGAATTTAACATTAGTCGGCCAAGCAAAGTTGACTTACCATGGTCGACGTGGCCTACTACTACAACATTGTGGTGTTCACTTTTATTCATTATTACATATACCCTATTTTACGCAGTAACTGCATGGCGTGATTATCAGCCTGGTCTTGTGCTCTACCAGCCCTTTCGCTTTCCTTGGTAATTTTCAATTCTTCGATTATAGCTTCGAGTGTAGTAGCTTCAGAATCAATTGAATTAGTACACGGGTAACAGCCCAAAGACCGGTACCTTTTACCATTTCTGGCGTAGTATAAAGGTAAAATTTCCAGATTTTCTAATTTTATATATTCCCAGACGTCTAGTTCTGTCCAATGCAATATTGGGTGTATCCTTAGATGTACGTCACTGGGCAAATGATAATTATAATAATCCCATATTTCGGCTAATTGGTCTTTGTATTCCCAGTCTTTTCCATTATTGAAACGGGGTGACACAACCCTTTCTTTACCGCGCGACCCTTCTTCGTCACGTCTAATCCCGAGCATTAATCCATGGATTTTCAGCTCGTCTATTATATCAAGCAAAGCTTGAGTTTTAAGCGCTCCACAACAAGTTAATTTACCCAGTGTATGGTTCATACCATTGTCTAGAGCAACTTTATTCTGGCCAATTATTAATTTTAAATTATGACGTTTGACGTATTCGTCACGAAAAGTTATCATTTCAGGTATTTTGTAATTTGTATCGATATGAATTAAAGTTATCGGGAAACTGCCTAGAAACGCTTTGCGGATTAAATGCAGTAATACGGTCGAGTCTTTACCCATAGACCAAAGCATATAAAGATTTTTGGTATTTTTATATGCTTCGCGGATGATATAAATGCTTTTATGTTCAAGTTCCCGTAAATGGTCTGTAACTTGACTTGGCCTTGATTTAGTGTTTAAACTGGACATATTTATTAATTGCTAGTCATTGTAGAAAAAAACATTATAATCGTTTTTTTTGATATTTTCAATAAGTTTAAGTATCGACGTTGTTGTTTTTCTGAAACTCCCAATTTGCCTGGGCTTTTGTTAAGTCGTTTTTTAAGAGCGATGGATACTGATAGCGATCGTTCATATCTTTATTAAGACATTTTAATATTATTTTTTCAAGACCTATTGGCCATTCCACGTCGACCCTTACTTCGTCAAAAGGTTTAGGGTCTTTATGAATATGAAAAAATATAGTTTGCATAATATTTTCACCAACAAACGGCGGTTTTCCAGTTAGACTTTCGTACATGACACAGCCTAAAGAATATATATCTGACCTTATGTCAACGTTTTTTCCCAGACCCTGTTCGGGAGACATATATAATGGCGAGCCTACAATATCACCAGATTTAGTCAAATCTAAGCTTTCTGTTTTGAATTGAGGTAGAACTTTAGCAATACCGAAATCAACCAGTTTAATTTCAATACTATTTTTGGTCTTACCTATTAAGATATTGGCTGGTTTTAAATCGCGGTGTATAATACCATGTTCATTGATATAGGCTAGGGCATCGCATACCTGTATAAAAACGTTAAAAAATAAATCAAAGTTCAAAATATTTTTGACTTCTAGGTAGTCTTTAAGATTTTCTCCGCTGACATAATCCATAATTAGATACGGTATATTATTTTGACTTACGCCGTAACTATGAATTTTTACTAAATTGGTATGGCTCAATCTACTTAACGATTTTGCTTCAAGTGTAAATCTTTCATAGCTTTTACTTTCATTAAAAGATTTTGGGTGTAGTAATTTGGCCGCATAAAATTTATTATCATTAATATTTTTGACTTCGTAGATTAGCCCCATACCACCGGATGATATGAATTTATGTAATTGGTATTCTGGTGGTAATCCAGAACTTAAATTAAAATTCTGACTTATATTTAGCTTGTTAATTACTTTAAGTTCCCCATTTTCATTTACCAAATCATCAACCTTACTAGTTCTATTTGCTGAATTTAAATTAGGTATATTTTTTAAACTACTTGTATAATCATTAAAATTTAATATTATGTCTAAATTAAGGGCTACGTTTAAGTATAATTTACTAGAATTGGTATGGTTCTTTTTTTCGTAGTAAATTAAACGACTTAAAGCGTAACTCAATTTGTTCTTAATTAAATTGTATAAATATTTTTCTTTTAATCCATTTATAGTATCTAAGTTAAAATTTAAAAATTCGTTGGCTGCTTTTATAATTTCTTTATCTAAAAATAGCGCTCTTATAATTAAACCTATGCTTATAAGAAGAAATATAAGTCCATGTAAAGTTATTAATTGTAGTATGCGAACTAGATCATTGTTTGTGGAACTAGAAATAATTATGCTTGAAAAAATATCCAGAACTATACACGATGAAATTAAAAGTATAATTTTTAAATTTTTGGGTTTAAAAAAAATAATAAGTGGTATTATATAACCTAAATCAATTAGCCATGTAATTGGTCCGAAAATATAATAGTCATTGATTAATCTGGCTGCTGGTGCAAATGTATGAGTGTTAACGAGGGAATTTACAACAAAAATGTAACCTAATGAGGTATTAAAATTCATTAAAATATAGTCAAAACGTCCAAAATTGTATAAGCTGAAATTTCGGCTTTTATATAAAACGATTATGGATGGCAAACATAATATTAAAACAATGAAAATTAAGTAGCCTAACTGACAGAAAAAATTGTCTGATAAATTATTGCTATAAATTAATAAGGCTAAAGTATAAGGAAATATGGCCAGATAACCACCTAAAATAAAAAATAAACAGCTTAAACTAAACGGAATAGTTGATGATATTAGGCTTAAGGCTTGAATTATTAAAAACAATGTAATATTTTCTATAAAAGATATGGTACTATAAGGAGCTGTTAAGAATATTCCGCCAAAAAATATAATTAAACCTAATATTAATAATATTTTTCTGACAGATAAATCATTGCCAGCAATAGTTAAGACTCCAAAACTAGTATCAATATTATCTTTCATACACTTAGAATTTATACTCACTGGTATTTTCAGATTCCAAAATAATATTTTTCAAATAAGCTTTGGCTTATTAACTCCTTGTCAAATTCGTTGTCAACCATATCTTGAAAAGAATAGTCAGTGAACTGTCTTTCTTTACTAGTTGATTTACTAAGTCTTGTATAAGCTGTTTTGTATAAATTATATGAATATGTCTCATTGTCAAGGTATTCGAGGTCATTCTCCTTTGATTTTTTTATATGTCCTCGATAAAGGCATATAGCAGCCAATAAAGAACCACACGCTATTATATAGAATAAATTACCATAGTCTAGTGATTTAAAATCAAGCCAGGGAATAAATGAGACGAACATTTTTAAGCTGCATTGCCGTGATTTGAGTAATCAAGACGATTGTTATGCGTCATGATACTTTCAGCGAAACTATTTACGGTTTGATTGTAATCACACAAAAGGTCTGATTGAATAAAGCCAGTATCATTATTATTTAGAAAATCATGCATAAACAATACCTTAGGGTTGCAATTACAATTATTAAGCAAAACGAAAGTTTTTTCCATGGTAATTTTATCCTGACATGTGTCATTATTCAATAAAATAATGTCAGGCTTGGTAACAGCAATTTTTTCATACAATGAAGTTGCGTCATAAGCATTGCCTACAACCGTGATCTTAAGTGATTGTTCTAGCATCAAGCAGTTAATTAATAGCCTGGCCTTATTTGTGTCGTATATAAAGATTTTAAGAGATTCCATAGACTGTTTACTGTCATAAGTAATATAATTAAATAATTTTAAATATTTATTATCTTTTAAGATGATTACTATAGTGTATATGATTTTTTAGCATTATAAATATTTTTTTGTCTCATAAAAAATATAATTTTTATAAGGTTTTGAATATTAAATATTTTAAATTAATAATACGTGTTATAAAGAATTAGATTATGTCTAGCTTTAGGCTGTAATCTAAGCTTTTAGGACTATGAGTTAAATATCCGATTGATATCGTATCGATGCCTTTTATTAAATAGTCTTTAAGATTATCCGGTGTAATTCCGCCCGATACCTCTATATGATATTGACCTTGACATATATCCAGAGCCTTTCTAATATCATTGGGCTTCATATTGTCAAGTAATATTGATTTTATGTTGGTACCGCCAAATTTTTTCAATTTATTTAAATCATCTAGTGAAGCGATTTCAATCTGAATATTGTCGATGTTTTGGAATTTTTCCAGCGTTTTAATCAGACTTCCAACTAGCTTAATGTGGTTGTCTTTAATTAAAATTTTATCATATAAACCCTGACGATGATTAATACCATTACCTGTAGTGACAGCGTATTTTTCGAAAATTCTAAGTCCAGGTAAGGTTTTTCTTGTATCACGAATAGATATACCAAAAGGCTTGACTAAATCGGTTAATAATTTTGTTTGAGTAGCAATACCTGACATGTGTTGGATTACATTTAAGGCTAGCCTTTCTTTTTTAAGAAAATTTTCAGCTGTCGTTTCAACCTTAGCAATTACTAGTGGACAATCATTAATTTGGCTGCCATCGTTAAATAAAAATTCAAAATTACATTTATTGGTATTATGGTTAAAAATAAATTCAAAAACTTCTAAACCGCATATAATACCGGGCGATTTTAAGAATAAATGGCCTTTAACAATAGTCTTTTTGTCTTTATCACTTAAAGCGTCTGTAGTAAGACAGCTATTTGCATTAGGTCCAAGGTCTTCAAGGTAGCCTAATTGCAAAATTGAATTAAATAAAGTCAAACCATATTCGGGATCGACAATATTTTTAATATAGTCAAAAAATTTAAAAGCCATGAATTGTATTTAGTGCTTTATTTTAATTTAAAATAAATCAGTACAATCAAGGCAATATTGATTACCGCCATGAATAAATTGATTAGCATCATGGTTTTAATTGGTTGAATTTGGTTATCGGGGTTAATAGATTTAACTTTATTGATTAAATTGTTTAAATTGTCTTCAGTCGATTTTACCTGACTAGTCAATTTGGATATTAAATTAGTCTTGAGTTGATTTGTTTCGTTATTAAAATTTTCTTTAAATAATGAAAATAAGTTATTTATTGAATTTTCATGGTTATCGAGATTTTTCTTATTGGTATTTTCAATGTTTTCAATTCGTTTTAAAACATTGTCAGTGGCAACCTTAAACGCAATTTCCTGTTTTGTTGCTGTCTCTTGAAACTGTTTTTGTTGATTGGTAATTTTCTTGCCTAACTGTTCGCTTACAGCTTCTATATTTAGTTTAATTAAATTATCGACTTCACTTTTCGAATAAATAGCATATTTAGGCATGGGATCATGGTTTTGCGTTAAAGTTGGTTTGTTTTGGGTAGCCAATGTTTTCCCAGACGCCTTGTGGCTATCATTTTTCGGCTCGCTGGAAGAAGTTTTAAAAGTATTTTTATGGCTAGTTGATTGATTATTTTTTAATATTTCGGTATCGTTAGTGACTTTATTAGCCTCGACACTAGAATCTGTTTTTGGGGTTATTTTTTGTTCGGCATGGCTATCTTCAATATCGGATTGTAAGTTATCGTTGGTTTCGGGTTCATTCTGGGCCATTAAATTATCGCTAGCTTCAATTTGGGTTGATTGGTCAGGTAAGCTTGCGTCTATAGGTGCGTTTGCACTTAAGTTAACCTCAGTGTTTGTGCTTAAGTCAACTTCAGCGTTTGCGTTTGAGTCCGCCTGCACATTTGTGCTTAAGTCTGTTCGATCGTTTGTATCTAGATTAATCGCATTAGCTAATAAATTGGTATCGGCCGAATTATTAGCCAAAGATTCTTGAATGTTTGGCATGAAAGCTTGGCTATCGGTCTCAGTAATAGTATTGTCATTAGTTGATTGACGGTTATTATTTTTGGGGATATCTTGCGATAATTTGGCTAATTCTAGGTTAGATTCGGCCATTTGCTGTTTAAGCGTTTTAAACTTAGCCGTGTTAATTTCAAAACTATGCAATATAGACTGTTCTGGCTTGTCAATTGGCTCTGTATTAGGGATAATTATAGTAACTAATTGGTCTTTTGGACAGATTCTGATAAGAGCTTTCTCAATTGGCGAATTAACCGAACAGTTATTCTGTATTAATTTGGCAATTTTATCTAACATTGAATCTTTAGCCTTGTAAACAGATTTATTAAAGGCTGATTTATTCTCAGGTGAAACCGTTTTAGCTTCGGAAGTAAACCATTTGTCGCCTTGATACCTAGCTCCAACCTCATGAGGCTTAGCAGTAACTTTGCTTTCAATCGTCATCAAAGCCAAGTCATCGTAAATGTCTAAGTGGGAGTTTAAAATACAGTTGGAACGAAAATTGGCTTTAATACCGATGGTATCCCAGAATACCATTTTAAAGTCAAGGTTGAACTTATACACACAAACGTTGTAAAGTGCATCCTGGTTATTAGTATCGATATCTAGGTCAATAATTGATAAGTCCGGTAACCAGTTTGAATTAATTTCAGACGGCAGGTCAATCGACTCTAATAATAATTCCATAGCTATTTTTCTCCCACGCTAAACATCTTCAAGACTCAAAATAATCCTTTAAAAGACCTTATTAAAGCGATCCTGTTAAAGCGACTCTACTAAAATACCAATTTTATAATATTCCAGCAACAGAATAGGTAAATTTTAATTTAATATTTATCTGTTCTTCGTTTTATCGAAATACCTAACAATTTGTTTAATTTAATAACTGCCTAATAATATTGATTTGAACCTTTAGTTATGTAGATGCAAATAAAACAAAAACTAGACAAAACCCCTTTGAAGTTTATTTCAAAGGGGTTTTGTCTTTTAATAAATATTAGTTTATTAACTAGTTATTTGGCTTCAGTACCGGCTGCAGCGTCTTTATCTGACTTTTCTTCGCATTTCTTTTCGCCTTTCTTGCAGCATTTTTTATGGCCTTTTTTGTGACCAGTGGCTTCTTTTTTAACTTCTTTCTTGTCAGCTGGAGCTGAGCCTTCGTCGGCGGCGAAAACTTGTGGAGCATAACTAGATACTAAGGTTAAAACCATTAATAATGAGAGTAGATTTTTCATGAGCATATACCTCTTGTAAACATTAACAATTCTAATGATACATTATGTGGGGTTAAAAAATTATACTTGAAAAGGTATTTGTAAATTTGCTGTATAGCTTGCCTGTCAAGCTTTTGAAGGGTTTTTAACACGATTAAAATTAAGATTTTACCCATTTTTAACTTATTTAATAAAATTGAAGCAATTGAGAAACGACTTGATTAAGCGTTTTTAATGAGTTGTGGTTATTTTTCTTTAAATTCTGGTAATATTTTAAATGTTAAGTTAAGTACATCTATTAGCAATTAGTTCATAATTTTACTTAATCCATCTATATTAGGGGAGTAATATGAAAATTTCAATTTTTAAAAGCTTTGTCTATTTAACTTTTTTTTATATGCTGTCATTACAAAATTGTTTGGCTAAAATTGATTACGACCAAAATACTAGTGTTAATATCGATAGCTTTGACAACACGTCTGTTTTGATTTATCAAAATGGACGTGCGTTAGTAAACTCTAAAACTTTTTTAGACTTAAATCCTGGCCTAAATGTTTTTCGATTTATTACTCTGCCACAGTCTATAGTTCCCGAATCAATCCATTTAAGTTGTCTGGATTTAAATAGTAAAATTGAAATAGGTCAAAAAAAATATGTAAATGGAATTAATAGAGATAAAAGTGTATTTTTGTCACGCTTTAAAAATAGCAATGTCAATATTAAATATTTTAACCAGCAAAATAGTGGTGTTTCAGGTTCTATTTTAGACGATGATTTGATTCTAAATAATGATGGCCTAAATTTAATTGACTCCGACCATAAATTTTTATATACAATCCCTAATATAAACGGTAGTAATTTACTTAAAGAAAATAGCTATGCAAACTATTGTGAATATGAGGTTAAATCAAATTCTAAAGGAAGTTGTAATTTTAATCTAACTTATTTTATTAATCAACTTAATGCTTCTTTTCAACACGTTTTGGTCCTTAACGAATCCGATTCAAAAAACAAAAAATTAAGCTTAAATACTTTGGTAAATATTGAAAATAGTACTGGTTTTAATTTTAAAAAAATCGACTTAGGAATAGTCGCAGGAAGCCCTGATATTAGTCACGTTAACGACAATCAATTTGCATACCGTACCATGACTATGGCAAAATTAGCCCAACCAATGGCCGCTAGTCCTGCCAACGGTAGTGAAAACGTTTCAGATATGTACAATTATTATAAATACAATATTCCACAAAAATGTTCTCTATTGGCAAACGAAACAAAATCAATAAATTTAATCAGTCAGCAAAATATTAACTATAACGATTACTGTGTATATATTGATTCAATAAGTGGCTATAATATTGATAATAATGCAGTTGAAGATCATTATGCCAACGCTGATAATTATATCGATTTTGATAATAACGATAAAAATAATTTGAATATTATTATCCCAGCTGGTAATGTTATGGTATACCAAAAAAATAAAAATAACCAGCTAGATTTTTTAGGTTCGTCAGTTTTAAAAAATATTTCTTGTAACCAAAACGTTAAAATTGATATTGGTAAGGCCTACGATCTAAAAATTGTCCGCAAGATACTTGATAAATCTTTTAATAAGTCAAGTTTAGATAATTTAACTACCAGTGAAATCGAGTATGAATTATCGAATTTTAGTGATACCAATAAAACTTTAAAATTATATATAAGTTCTTATGATAAAAGCATAGACGTTAAAGATGCTAACTATAAATTCGAAAACCCAAGTTATAATAATTATGAATTTATTTTTAAATTTAAACCGCACGAAGTTATCACACTTAAACTTACTGCTAAATTCGCCATAAGACGTAATTAATTTACTAAGGAATCCTTACAATGAAAAAAAATATATGTATAGTTTTCATATTTATACTATTTAACAGCATTAATGTATTAGCTAAACCCAATATTGTCGACCCGACCAAAAATAATGATTTAGTCAATAATTTAAACAAGCATAAATTTATCATAAG
>JAJYFO010000267.1 GCA_021785395.1 bacterium | reverse complement strand
TACAGCAGGCGGACAGCGCTACTATTTCTACGTCTAATTCTTATCTTTACGAGGATTATAATAATTATATTTCTAATTGTGTTGCTCCTGGAATAACTTCAGGCAATTTAAATATTTCCGAACTTTTAGGAGCGGGAGACGCAACCGATACGGCGTCGCAAACCTACAATCCTAACGCCGCAAACAGCATTTGGACGGTTATGTCTAATTTTACAGAAGGCTCCGGCGCCAATATACTTGATAACTGGTATTCGGGATCTTCCAATACTTCCACTACATACGAAGCAAGCGGTATTTCGGCTCCAGGCGGAACAACCACGACATGCGGTCAAGTTACTAAATGGCTTTACAGCGCCGTTTACAATTTCTACATTCCTGAAGCTGGCAGTGCGATAGCCGGCGAACTGCAAATGGCATCTTTTTCGGACTTAAGCAATTCAATAGGCGTAATGAATCCTTATCTATTTAATATGCGGCAGGGCGGTCAGGCTCAGCTTATGCAGGCTATAGGCGTTAATATGTATGCCCCCGCTATTCTGAAAATGGCGCAGGCTTCAGGCTCAAACGCTTCGTCTTTAGCCGTTGCGACGGGAACAGGGGAAATCTCTACGCAAACGGGCATGATGGAATCCGGCATACTTGCCGGCAAATATATGCCTATAGTTTTCGGTATATTTGAAGCGATTTTACTCGGCGCTTCCGTTATTATTTTTATTCTTATAATAACGCATATGGGCATATCTTATCTAAAGCTTTTATTCCAGCTTATGATTATGATAACTATCTGGCCGTCTTTAACCGCCATATTTAATTATATTACGCAGCTTATAATTCAGGCGCAGTATCAGCCCATTGCCGGTTTAGGCTATTCCGTTTCGGGAAGCGGAAGCGTGAATACTTTTCTTGCCGAATCATTGTCTTGGATGGGCTATTTTTCATGGTCGGTTCCAATGGTCGCTTATATGATAGCCTCAGGCTCCAGTTACGCTGTTGCAAGCGTAGTCGGAGGAATGGACAGCGCCATATCTAAAAACGCTTCGGTTAGAGGAGCGGAAGCGGGATTAGGCAATATGACGGCTGGGCAGATTAGAGACAATAACTATCTTGCTAATGCGACTAATGTCACAAATGTTCAAAATACCGGATACAGGGCGAGAAATTTTACAAACGAGCACGGCGCAAATACGGAAGAATCTATAGGTCAAAATGCGGGAACGACTCATAAAACATCTGTTATAGGAGGCAATAGTGTTTCAACTACCAAATACGGCGAAGGCATTAGTATTACATCTTTAAATGGAGAAATAGAAGATACTAAAGGACCGATAAACGCAAGTATAGCCGAAGAATTTAAAGCTTTAAATCAGCAAAAACTTGAACATGCCGAGGCTCGGGTTTCAACATTAACACATAAAATAAGTAGCACAAAAGAAAGCATGACTAAGCTAAGCAATGAACTTTCGGCTCTTAGAGGCGAAGAAGTAAATGCAGGAAACGGAGGAACGACTACTCAACAAGGGCAAGTTGTTCATGATTCAAAAGGAGCGCATTCTCATAAGGTAGCTACAAGTACATCTTACAAAAGCAAATATCATCAGGGAACTGGAGTCGAAGTCAATGGAGGTGTTACGGCTGGAGATAAAGGAAGCGGTGCGAGTGTAGGCGCAGGAACTAAAGCTAATGTGGGTCATAGTCAAGATTGGATAACAGGCAAAACGACGACAAACACAAATACGGTAGCAAGTTCGAATAATAATAACGCCGCTATATCGGCAAATTTAATTCGTCGATACGGAAGTGTAAAGAATGCCGAAAATGCGATAAGCGCAAAATTAAGCGCAAGCGATTCGAGACTGCATAAATTAGAGAACATGCGTTCCGAAGAAGAAAAAAACGAGCAAAGATATTCGCATTCTATATCTGCCGTATCCACTAAATCAGGTGGAGTTAGCGACAATGCAATGCCTTACATATTAAAGTTATGGGGCAAAGAACATGGATTATCTGGAAAAAATGCAGCTGAGGCAGAAAACGCAGAATACGTTAATTTAGTTAAAGATAATAGGAACAATCCAGTTGCTTTAAGATCGGCTCTATCGAATATTGTGAATAGAGAGTCTGGGTTTAATACAATAAGTAAATCTATAGGTACATCATCTGCTCCATTAAAATTAAGCATAACAAAACACAGCGTTAATCCTAATACTTTTAAAAAAGATTACGTTAATTCAAATAATAATTTAAATTCATCTTATAATAACGAAGGCAATTATTTTACTAGTCTTTATAATCAAAATTCAAATGATTATTGGTCGATAGAACCATCTGGAGGCAATTCGTTTACCGGAACTAAAGATTTTACGCATAAAATATATAACTTATCTTCTTACACTCCAAAACACGGCATGCCGTCTTTAAGTTATCATGGAGCGGAAAAAAGATTTAAAGAAATAGAAAACCATAAGCCTATTACAACTCCTACAATAAACGATTACAATAAACAGGAAGTACAAGAAAGACTTAAAAAAGATGGAGTCAGACCTGACGGACTTGTTAATGGAGGAGAATGGTTATATAGTGAAGTTTGGAAAGGAATATCGAATTTATGATATAATTTTTTAAAAGGGGGTTAATTATGTCTAATTATAAAAGCTTTTTAATTTCTAACGGCAATGAAATTGCTGTTATTGCTTTTTTAGCAATAAGCTTTGTGTTTATCGTAATAACTTTATCGGTCATTAGAAAAATACTGTATCGTTTAAGTCCTTCAGCATTTAAATATATTAATTTTATAAGTTCCATAAGACATTTATTGAATAACGGTTCTCACAGATTAGATGAATTTAACAATACGATATATGCTAAATACTATAATAACGGTTTTTATTTGTTTTTAAGCAGGATTATAAAATTAGTTATTTCCGTATTTTTTATAAAAAATAAAGAATCTAAACAGGATAATTATCTTTTGTTAGATTTGCTTTTTGAGAACGACAGATTGGCAAAAGAAGCGATAGGCAAAGGATATCGTCCGGTTGCTACCGTTAAGTATCCTTATATATATTTTACGTTCCACGGTTCGATATTGTCGAAAGA
>JAJYFO010000072.1 GCA_021785395.1 bacterium | reverse complement strand
GATTTTTTTAAGATTTTGATTATAATTGATATATTAAGTCAAATTAATTCTTTACCAATTATATGGACGATAGCCAAATAGCTATTACTTTTCTGGAAAACCACAATATTGAAAGCCTGATAGGCCAAGATATTGATAATTATTACCATATCGATGGTCTGATTGGCGTTGGCGGAATGAGTTATGTTTTTCTGGTAACCCATCAATTGCTAAACAAAAAATACGCCATAAAAATGCTCATGCCCCATTTATTGTCAAACGACGTATCGGTTCAGCGTTTTCAAAATGAAGGTAGGGCCATCTGTGAACTCAACCACCCCAATATAATCAATATTCAAAATTTTGGCATGCTTAATAACCGTGTTCCCTACATAGTAATGGATTATCTAAACGGAAAGTCCTTAGCAACAATAATCAACGAGAATAAAAATCTAAGCCAGAGCGAGGCAATAAAGACTTTTATACAAATAGCCAACGCTTTAAGCCATGCTCACAAAAAAGGAGTAATCCACCGTGACCTTAAACCCAGTAATATAATTATTACCAAAGACGATAACACCGTTAAAATTCTCGATTTTGGCATCGCCAAATTATTAGACAATAATAACGGCACCCTGACCCAAACTGGTGACGTATTCGGGTCGCCTTATTATATGTCGCCTGAGCAATGCAAGGGTGAAAAGCTCGAAGAAACCAGCGATATTTACTCAATGGGCTGTTTAATGTTTGAAGTTTTAACAGGACAAACACCATTTATCGGTAATACTATGGTAGAAACGCTACACCAGCACTTATACGAAAACACGCCAAGTTTTAAGTCGATAAACCCCAAACTAAATATTTCACCAGACTTAGAAGCGGTCGTGCGCAGATGTCTGGAAAAAAATCCCAAGTCTCGTTACCAGTCAATGACTCAATTAGCCAAAGATTTAACCGAAATCGAATCTGGCCAAATTGGTATTTGGCAAAAATTTATTAACTATATAAATTTATTATTTTCTAGCAATAAAAACAATCAAAAATTCATTTTAGTAATTTTTCTTATTATGTTATTTCTAACCAGTTTTTTGGGTTACGGTTTTTATGAATTTAATAAAATAGCCAATTCAAACTATGTTAAAACACAATACGACTATATACCGTTAACCATAGTGTCGAACAAAAAAATCGAGCCTTCTGAACAGTTTTTAATTTTATTGCATAATTTTGAAAAAGAAATCAAAACAATAAATCAGTTAAGTATAGACGACGCAGATGTCCTCGACGACTATCTTGACAAAACTAAAAAATATAATTTATACCTAGATTCCATAAAGTTATTACAAGGTCTAATCACAAAACAACTTCTAGCTAATACAACTTGTGAAAATTTTACCAACGACTGGTTTTATTGCGATAATTTGGAAGCCTTTCTAACCTTAAGCCATTTATCATACATCAATTTCCCTGCTGATTTTAAAACCCCAATCAATAATTTATACTACCTAAAGTTTTTAAGTAATAAACTAAAAGACCTTGGTCAATTAAATCTGGCCAAAAATAGTTTAAGGCAGTTAACCGAGTTTTCCCTTAACCGCGAAATTAATGTAAATGAAAAAGACCACCAATTTAATAATAAATTATTTTATTTTGGGCAAGGCTACGAAGATTTGGGTAGAAGTTACGATAACGATAAAAATTATGACGAAGCTCTGTCGTATTATTTAAAAGCCAGCGAATACTTTAACAAGTTAAGATTAGAGAACACTGCTAATGTGGATAACTATGCTATCAGACAGAATTTTTGTCTGGTTTCTAATTTTAATCTAAACACTAGAATTAGCAGCATTTATAATGAAGAAAGCAATCTAAACGTAGCTATTAAATATTTAAACACAGCTATTAATAGCATTGAAACATTAAAACAGTCTTTAAACGATAATGACGACAATACTCTTAATACCTTAATAACTTACAACGAAAGTCTCGCCTATTACAACCTCGGTCGACTGTATCAAAATAATAATCAAAAGCTATCGATTGATTATTTAAATAAAGCTATTAGTATTATTAACGCCAATAAAATTATCAAACCCGAATATATTAGCACCTTAAACGGATTGAAAGCCAAGATTCTGAACTCATTAACCTTAAATTATGTAAGCCAAGGTAATCTAGCCAACGCCTATAAGTACTTTCAAGAAACCAGCCAAATCATTTCTAAGTCCAATTAACCTTTGCCAACATACTTAAGTCAATACATCGACTTAGCCAAATTTTCAATGTCATCATCTATATACATTGAACCTAAGGTTTTAACTTTTTTATAATTTTTGGGTACGACAAAATCGTCTGGCGTAAGGTTAACTTTTTTAATACTTATCGTATAACAATAGTAAGACTTATTATTTTTTGCCTTATTACTTTTAACCGGATAACCATCTTCAACTTTGTACAAAAAATTATTAGACTTAGGGAAGTCAAAAATTTTACGGAAAAACATGGCCAAATTATCGGGTATTTCAACGTCTTTGATAACAAAAACTTTCAGGTGGTTATTGGCGCCATCGTATTCAGAAATAGTAACGTTTTTTTCTTTAAATTTTTGCTTAAAAATCCACTTATCAGGATTTTTCTTGTCGATACTGTTTTTATGTGCCGACAGAGAGTCAGCCAATTCATTTATGGTCACTTTGGCGTATTTATGGGTAGTTTTATTAAATACGTCGACCATATTAGTATTGGCCTTAAATATCGCGTGCATCATTTTATTGTCGATTCTTATGTAATTTTTAGTGACGTAAAACTCCTCAATTCCACAAATCGAACTATGTCGAACAATTTCCCAGCCATTATATCCAGTTGTAGCACTATATAAAGGACTGGCAGTTAAATTTATAAAGTTCAAAATTATATAGAATGAAAATATTTTTTTTATCATGACGAAAGAATTTTATAATGAAGTGCTTATATAAGTTGATATACCCAAATTGATATTTAATCTAAAAAATTAAAGTTACCAATTATTTTTTTTAATTCAATTAAACACAAAAGTGTCAATATTTGGACATTTTATATTTTTTATGTAATTTAAATTACCAAAAAAATAAAATTAAATCTAAATGTTAACGTAATTTCCCCAATATACAAGAAATCTTAAATCAAATATTCTTTACTCATTAAAGCTTAAAGCTTGACCAAAGACAAAATAAATCATAACTAATAAGAGGGGACTTAAAAATTATGGATAAACAAATAGCTAACGAAATCAAAAACGCTGGGAACCAACCAATAAAAGACAAATTATCAACTTTTGCCATTTTAGCAGCTAAAGATACCGCTTTATCTGTACCTAAAGTTTTAAAAGAAGACTTTGGTACTAAAGCCGGCTTAGAAAGAACAGCTGCTATGGCTGCTACAACCGCCAGCCTGGGAGCTCTATTAGAATACGCCCCAGCGCCGGTCAAGGCCGTAGCTGGTGTTGGCATGCTTGGTGTATTTGGCTACGAAGCATTAAAACCACTGGTCGAATCGGCCATAGATGGCAGCAAGGCTAAAAACCTGAACGATTTAAAGGCTGCCGCTAATAATTTTGGCAGCGCTATAACGTCAACGGCCGTAAGTTTTGGTATAGGTGGCGGCGCCTGGAAACTAGGGTCAATGGCAGCCGAAGACGCTATAAGCGGCGAAGCGGCTGTAGCTGCCAAAAATTCTATCGACATGAATTCGAAACTAGCGATGCATGATATTAGAAGCAGTTTCTTAAAACCAAGCGACGTTAACGCCAGCAACGATGCTTTAGCGGCCTTAGAAAAAGCTTCGAAAACCAGTTTACTTGATACCAATCTAAGCGATTCTTTAAAAACTCTAGAAGGTTCAGCACGCAAGACACTAAAAGGCGACGTTGTAGGCGACGTTAAAGAAGAAGAACCAACTTCGGCTACGATATTCTTAAAGACAACCAAGCCCACAAACGAGGCCAAATTAATCGACGATATTATGAGTGGCCGTCGCAAGCCTTTAAGCAACGAAGAATACCGCAAATTATACAAAGTCTCGACAGCTGACGTAGCTAAATTTAGAGATTACGCTAAAGAGCACAATTTAAGCGTTGACGTATCGCACGCCCAAGACGGCTATGTTAAAGTCAATGGCAAAGCTATAGACATGCAAAAGGCTTTTAACACCAAGCTAGTTCAGGTTAAACACGTTGATACTGGCAATTTATTCACCGCCCAGGTCGAAGACGTTAAACTGCCCCACGATATAGCTAATATTGTCGACAACGTAACCGGTATGGACCAACACCCTATAGCCAAATCGCAAATCAGAATGCTAAATCCTATTGGCTCTGACCCGCAGGCCGCTTTAGCCGACGCCCAAGACCATGGTTTGACCGCCGAAATTACCGATTCTGGCAAACCTGGAGCTGGCGGTCAACCCAGACGCCCCTCTGGTTATAATGGCGCTGACGTAGCCAAAGCCGCCAATACACCTGATGGCAACATGGGGGCCGGTCGCAAGGCTGTAGTTTTAGAATTAGGTGGGGCCGTCAATAAAAAAGCTGACTTTAAGTTTTTCACCGAAAACGGCCTTAAAGAAGCTCCTAGTATCACGTCTAAAGCTATTGATGGGGCTCAAATTGCCAGCGACGGCCCCAATGGAGCCGACGGTGAAGTCGCCCTAGACTACCAAAATATCGGCATGGCTGCACCCAATGCCACCCAAGAAGTCGTCTTTGCCCCTAATAACGACCAAGGTATGCCTGACGTATTGTTATACGCAGCCAACGAAGCTAAGGTAAAACCCGATGTAGTCAGTATAAGCTGGGGAAGTCCAGAAAGCAATTGGACTAGTTCAGCCGTTCAGGCCATGGACGCAGCTGCCAAACAGGCTGTCTTAAAAGGTATAAATATATTTGCTGCTAGCGGCGACAACGGGTCTGGCGATGGGGTTGGCGACGGTCAAGCACACGCTGACTACCCAGCTTCTTCTAGGTATATAACCGGAACCGGCGGTTTAAGGCAGGTAATCAAAGGCGGTAAGACCGTTAGCGAATCTGTCTGGAACGATGGGTCGCAAGGTGGAGCTGGTGGTGGAGCGCCTAGCAGTTTATTCCAAACCCCAGACTATCAAGCTGGTGTAGCTAATAATATCGTCGACGTAAATGGCAACCCAACCAATACCAGAGGTGTTCCAGACGTTAGTGGCAACGCTGACCCGCAGACAGGCTTTAAAGTTAAAGTAGACGGTCAAGATGCTATAATCGGTGGCACTAGTGCTGAAGCGCCTATGTACAGCGCTCGTTGGATGCGTATTCTCAACGCTTACAAAGAGCAGACCGGCCACGAATTAACCGGTGACTATAAAGATTTACTGTACAAGGCCTATGCCGATAATCCAAATGTTGTCCGCGACATAACACAAGGTAATAACGATGAGAATGGCGATATTGGCGGATTTAATGCTGGCCCAGGGTACGATTTAGCGTCAGGCCTAGGCGACGTCAAAGACGATGTATTCTTAGATTGGCTAGTCAAAAACCATCCTAACGCCAATAAAACTATAGGCGCTCATATGATTAATCTAGCCAATAACTTTATCGGCGACGAAAATTTAAGCACAATCGATAAATTGTCCCTTAACTCGCAAAACTTAGCGGTCAACCCATTATTTGGTGGAGCCTTGGCTGCTTCAATAAACAATATGGTTAGCGACAAAAATCAATAACCAATAAATTTAAAACCTTTCCCTAACCCCCCTCAATCTCAAGAAGCCTTTTAAATAAAATTAAAAGGTTTCTTAGCTTTTTAAACATTAAATAGCCGATATTGTTATAATAGAAACTATGAAAATGAAAAACTGGGTCAAATTTATAATATTAATTTTTGCACTACCAGCTACAGCTAGCAGTATTAATAAAACTAATACCGTTATAAAACAAAATACGCCCAATAATAAAACCCAAACTAACTATTATAGCCAGGCTGACAAAAATATATTGAATTGGGTAGATAGCGAAAATTTTAAAGGCGATAGCCAACCTGTAGTTAAACCTGTACCAAGCAAAACGATACCAGATAAAGATGCAGTAAAAAACGCTAAAATTCTCCAAGAACTTGACCGCAAGGACTCTTTAAATTTAGACGAAATGGACATAAAAACGAATAATAAACGCGGCTATTTTATTAAACCGTCTGAATTATTTGGTAAAAATTTTGACGTCAATATTCACGATAGCGACTTTCTTTTAAAACTTAGCAATTTATTGAATATCGAAGAAAATTTTCTAGACTACCAGGCTATCGGCAAAGTTATTACGTCAACTAAAGGTCTTATCTCAAACGATAACCACAACGGTAAACTAAGGGTCGTCTTGAGCATTTATGAATTTTTAGCTGGCGACCTTATGGGTAGCAGCCTTGAGGCTAAACGTGCCATTGCCTCAATGAGTATGGGTTATTTACCGCATTTGATTTTGGGTCTAATTTTTGACACGACCAACGAACACGACTTGGCTGTGTCACAAATAAAACAAGCCATTGCACAAGAACCTAAACAAGCTATTTTGCACGAATATTTAGGCACGTCGTATTTAAATGCCAACGATATATCGCAAAGTATAAATGAATTTCGCCGTTCAATTGGTCTCAAACCTAGTGTCAGAGCGTTAGCCTACCTATCACAGGCCTTATTAATAGCCAACGATAAAACTGGTGCCCTAAAAGCAGCCCGCATAGCTGAATCTATAAGCCACGGCTCGGCTCTAGCTCAAATCGCCTTAAGCAGAGCACTTTTAGCCAACGACGAAAAACAGTCGGCGCTTAGAGTAGCCAGGCAAGCCATATTACTAGATCCTATGCTAGCCCAAAGCCATATAGTGCTGGGCCGAGCTTTATCCGCCAACGGACAGAGCAAAGAAGCCATGCTCGAATTAAAAGAAGCCGTAAATTTAGAGCCCTTAAGCGCCCAGGCTCGCAACGATTACGGTTATTTACTATACAAACAAAATGACCTTTTGCCAGCTATTGACGAATTTAGACTAGCCTTAAGGTTAAACCCCAATTTAGCCGAGGCTAGAAACAACCTTGAAATAGCCATATACGGGTTTAGCCAGGTTAAAAGCAATAAACTTAGCAATCCTCTAAAATTTATCAGTAAATAAGCCATATCGCAATATCAAATAAAATTTGACGATAACTTTTAGTCCGGTATTATTATCAGACTATCAACTCTAACGACTTATCACATAAAATTTGACAATAACCTTAAGTCCGGTACTATTATCAGACTATCAACTCTAACGACTTATCACATAAAATTTGACGATAACTTTTAGTCCGGTATTATTATCAGACTATCAACTCTAACGACTTATCAAAGGAAATTTGACGATAACTTTTAGTCCGGTACTATTATCGCCTGACTCCAAGAATATTTTACCGTTATAAGTTTTGACGATTTCTTTTACAATAGCTAGCCCCAGTCCACTGCCACTGGATTTGGTACCTAAGATACGGTAAAACCTTTCAAAGACTTTATCCCTTTCGTCCAAGGCTATACCAGGACCATTGTCTTCGACGACTAAAACAGCCTGAGCCTGGTCAGACTTGGTCAAATTTTTATTGACGTCAACTTTTACGGTAACCTTACCGCTGTTTTGCGTATAGATCAAAGCGTTTTCGATTAAATTAGCGACCAATTCGTGAATAGCCACTTTATTGGCTTTTATAAAAGCAGTTTCACTGGCGTTTTCAAACCCGAAATCGATATTACGACTTAAGGCTAGCTGGACGAATTCTGTACAGACGTCTTTAATGATTAAATTAAAATCGATCGTATGCAATTCGTCTTCTGTCATTACCCGAGGTTCAGCCTTAGCCAGCGACAAAAGCTGGTTTATAAGGCGGCTGGCTCTAGTGGCACTGGTTTTAATCAATTCCAGGTTATGCTTTAAATCGTCTTGTTTATTTATACGTAAGGCTAGCTCAGCCTGGGTTTTAAGCCCAGCTACAGGCGTGCGCAGCTGATGCGCTGCATTAGCTACGAATCGCTTTTGCGACTGAATATCGTTGTTTAACTGCTGCAACAAATTATTAATGGCTTTGACCAAAGGCTTAACTTCAATAGGCGCACCTGGCTCAGCGATTGGGCTCAAGTCAAAGGCGGTGCGCTTAGCTACAGCGTTGCGAACCAGTTCTAAGGGTACAAGTCCTCTATCTACGCCAAAGCGGACGATTAATAGAAAGAGTACGAGCATAATGAACTGGGGCAAAACGATACTTATTATAATTTCGTCGGCGACCTGATTGCGACTGGCCAAGGTTTCGGCTACCTGAATAAATATATAGCAATCGATTTTTTGCGGGTTAGCAAAAGCTACCTGGGCGATTCTAGCCTGGTTCCCCATGACATTTCCCATTTTAAAATGAGCCGACTTAACGCCCAGGTACTTGCGCCTGGTAATTTTAGGCGGTGGTAGAATCGCATCACCAGCAATAAAATTACCGTTTTCATCGCTTACCCTATAATAGACCTTATCTTTGATATTCTCCTTAAGCATGGCTATAGCTACAGGTGGAATATCAGCGCTAATTTTACCGTTAGCAAAATTAATACAACTAAAAATAGAAAAAACCGAGTCTAGTAAACCTTTGTCGAACGCGTCGGTAGCTAAATTCATGGCCAAACTATAAGTCAAAATACTCTGGATAAGCCACAATAAAAGCATTGGCACAGATAGCCATAACAGCAAATGGGTTTTGATAGAATTTTTAAAAGGTTTCAATTGGTATTGTCCAGTAAATAACCAAGCCCTCTTATCGTACGGATAAATATACCGCAGGGCTCGAGCTTTTTGCGCAAACGGTGCATATTTACTTCAATAGCGTTCTGGCTTACTTCTTCGTCCCAGCTATACATATGTTCGAGTAATTGCTCTTTGCTTACGACCTGGCCCGAGCGTTTAAGAAATATTTCCAGCATACTAATTTCTTTAGCCGAAAAATCCAAGAATTTATCGTTGTAAGTAACCCTTTTGGTCACCGTATCGTATTTTAACTGGTCAAAAACGAGTTCAACGGTACCTTTACCCAGCCCACGGCGCAATAGCGCTCTTACTCTAGCTTCTAATTCAGGCAAGTCAAAGGGCTTGGTCAAATAATCGTCGGCTCCGTAATCTAAACCTATGACTCTATCGTCTAGCGTATCTCGAGCCGTTACGATGATTACTGGCAAAGTCGACATTCTAGACCGCAGGTTTTTCAAGACGTCCAACCCATCCATACTAGGTAACCCTAAATCTAGGATTAACAGGTCAAAAGTATCCGATTTCAAAGCACTATCGGCTTCGTAACCGCTACTTACGTGGTCAACAGCGTAACCGTTGTGCTTTAAAGCCTTAGAAATACCGTCAGCTAATATTTCGTCGTCTTCAACCAGTAAAATTCGCATATAAAAATTAATTAAACCAAACTTAAAAAAATTTTTTAAAAAAATATTTAAATCTAATAACGCATAATTTGAAAAATTAACATAATTTAATATTTTTAGTTATAATTAAATTATAACTTACTGGCTGACGATTTATACAAAGTATCTTAAAGAGCTGGTACTAAACAGTTCAAACCAATAAAAGACTAAATATCTTTTATTTACAGTGCTTAACTAACTAGTAAGTAAAGTGTAAGAATGGCCAATTATTATAAAATCATTAGTTTTTGAAAAAATACTGGAGATAATCAACATTTTTATGCAATTAGTTAAAAACATCTACGATAACTCTAAGATAGGCGTTTTACTCATTCATGGTTTAACCGGAAGCCCTTGTGAAATGAAACCCGAAGTTAAACACCTGACACAATTGGGTTTTACCGTCAAATCGCCTAACTTACCTGGTCATGGCGGAACGCATAAAGATTTGCTGCGTACCAACTGGCAAGACTGGTTTGACGGGGCCTGTAAAGAATACGAAGAATTAGCCAGCCAAGTAGACGAAATATATGTAGGTGGGTTATCTATGGGTGCCTTGTTGTCTTTAATGCTGGCCCATAAATACAACAATGTAAATGGATTAATGTTGATGTCACCGACCTTAAAGTACGACGGCAGCAATGTCCCATTTTTACATCGTTTAATGCCATTGGCCGATTTGATTCCGAAACTGGGCCATTATTTTTACTGGACCGAAGACCCACCTTATGGGCTAAAAGACACTAGGTTGCAGAAAATTATAACCAAATCGATAGAAAACGCTAAAAGCAATAATTCTTCAGAATTTGGGCTATTTAGAACGTACGTATATTCACTGCGTCAGCTAAATCACTTAGCTAAGCAAGTCAAGAAAATTGCCCATGAAATAACCACCGCTAGCATTATTATTCATAGCCTTGAGGATTCGCTTACTTCGATCGACAACGCCATGGAAATTTATTCCCAACTAGCCAGCGCCAACAAACAGCTAGCTTTAATCGACGGATGCGACCACGTTTTGACGCTAGATTTACGCAAGAAAGACGTGTCCAATTTATTGAGCGATTTTATCATTAATAATTCCAAAATATACAATTCTCAAAAAATTATTTATGCTGATAACGATTTAGAATGCTCGATAGCCTAAATATTGAAATCCAGGATAAGTTAAAACCCGTTGACGATTTGACCTGGAATGAATTTTTCAAGGGTCACTGTGATTCAGCCTCGATGGTCGAATTGATGCAAGCTAGTGGCACAAAACCAGTTAAATTGATGAGTATTCTGGTTAAAAGCCAGAACAAACCGGTTGTAATTTTGCCTTTGTTTTTAACCGAATATCCCTTACTTACATCGGTTATGCCGGATTTAAGTGACAACTTAAAAAAAATTCTACAACCTTTTGAGAAAGTCTTAAATAATATTTTAAAAATTAAAGTTCTGGGTATCGGCTTTGTCGAAGGCGAGTACGGCCAAATAGGCATGGACCCGTCGCTATTATTACCCGATAGCCAAGCTGATTTAGATAATATCTGGACCGAAATTTTTAAAACGCTTAAAAGCATGGCAAAAATATATAAACTCGACCTTATAGCTTTCAAAGATTTTACCGATTTAACTTTAAAAGAACTACCAGAAAAAGTAAGGTCTGATTATATATGCGCCAATTCTCTGCCATTTTGTTATCTCAATATCAATTTCAAAACCATCGACGAATATTTTAACCAAATTTCAAACGATATGAAGCGCTATTTAAAGCATAGTCTAAAAAAATCAGCCAATATCAAAACAGTTCTGACAGAAAATCCAAGTGAGGCTGAAATCGAGACAATATACTACTTTTATGCCAAAGCCGTAAGTGAAGCCGAATTATTCTTTGGCCAGCATAACAAGGAGTATTTTCAAAATATTACCAAGACAGTAGAAAATGCCAAGTACATATTGTTCTACCTCGACGATAAACTAATTGGCTTTGATTTAGTCGTGATTAATAATGGCACACTGGTTCAAAAATATATCGGCTTTGATAAAGAAGTCGGTAAAAATTATAATCTTTATTTTAGAGCCTTTATTGAAAAATTAAATCTATGTTTGGATCAAAATCTAAATAAACTGTATTTAGGCGCTTCGCTAGAAGAAACCAAGCATAAACTTGGCTGCAAACTTATATATAGCTATATTTATTTTCAGCACAAAAACCCTTTAGTCAATAAATTATTGAGCCGACTCAAGCCTATGCTCGAGTATAAAAGCAGAGTTGCTAAGTATTAATGGGCATTCATACCCTAGGCTGATTGAGTATCGTTGTTTATAGGACCTGAACTATCACTATTAAAATTGCTAACCGGTTCGTCCTGATTTATGGGTCTACCTATGGCCATGGCAATCATCAAACACAGGTCGACTTTT
>JAJYFO010000266.1 GCA_021785395.1 bacterium | reverse complement strand
GTGCTACTAGTACTTGGGCTTAAATTACTGGCGTTTAAAGCTGGATTTGTGCTACTAGTACTTGGGCTTAAATTACTGGCGTTTAAAGCTGGATTTGTGCTACTAGTACTTGGGCTAGTATTAGATGGCAACGCGTTTAAATTAGTGCGCGACGTTTTATTATTAATAGTTGTGCTTGGGTCGGGCGATAAGTTGGATGTAAGTTCAGCTGGCGTAGCCATTCCAAAAGAGCTGGCAGTATGTGGATGCGCTGAACTCGAAAATGAGAGATTTTTGTACTTATCTTGAATGGACAATATTTTGGCTCTATCGCTAGCTATTAGATTTAATTTTTCCTGGCTGGCCTTGACTCTTTGTTCTAATTCTTGGATATTTTGCTGAACGAGATTAATTTCTTCCCTAGTCAAAGCTTCTTTCGTATCAAATTCTTCCAAAAGCTTTTGCATTGTAGAACTAATATCGAGATTTGACATGAATTAACTCCTTAAACTACATTTTTCTTTTGAATCGGCCAACTTATTTTAACTTACATAATTATATGCCCGACGATATATATGTACAAACCTTAGCGAAGAAATTATTAAGTTATTTTTATTTTAGCTTCGAATTAGTCCATTTGAATTTATTATAGCAATTTAATTATTAAAAGTTATAATAGAAACAATACTTCTAGATTTTTTTTTAATTTTAAGCTTTGGCTGTGATTAAATCTAACGATTCTGGATTTTCTATAGAGGACATGTCTATTTTAGATTGATTTAAATATTTTTGCTTTATAGTTTTGCGCACTATTTTTCCCGACCGAGTTTTGGGCAGGGCTTTAACAATGTTTATGGACTTGGGTTTAAAAGAGTGACCTAGGTTATCGACCAAAGACTGTATTAATTTGTGTATGACTTGACTCTCGTCATATACGCTCGTGTTAAGAACTATAAAACATACGATTGATTCACCTTTAATTTCATCTGGTATACCAATGACAGCAGCTTCAACAACGTTATCATGACTGGTTAGAATCGCTTCAACTTCGGATGGACCAAGGCGTTTACCAGCTATTTTAATTGTATCGTCACTGCGTCCGTATAAAAACCAATAACCGTCTGGGTCGATTTTGGCCCAGTCCCCATGATACCAGGTATTGGTAAATTTACTAAAATAAGTGTCGATATACTTTTCATGCGCATTCAAAAAGCCTTTAGTCATTGAAGGTGATGGCTTACGACAGACCAAATGACCAACTTTATCGACAACTTCATTGCCATCTTCGTCATAGACGCCAACGTCCATAGCTAACCCCTTAAAACCAAGCGAACAAGGCTTACAAGGAATAAGTGGGTACGGTGTTAAAAAGCCACCAATAACTTCTGTCCCGCCCGAAAAGTTTACGACCGGACAGTTCTTTAAGCCAACTTTATTAAAAAACCACATATAACTATCTTCGTCAAAAGGCTCACCAGCAGCACCAAGATACTTAAGACTAGTTAAATCTATCGCATCAATGTTTAAATCGCTAGCCCCTTTTAACGTTCTTATCAAAGTTGGACTAATACCTAAAATATTTACCTTATATTTCTCGATTATTTTGAATAAATGATCAGAATTAGGATGATTCGGCGCTCCTTCATAAAGCATGACCGTAGCACCCCAAAATAATGCCCCTATTATTTTCCATGGACCCATCATCCAGCCTAAATCGGTTATCCAAAAGAAAACGTCGCCCAAACTTACATCGAAGCAGAAACCGTGTTCTTTAGCGATTTGCGCCAAAGCCCCGGCATGGGTATGGACACATGCTTTAGGCGCACCTGTGGTACCTGAAGTATAAAGGTAAAGGCTTTTGTCTTCAGCTTGAGTCATATAATTTTCTAAGTCAACACCATGGTTATTTTCAATAAAATCATGAAACCATTTTTCATTGGAATTCTTTAACGTTTCAGTACTCGAATCAATATGTTTGACAACGATAAGATTATGAACCGATGGTGACATCGCCACGGCAACTCTGGCTTCTTCTACGAGTGTAATAATTTTACCTTTGCGATAACTCCCGTTGACGGTAAAAATAGCCTTGGCTTTGGCGTCATTCAAACGGTCAGCGATAGCCTGGTGACCATAACCGCTAAATATAGGAATTACGATTACGCCAATTCTTAAACAGCCAAAAAAAATGGCAATCATTTCTGCTGTCATAGGCATATAAATAGCAATGGCGTCACCTGGTTTAAAACCATGGCTGACTAATGATTTGGCAACCTTATTACTTAAATCATAAAGTTGTCCGTAGGTTAGCTTAGAATTTAACCCCAACTCATTTTCCCAGATAACAGCAATAGAATCGCTCCCAGCCCGGTCACGAATTCCAAGTTTTGGGCTGTTTGGCTGTACGTGATAGTCTAGACAATTTTTGGCTATATTTAGTTTTCCATCTAAGAACCAACTGGTTTGAGCCACATTGCCACAATCATCCATTATCTGACTATATTTTTGGTCCCAGTCAAAACCCATAAATTTAAGGGCATTGTCCCAAAACCAGTCAGTATCATCGATGGACTTATCAATGAGATCTTTAATGTTAGATATACCATGAAGTTTTAAAAATTCGCCGGCTTTACAATCTAAGTATTCTTGCGTCGGTTCCCAGATATAACTATTCATCAATTAAAATTCCTTTGCTATTTTTACCAACCACCGTAACCTCCATAATAACCGCCACCTAAACCACCCATGCCACCCATCATACCCATACCGCCCATCGGGTACCCATAACCACCCATTCCCCCCATCATTGGATAACCATATCCACCCATCATCATACCGCTACCCATACCTGATAACAGGCTAACCGCCACGCCACCAGCAGCTGCCAGAGCGTGGCCAATTTTAGATAAAACTGGGTGTTTTGATTGGTTATAAGAATTAGTTGAGTTGCCATAATTATTGCTATTGCCATAATTATTACTATTGCCATAATTATTACTATTGCCATAATTATTACTATTGCCATAATTGTTACTGTTGCCATAATTATTGCCATTGCCATTATTACTATCACTGCTGTAATAATCATTGGCCGATTGCCCACCACCAGAAGAGCCCCCCAGAGCCATTTTTATTTTA
>JAJYFO010000265.1 GCA_021785395.1 bacterium | reverse complement strand
TGATTGAGGCCAAGTTTCGCCTGTAACTCGAGACCTTGCAAAATAATGAAGCGCTGCTCGCGGCCACCTAATTCTATAGCCGCTTTAATAGTCACAGACTCGTATGCCTGCAAAAGAGGGTAAAACAATTCGTGAAAGGCCAAAGGTTCGTTTTTAGCCAGCCTGTCACCAAAAGCTTCTTTAGCTAAAAGCTGATTAACGGTAACTTTAGACGCCAGGCTAATTATTTGGTTCAAACTCAAATCGCTTAACCAGTCAGCGTTATTGACTATTTCGGTTTTATTTAAATCGAGAATCAAACCGACCTGGTCAAGGTAGGTTTTGGCGTATTCGTTGACCTTATCGACTGTTAGTGAGGGTCTTGTAGCGTTGCGCCCACTTGGGTCGCCAATTTGAGCCGTAAACCCGCCTATAATTAAAACGACCGTGTGACCCAATTCTTGAAAACGCTTTAACTTATTAAGGCAGACGGTATGGCCTAAATGCAAGTCCGAAGAAGTCGGGTCAACGCCTAATTTAACTCGTAAAGGACGGTTTTCTAGCCTAGCTTCGTTCAATTTCTGCATCAAACCGGTATTGCCGCTTGGCAAAATTTCACTATGCAAAGCCAGTTCGTTAGCCAGGTTAACTATTTCGGCCGGGAATTGAGATGTTAAATTTTCGGTGTTATTTACAGACATTATAGTAGACGGGAATTAAACGGATAAATTTTAGGTATTGTTTATAGACATAATAGCAGACGGGAATTGATAGATAAAATTTTAAGTATTGTTGATAGACGCAATAGTAGACGGGAATTAAACGGATAAATTCTAGGTATTGTTTATAGACGCAATAATAGACAAAAACGATTGGCTACAAGCCTTTATCTTATAATTTTAAGTTATTACCGGCAAAAAATCATTAATTACAATATATTGTATATACTTCTTTAACCTTAACTTATATTAATGTATAGTCATAGCAGTTATAGTTACCAACCCAAACTAAATTGAGTGTTAGTGTGGTTTACACAAATTAATTTATGGATCCTATGCTTAATTTTTTGTTAAAGACTCAACTAAGACATTAATGATAAAATAAATATATTTTTTTTCTTATCTCGCATAGTTTAAAAACAAAACTAAAACCATTACTAGCGTTTAATAAATCTAATGACTTTATTTTGATCATCAATTACGTACTCGTAACCTTGGCCAAAGACGCCCTGACCCAGCAATGGGAATGGGACGTTAACCTGAATAAAGACATTGGCCGGAACATCGTATAAATCTATAGGACCAAGAGTTAAACTATTTACTTTAACCCGATAAGTCTTGGTATACCCAGAATATAATACTTAGTGCTGTCCGAATCTATGGCAAGCTTAAGGATTCAATGGCTTTAGCAAAGTTTTTTGAATTATAGTATTTGATACCATCATTATAATAACAATTGGCGACCGTAACCTTATTAGAATCGTCAGGCGAACCAGCCCAGGCAGTAATTTGGGCAGAAATTAAGGCCAAATTTAAAACAACTGCTAAAAATATTAAATAGTCAAAAAAATCTTCAAATTATCAACTTATCCTAGTCAACTTACCTATGATGACTTAATCTTGATTAACTTACTCCTGATTTTTGCGGTAGCCATAGGCAAAATAGACAATTATCCCCAATATTAAATAAATACAGTAATATAGCCACGTTTTAGCCGATAGGCTAAGCATAAGTAAACTGCACGTTAAAATACCCAAAACAGGAATAACTGGCACCATTGGGCACGTAAAGCCACGCGTGGTATTATTAGCTGACTTGCGTAAAATTAATACACCTAAACAGACCAGGGCAAAAACAAATAAAGTACCAATATTAGTTAATTCGGCCGCGTCACCGATATCCATCGTAATAGCGTAAAAAGCGATAACTAGCCCCATAAGTATAGTCGAAACATGCGGCGTCTTAAACCTATCGTGCAATTTGGCCAAAAATCCTGGCAAAAGTCCGTCGCGGGCTATGACCATAATAATTCTGGGCAAGCCAAGTTGAAAGACCAATAAAACACTCGTCATACTAGATAAGGCACCAAGCGAAATCAGCACTGAACCAAAATGATTATGGCAAATATTCATCGCTGAAGCTAAAGGAGCTGCGTCATTAGTAAAAGTGGAGAACGGTTTCATACCAGTTAAAACTATAGCGACTAGAGAATAAATTATAGTGCAAACAGCCAATGACCCAATCATACCCAAAGGTAAATTGCGCTGGGGATTTTTGGTCTCTTCGGCCATAGAACTAACCGCGTCAAAACCGATAAAACTAAAAAAGACAATTGCACTAGCTGATAAAATTCCACTAACCCCACCCGGCGCAAAAGGCTGCCAGTTACTTGGATTTATCTGGGTAGAACCATAACCAATAAAGTACAATATAGCTAAAATTGTAACAGCCAGGATAATTTTATTTATGGTTGCACTTTCCTGAACGCCTAAAACCAGAATAATAGTTATCACTGTAACTATAGCCAGAGCCGGTAGGTTAAAAGCTATAGGATGGCCAAAGACCACCGGCAAATTTATACTAGAATAAGCGTTAGCTAATTCATGGTGACCCTCAATGGCTTTGAGCTTTATCATAGCGTCGGTTAAATTAGTCGTCAAAAATAACGGCATTTTAATATTAAACAGTTCAAGTAAAACATTGATAAAATGCTGCGACCAGCTTATAGAAACAGCAATATTGCCGACAACGTATTCAAGAATAAGGTTCCAGCCAATAACCCAGGCGGCAAACTGACCCAGACTTGCATACGCATAAGTATACGCCGAACCTGAAATCGGTATCATAGAAGCCAGTTCAGCGTAGCATAAAGCAGCAAAACCACAGGCAATAGCGGCAAGTACAAAAGAAATTACGATACTTGGACCAGCTGGCAAGCGACCGGCTGACATGTGTAAAAACAAATTGACTAATGGCGTATTTAATATATTTGACGACTGAACGATTAAAGCGTTGCTTCCAGCTGCGGCTTGGCCAACTAAAGCAAAAATACCCGATCCTATCGTAGCGCCAATACCAAAGGCGATTAAATCAAGTACACCTAAGCTTTTTTTTAATTTTGACCCATGACTAGCCTCGTCG
>JAJYFO010000264.1 GCA_021785395.1 bacterium | reverse complement strand
ATACCTGCTCTTTTTGCGGCAGTGAGCCTTCTTACGGTTTTTTAAAATCCGACGACGAAACGCAAAATTATTTAATGCTTGAATGTTCAAAGTGCGGAAGCGCATGGCGATATTACAGGGTTCAGTGTGTTTTTTGCGGCGAGGAAGACCCCTCCAGGTTAGAAATTTTCAAATCCGATGAATACGGCAATGCCTGTCTGCAATACTGCAGGATATGCAAAAATTACTTTAAGATAATTGACCTTAGAAAAGACCAGACTCTTATACCTGAAATTGAAGATATTCTTACTATCCCTCTTGATATCTGGATGCGTAAAAATATGCCTTCAGAAACTTCTGTAGTGTAAAATGCGCTGTGTATATACCTATTCGGCGCCAACGCATATAATTAACGGAAAGAGTATTAAATGTTGATTTTTAGGGTTGGTTGTGATTTGATTTACTTTTAATAAGCATTTCAACAGCTTTTAAATAACTTTTTTTTAGCCTATTAAATGCAATGGCAAGCTTGCCGATTTCATCATTGGATTTAACGATAAAGTCATCGGTAGATTTTCCCAATGATATTTGGGTAGCATGTTCGGTTAGTCTTTCAATCGGCTTGATTATTCCTTTACTTAATAACGTTATAACGACGACTAATGTCAGAATAAATATTATAACCATTATAAAAATTGTCTCATTTAATGTAAGAGCTTCGTTGTTAACCGTTTTATGAATTAAAGTTATATAGCCAAATTCCGCATTGAGCATTGTTGCCAAATGCTTTCTCATGGAAATCCAGTAGTGAGCTGTAGCTAATAATTCTGTATGTATCGCCATATTTTTATTTCCAGCTCTCGCAAAGTTGACCGCTTTTGTTGTATGGGAAATAAATTGAATAAATAAACCTTTTGTAACTAATCCGCCTGGAAGATTATTTAAAATAGGATATAATTTTATAATTCCATTGGTAGCCTTAACATATTGTTTATATGGCAATTTTTTGCTTGGTATTATTATAATTTGCCTGCTTGCCGCCGCAACTTTGTACATATATCCTCTTAAATTTTGAAGCTTTCCGTAATTTAAATTGTAAGCAGCCATTTCTTTCATGTCTTTTGAAATTGTAGAGGTTGTGGTATAGGTAAAAACCCAGATTATTCCAAAACCGATTATTAAAATCAGTTCAATCAATATAAGTTTAGCTTTTATAGTCATTATTAATTATTCATCCTATATTATTTGGGGCAGACAATAATACTCCTCTACCAATTGAGCTAATATATAATTTTATTTAGGCAGTGTCAAGTTTTTTCCACTGATCCTTGATTCTGCATCAGAAAATGCATCAGAAAATGATTATTTCTATGCGCCCCCCTAACACTCCCCATAAAAGGAGGGCGGTGTTATTTAGAATGTCTAACGCAGAATCATGGTGTCATCTTTAAACAGTATTTTATTTATTAGTTAACCAACAATTTTCGAAGTCGGTATTGCATAAACCCAACCAAAGTTACTTCCGATAAACATTGTATGGTCAACTATAACCGCATTTTGCGGTCCGAAACCGCCATTACCCGAAACATATATATGGATAATTTTTCCGTTCGCCTTATTCACAACAAATATCTTTCCATTGCCAACAGGAAAGAACAGGTCTTGACCCTGAATGCTCGGGGCGGCTTTCATCCTGACATGTAATGGGGTTCTCCAAAGAATCCTGCCTGTTTTTACATCTAAAGCATAAGCCGTTGCCGTAACCGGACTTCCCGTATAAATAACACCTTTATAAATCATCGGAACGGCATCTTTATTTCTTGGCGGCACAATACCCTCGCCAAGATTAGTTGACCACAAAATTTTTCCGTTTTTCGCATTTAAACCAATTTCAACGCTTGAAGAACGATAAACACCGGGGGCTTTCCGTTCAATCTGGATGACAACTATACCATTTTTTACGGAAACCGCAGGAGAACCGTCTCCCATTGAGCTGGAAAATACCTTCGGAGGCATAACTTTCCATGCGAGTTTACCCGTATTAGCATTTACGGCATAAAGATAATTTGGATGCGTTCCGCCCATAATAATGAAATTATGGTATCTTACGGCCGATGACATACTTACAAACGATTTAATATATACCCTCCATAAAAGTTTGCCGGCGGCGGCATCAAGAGCGTAAATATGCCCGTCACCGTTACCAAAAATAAATTTATTTTTATAGTAAATACCTGTCGGCATATCTTCGCCTTTTGTGTGATAAGCCCAAACAAGACGGCCGTTTTTTGCATTTAACGCATAGACTCCGCTAACATCAACTCCCCTGATAACTTGAGCGCCGGGAACGCCAAATTTTACGGCATGGGAATATGCAAAAACAGAATTACCGCCTCCTACATATACCAATTCGCCCTTTGGAGTATTTGCAACAATAGGGGTTGACATAATTTGATTTAAAACATTAGCTTTCCAAATAAGTTGTCCATTTGCTGCGTTAATGGCATAAACATAACCGTTATCATTAGGCGCAAAGACCACGCCTTTAACAACCGCAACGCCTATCGGTATGCCGATAAGATCCCGGACATTGGTAATACCGACATACTTCTTTTTAATCTCGGATACGGGCATGCTCAAAGGTATTGCATTTTTCACCCCGAACTTCCATGAAACGGCGGCGGCTTTTTCACCGGATTTATTAAATGTAGCGGCATGTCCCGGATTTAAAGCGTACATGTGCCAGCTTGACGGGTAAACCACGCCGGCTATGCCGGGCCCGGAAGTAACGGGCGGCTTGGAAGCTTTTTTTGCGCATCCGGAAAGAAAAAACATTCCGCTGATTGCAATTAATGTAATAAGAGCAATGCCGAATAAGGTCCTTTTCATTCTTGTCCTCCACGTTAATTAAGGTTAATTTTAACTCTCCTGCGGCGCTTCGCTTAAGGTTGATAAAAACACCGCATTCCCAAATCCAGATTTACTTAGCATTGGAATATCTAAAATAGTTTCTAAATCTGGATTTGGTCATTATATTATTTCCCGATACAAAACTCTTTGAAAAGTTTACCCAGTATATCTTCATTTGTAACGCCGCCGATTATTTCATCCAGATAACAGGTAGCCTCCCTTAAATCAATTGATA
>JAJYFO010000263.1 GCA_021785395.1 bacterium | reverse complement strand
TACCGCCATGTAAATGAGCATATATGTCGTGCCTGTCCTCTTCTATCGTGCTATCAATATAACGAGGAATATTTAAGTTATATTCATTGGCTTTAATTTCTTCAATCGAAACCAATCTAGAATATTTTGGTATTGAAGTCTGGTTGTTAAAAGTATCAACAATTTTATGAATATCTTGTTCACGCAAGCGGTTTTTATCCCCATCTTTAATGAATCCGCTGCTGGCATCGATCATAAAAATACCATCTCGACTTTTGGCCGTAGCTTTATCTAAAACAATAATACAAGCAGGAATTCCGGTACCATAAAACAAATTTGGCGGTAAACCAATTATACCTTTAATAAAACCTAGCTCAATTAAGTTTTTTCGTATTACAGCTTCGGCATTGCCTCTAAATAATACACCATGTGGTAGTACTATAGCGCCAGCACCAGTGGTTTTAAGGGAGGCTAAAATATGCAATAAAAAAGCGTAGTCACCATTTTTAACTGGTGGTATTCCGTACTCAAAGCGATTATATAAATCATTATTGGGGTTAATTCCGCTAGTCCAGCTCTTAGTCGAAAATGGCGGGTTAGCTACAATAAAGTCAAAAGTTTTTAATTGTTTGTCAACCGACAAAAAATGAGGGTTCGTGATTGTATTGCCTTGTACAATATCGGCTGATGGGCAATTATGCAAAATCATATTCATTTTAGCCATCGCTCGAGTAGCCACGTCCATTTCCTGGCCGTAAATTGTAAGCTCAATGTTTTTCGTGGCTAAAGCTTCAGCCTGCGCTTTAAGTAACAAAGACCCAGACCCACAGGTAGGGTCGTATATAGTTTGCTCAGCTTTAGTGGCTTTATTTATATTAATTACTTTAGCCATAATACGCGAAACTTCAGCCGGTGTATAAAACTGACCTTTACTCTTGCCAGACTGACTGGCGAAGTGACGCATGAGGTACTCGTAAGCGTCGCCTAATAAATCATCACCATCGGCTCTATTGGCTTTAAAGTCAAGGCTTTCAAAAATACCGATAAGCGCCGTCAACCTATCGACCATATCTTTGCCTTTACCAAGTTTAGCTTCATCGTTAAAGTCGGCGACATTAACGATTCCGTCGAGGTCATTAGCCTTGGCTATAGAACCTATAATTTTATTAATTTTATCGCCGATTTCTTTTTGGCCTTTTAAATTGACCATATCGGTAAAGCTAGCGCCCTTGGGCACGGTAAACACCGAATCTTTTTGGCTGTGTTTGTCAGATACGTATTTAACGAATAACAATACAAGAATGTAGTCTTTATATTGCGATGCGTCCATACCGCCTCTTAACTCGTCGCAACTCTGCCAAAGTCTCGAATACAGGTCAGATTTTTTTATTGCCATATTTTTTTTATTTAACTTGAAAACGTCATTTTGGGTAAATATTATAATTTATTAATTTTAGCATTAATTTCAAAGTTATTAACAATGTAACATTATAAATTTTCTATTTTAATAACACTACAAGATTAAACAAATTTAACAATGGAGCGGTAAAAGCATTTAATAAAATTGCCTTAAGATGGGTATAAACTAATATCTAAGACAAAAGAACTTACGTTAAATTTGCCATTACTTATTTTTTTGCACTGTCCTTCAAGCTGGTTTCTTAAGTTATCAAAATCCCCGTGTTCATAATCGCTCTTATGAGTGCCATGAGCAAAACAAACCAGGTATAAACCGTGTGTAATTGAATTGATTTTCATATATCTTTCTAATAATTGTTTTTCTGCTGCTGTATGAAGCTCTGGGTTCCAACAGCCTTTAACTTCAATAGCAAGAGTAAGATCGTTAAATTTTTCATTCTCATCATTATTAGTATTTGCTAGCTTAACCAGTATATCTATGTTTTGTGCACATATTTCTCTTTTAACATCTGGCGAGTTTTTGGGTTTTCTGTATTCGCCAGGCCTTATCTGTGTTTCCCTTGTAATAATCAAACGTTTTTCAACAAGTTCGAGAATTAAATGACGCTTTATGTAGTCAGATAGGCGATTTTCGATCTTAGGTTTATTTCCATGCTGACTGCACTCATCCCATAAATCAAAAATGGCCGGTGTTTCAGAACTTAGTAGTTTTTTTTGTAGATTCGTTAAAGATTTAACAACCGCATCCATTAATTGATTGTTATCTTGAATAAATCGGGTATTACAATCCGCTAGTAATTTATGCAGATCTTCTAGACTTGGTTGCAGCCAATTTGTTTCATTAAATTTAAGCTCTGCGCTGGTGGCTGAAGTTAATAAACCTGGATAATCAGGGTAATCTATTGCAAGTCGATTCAATTCATTACAAGCGAGTTCTGTATTTCTATTTACTAACGTATAAATCACATCCTCTTTAAATTGCCTAATATTAATATTCAATGAATCTCGATTAAAATAATTTAAATTAGTTATTGCACCATTTTGTAGATTAATACTTTGATTTTCCAGTTTTAGAGGAAACCTTTTAAGTAAAATTGCAAATAATTTACTTAAGCTCTTTTCAGATAATTTTGATACAGATTTTGGATAAATTGCTAGTTCTATTAATAATTTTTCTGAAATGTCAGGTTTTATTTCTAATAGCCGAAAAATAATATCCCATACAGATAGTACTTGATTACGTGCCAATAAACAAATAGTTTGAATAAACACATCAGAATTATCAATTTCATTAATATTCTTAGGTATGGAATCAACTAGATATTTAAGAGCTGGCTCATAATTATATTTTAACAATAAATCCCAGGCATATAAAGCAACTTTAAATTCAGGGAATTTAGTTTGAAGTTCATTAATAAGGAATTCTGAAAATTCATCGTTCCATTTTTTAGAAAGAAGGTAAAGAATTTCAGTTAGCCAATTTAAATCATAATCATTTTTAAAGATTATTTTAAGGTCTGAAATAATTCTAGCTGAATCCAAATCCTCTAATTTTGAAATAAACAATTTTTTAATCCCAAAATCTTTCTCGTATTTAATTAAGATAAATAAGATAATCAATGACCATTTTTGGAATAAAGATTGTTCAATATTGATGTTTTCAACTAATAATAATTTAAATGCTTTATAAACACCTAGCACATCTCGATTGTGATTATTAACATTAAAAT
>JAJYFO010000262.1 GCA_021785395.1 bacterium | reverse complement strand
TAAATTCATGGCTTAAAGTATGTCGAATGACAGAACTACCATCTAGGCTAGCTACACAGCCAAGCAGGTTCAGCTTATGGTCATCGTCGACCCAAGCAGTTGCGCCAATTGGATACGAACAACCGCCGCCAAGTTTGGCTAAAAAACTGCGTTCGGCAGTAATTTGAGCTCTTACTGTAGAGTCATCAATATATTTAAGGATTTCGGCGATTTTGTCATTACTTATAAGACACTCAACAGCTAAAGTCCCTTGTCCAGCTGGTGGCGTTAATTCAAACACATCAAAGTACTGGCAGATTTTGTGACTCAAACCCAACCGCTCAAGACCAGCTGCTGCTAAGATAATAGCATCGTATTGCCCATCTTCTAATTTTTTTAGACGTGTCGGCAAATTACCACGAATGTTTTGGTAATTTAAATTATTACGCATAGATTTAAGCTGGCATACTCGTCTTATACTAGACGTACCTACTGAACTACCAGCCGGTAAATTTGTAAAATTGATATTATTTTTTGATACCAATACATCTCGAACCTCAGTTCGTTTTAAAACGCTCATAATTTCGCACTGCGAATGTATAAGCGTAGGCATATCTTTTAAGGAATGTACAACGAAATCTACTTGGTGGTCCACCAGTGCTTCTTCAAGCTCTTTAACGAATACTCCCTCGACCCCAATTCCACTAATAGTAGAATGCTGGTTAATATCGCCACTTGAAGTAATATTAACTATTTCAAAAGTAAAATCACTATTTATTTTTTTTAATTCATTAATTACTGTATTAGTCTGCTTTAAGGCTAATGAACTTGATCGACTACCTACTTTAAAATGCATTACAATAATTTATACCAACTATTTGTTATGGGAATCAAGCGAAAACAGCCGACTTAAAACAGTAGTTTCTTTTAACAGTGAATCTTTTGAAGTTATCGACTTAAGATGACTAATTGGTTCGTGCAGAATTGTATTTATAAGAGATTTAGTCACCTGATCGTTCAAATTATAGTTTTCATCAGTGATTTCATTTACAACCGGACATTTTACTTTTTTTACTTCATTAATACGTTTTTCTTCCAGTTTTAATTTTAATTTGGTTATGGTTGGAATTATTGAATTGGTTAATTGCCAATTGGTGTATTCATCAAGATATTCAGCGATTATGTTTTCAACCTGGTTAATTAATTCTTCGCGATTAGACAAATTTCTTTCAACAATCGATACCAAATCATCGACCGAGAGTAAATCTATTGATTCTAGATTACTTAGTCGTGGATCTATATTACGCGGAACAGAAATATCTATTAAAACCTGGCGCCTATTACTTAATTTACCTTTGTCGACAAATTTATCGTGGTCTATCAGATAACTTGTTGAACCCGTAGCCACAATTATCAAATCCGCCTCACCGGCTAAATTATACAATTCTTCAAGGCTAGCTGAATATATATTATTATTTTCCTGATTTTTAAAACCTTTGGCAAGCTTATTGGCTGCATCTATATTACGGTTAATGATATAAATTGTGCTATTAGTGATATTCGACGATAAAATCTTTAGACAGGATCTGGCCATAGTTCCAGCTCCAACGATCAAAATAGTTTTATTGTTTAAACTAGACAATCTTTCTTTTGCCATATCAATAGCTACGCTTGAAACAGACACAGAACCTTTCGACAAGTTAGTACAGGTTCTTACTTGCTTTCCGCATTCTAAGGCCAACTTAAAAATATAGTCTAAATTTCTACCGCATACTTTGGCAACTAAAGCCGTTTGATGAGCTTCTTTGATTTGAGCCATAATCTGGCTTTCACCCAAAACAATACTATCTAAACCGCTTGCCACACGCAACAAATGCAATACCACGTCTTCGCGTAACAACCTAAATTCCGGCTCTAAAACATCGTGACCAGAAACTGACTGGACCATACTAAAAAAATTATTCAAATCAGAAAAACCGGTTTGAATATTAGACGTCAGAGCGTAGACTTCGGTTCGATTACAGGTTGACAACAAAATAGCTTCTTGAATGCTGGGCGACTGCCTCAAAGAGTCCAAAGCGTGACTTACACAGCTTTTGGGAATCGAAAACTGTTCCCTAATAGAAATAGGTGAGGTGTGATGATTGAGCCCGGATACGATTAAATTAGACATGCCTTTTCAATTAATAAAATTTAATAATTATTATTACAAAACAGCTTAATTTATATTATAGTTATTTTTGTGATAATTATAATAGTCCTAAAGGCTATGTAAACAAAATACTTTTTTTTGAAATTATAATTAACAATGCAACCAGCTCTTGACTACTTACAAGCTTTAAATCTAGAGCATACAGACCGTTATTTACTAGGTATTACAGGTGCGCCAGGAGCAGGTAAAAGTTTTGCCGCCAATAAACTTAAAGAAGACCTAAATTCGGTGGCTCACAAACGTTACGTTGAAGTCTTGGGGATGGATGGCTTTCATTATTCTGACGAGGAATTAAAACAAATTAATCTTTATGATTTAAAAGGTGTGCCCGATTCCTTTGACAAAAAGGGTTTTCTGAACAAATTGCAAGAATTAAACTTTGTCAAAGACCAAATTATCACGGCACCGACTTTCAACCGCGCTAAAGAATGCGTTCAAGAAGACAGCCTTATGATTGAACCTAGACACACATTGATAATCGTAGAAGGTAATTATTTACTATTGGAAGATGATACTTGGTGCGATATATCTAACTTTTTAAACGAAATCTGGTACTTAGAAAGTGACTTAGTCACAATAAGACCAAGGTTAATAGCCAGGCACTCTGATAAAGGCAAAGATGAGCGATGGGTTATCAACAAAGTAAACTATTGCGACATACCCAACGCCAAACTAGTTGACAGTACTAGACATTTAGCCAACAAAATATTATTTTGGGAAAATTCGCAGTTATACGTAAAGTAGGAGTTGCGAACTACTCCAGACGAAATAATTCGCAATATTCAACGAAATTTTAAAGCAGGCCATGACCCCTTTTAGAAGCCAACCACAAACCAAGCCCACCAATACCAACAACAGCTGCGTCTTTTTCAATTTTGTGCTGTTGCAAATACTTACTTGACGTTGCCAAACCAATTCCAGCCCCAGAACCAGCCCCCAT
>JAJYFO010000261.1 GCA_021785395.1 bacterium | reverse complement strand
CTGGTACAAAGTTAATAATCTTAGGTATAGTAATTGAAATTATTGGAAGTCAAGCAGCGACACACATTAATTCACCTATAATAAAAATAATTGGAAGTACAGTTGATGTAGCAGGGCTTATTATCATTATAGATGGGATAATTGTTGGTATTCGCAATAAGTCGAATAAAAACAAGTCAAAGAATACCAAAATTGGCACTTCTTAAGGATATCTATTCTATAAATATATAGCGAGTTAGATAGCGTGATGAGCTATTAATTTTTGATGTATTAGTGAAGCTAAAGATATTTGTAATCAATACAATTAGTGATTTATATAGCAGGATGAGCAATGATGTAGGTTCTAACTTCAGTGAATATGATTAGCTAACGAATTTTTTGTATTATTTTTTGTAAGCCGTTCTTTACGTTAAGCCTCAAAATCAAATAAAAACACAACACTATTGCTTTGGTATATCTATTATCTGTAATACATAACTTTATGCGAGAATAAGTTGCTACAGAACGAGCTAAATCACTTGCAACAAGAGTATACGAAGAAAACTATAATCGTCCGTTTTATGAGTTTACAGAACTTACACAAGGATCGTTACTTTATGCTTTGTAGTGAGCCTGATAAAGTATTAACGGCTGAGATTAGAGCTAGTAGAACCTCACTCAAGACGGTTGATGAGGTTGCAATGTTTGATAAAGCTTATATAACCAGAGGTAGCTTTCTGGCATAATCTAAGAGAAAACGAAGAAGATACACTTTTTTCCAATTCGCACTATTGTCAAGACGCCATTACAACGCCACAATTATCTACACCAACTTCTTCTAGACCAACCTTAAAACGTGCCTGGAGGGCTTCATTGGCAATGGTTCGCAGGTTGTCTAAGTCGGTTTGATGTTCTCTAGACCATGCTACCAACGTGGTTTTACTAACCTTTAATTTCTTTGCAATAGCAGCATAGCTCATGCCTTCAGCACGAAGCTCCACGAACTGTTGCTTGGTTTTTTGAGTCGCTGCACCGTTTTTTCCTCTGTCTTTATTATGAAGTAATAGAGGGTTAATGAATAGTGCGCTGCAAGTGGTTATTCACCAAATACTCTGCTATACTTACACCATGTTTGGCAAAAATAAGAACGACCCTTGGCTACCGATTATTAAGGAGCATGACACTGACCCCAAAGAAGCCTTAGCCCTTGCGTTAGACCTTTTATCAATCTCAAGTGTCAAAAACTTTTATAGTGAAAAAATATCTGGTACTACCAGTTCAAAAAATGACTTCAAAGAAAAAATGTTTGAAGTGTACATGGATCTTTTTTGCTTTTATATACATTATGTAACTAGGGTCGCCTACAACAATTCAACTTCGGAAGAAGCTCAAAAACAATTTATTAAAGAGTTCTGGTACACCTTGGCGCAATGTGCCGAAGCCAGATACTGGCATTTATTCAATAGTACCTCACGTGCCTATACCAAAATTGCCTTAGATAAAATCATTAAAACCGATAAAGAATATGGACACCTAGATTTTAATGGCAAAAATGGTCAAGACGAAAATAGTGTTTTTGCCCAAGTGCGCAATAATATAGCCAAGGTATTCGGCGAAAATGGTAAGTATCACCTAGAGCTTGAACATGACATTATCATCTCAAGGTCGTGGGATTACATGAAACACAAGGTTAATTTAACTCAGTGGGCAAAGGACGTTATTGAGCTTTATAACGCAGAGAGCCGTTAAGCGTATATTATAATCATAAAATTAAGAGGAGAGTTTGTTAAGACTACTGTTCTAGAGCTACAAGGTGCAATATCAGACATAACTAAAGAGTCTTCTATTGAATACATCTTTGGCAATGACAAAAGGATTATAGTCGCTAGAGGTGGCATTATTAAGTTTGATGTTACTGGTTGAAGCTACTGAAAAAAGCTCTGGTGGTGGCAAAATTAAAGTTAGCGTACCAGTTGTAAATATAGGTGGAGCAGCTTAAAAATCTAAAGAAAGCCAGAGCAGTTACACATCACGCATACAATTTGAGCTTGTTGCAAGTCGCAATGCCAATGCCATGCACAGCGAAGCAAAGGCATACCTAGTACGATAAATATAATCATCTTGAAGATTGAACACTATTCAGATACCAAAACGAAGTCGCCCTATGTAAACGCTTCATGGCTCTTCATCTAGTCAGAAGCAATTGTATTCATCGTACTTTGCCTCAGTTGCTGCATCAAATCAGTCAACGCTCTAGGGCGAGAACGGCTGCGAGGGGGGCCAACTTAACTCCCACCCAACAGTCCGAGCTCAATGCTTTAGTGGATGCAGAATTGAATAGTTAAGTAAGAGGTGACAAATGGTTACGTCAAATTCTTTTTTACTGGTCGGATTTTATTGGAAACGATTTCCAATCTGGAAATCTAGAAATTGGAGTTGTGGCGGAGGGAGCTTTTGTCATTAGTGACAACACAATGATTCTTTAGGATAATGACAGAAGACTAGTAGACACAGGGATTTATGAAGCAGACTTATGTTTTATGCTATTTGACCCTAAGTTTGTTGTTAGCCTCAAGTGCCCTATTAAAGGACAAAACTCCTTCAAAAACCTTGACCTGCGTGCGGTCAATAATGTTAATGATTTGTCTATAAGTACGGCATTTATTCGGTACTACTCAACGCCATAGAAAAAATGTCTCATTTGTCTCACTCTAAAATGTTATCATTTATTCATGATCAGTAATATTATTGCATCAACTGCAAGTATCACTGGATTAAATTTCGAGCAGGCTATTATAACTGCATGCTTAACAGTTTTTGGTAGCTTATTTATATTTATATTTTCTGAATTTATGAATATGTTGTTCCTAACGCCAATTATAAAAATTCGTGAGCAAAAAGGCCTTATTATAGACAGATTGATATTTTACTCAGATAAAATATTAAATCCCATTAAGGTACAGACTGGATCTGATGAATACAAAGAATTAATTGACGTTAAAAACCACATTCGTTCAGGATCTTCGCAACTTCATGCTAAGTCAGAGGTTTTACCATGTTATAGCTTTTGGAGCTGGCTAGGAATTGTTCCCACAAAGAGTGAAATAAATACTATAATTACGAATTTAAATGGTATTCAAAATTGCCTAATTGCTA
>JAJYFO010000260.1 GCA_021785395.1 bacterium | reverse complement strand
GCTTTGGCGCTAACTTATTAGTATTATTTTTGGCAGTGTCAATAAATGGTTGTGGTGGTAAAATAATAACGCAAATCGTCTACGAAGGTAATCAGTTTTATGAACGCCAGCAGTACGACAAGGCTCTGGCCTTGTACAAAGAAGCGTATAAACAGGACCCCAATAATTTAGCCGTCAAAAATAATTTAGGCGTCACTTATAGCGTTTTAAATGACCAAGCCCAGGCCATAAAGTATCTAAACTTAGCTATAGCCCAGGATAAAAAAGATTATATAGCCCATTATGTCTTGGCCGATATTTATTTAAAGCAAAACGAGCTAAACCAAGCTCTAGACGAAGCCTTAACCGCCAAATCATTAAACACAAAAGAAACGCAAATATACGAAACCCTAGGCAAAATTTATATGGCGCTTAAACAGTACGACAACGCCATTTCAACATTTACCGATTTAATTAATCTCGACCAATACGAACCTCATAATTTTGTCGAATTAGCCAATGCCTATCTAGCTAATAAAGACATAGACAAAGCCAAGGCCAATTTAAATAAAGCACTAGAATTAGACAGCGACAACAAAGAAGCCAAAGACTTACTTATTAAAATAGCCAAAGACGAAAAGCCAAAAATATCTAATTAACTTGTTGTTTAAGCAATTAATTAGTAATAAAATATTTAGATCAAGCTATAAATTGTTCACAAGTTTAAATACCTCACAAAGTTTTAGCCGACCCCCTTTATTTTTCAAATCAGCTTCAGCAGTTGATCTGATTTCACAATGACCAGGGCTATTATCCATAGGTACAATTTCAATTTCTAATTTTAAATTGCGAATTTCTTTTACCATTGCTTCACAAACAAGCGAATTAGGCTTGGCTCCTGGTAGTTTTAAAAAATCATCATAGCTAATCAATGATTTTAAATTTACAGAAACGCCAGTTTCGCCATCACGCAACTCAAAGCAATGATGATTAGGTTTGGGATCAATAAGTTTACCCATATAATAGTTATTATTAATAATTCGCCTTAACAAAAAATCATCGTCTAATATCACGGGTAATTATTTCTAAAATTTTTGCAAAATTAGTTATATTAATATTAGCGTTCGATAGAGCATCAGTTGGTTTGGAGAAAAAGTCTAATTCCAAAAATTCTTTGGTGCCTTTAGTTGTTTGTTCTTCAATAACTAATATCGCCTGGCCAGAAGAAAAAATTTCAATTTCCGGTGACCCATTACAATTAGGCCATACCATCGATATGCCACCAGTTCTTGTTGGTGATATTTCTGGTGGATTATCAGATTTATTGATACTTAAAGCAAGTAATATAAAATACGCTACATAAATTGAAGTTTTACTAGGGTTTTCAGCTCCATACCCATCCCAATTCGGTTCGATTAATTCCATGGGTTGTAATTGCATAATTATCTGATCATAAAAAGTATGGCCAAATGGATTACCAGGTTCAAACAAATTAGACACTGACAAGTTGTCATTTTGATTTTGCTTAATATTTGGGCTAGTATCCAAAGATGATTTCCTGGAAGAAATATTTTGGTTAATTAACGATGTTGTCACTTTCTACTCCATTTTTCATGAAATGTATTACTAGTGGTTGCAAGAAAAGATTTAATTAAAATTTCATGGCTAGTATCAAACCATTTTTTCAAATTTATGTTATCACCATCATTCGGTTCGCCTCTCACGAGTAGAACAAAATCAATATGCTTATTGTTTGACCGATTAGATTGATTAGATTGATTAGTTTTAGCTTCTATATATAGTCTTGATTTATGATTATTTATCCAATAGGAATTACTAAAAGAACAATTATCAGACCGAAACTGATAAGCTAAAGCATTATCATCAATGACTTTTGACCAAAAAGGAAATAGCGTTGAAAACATTTCATCAGAATTATTACTTTTCGATTCAACTGGAATCAAATTAACGTATGACATTTCACATTGATCTATGGATAAATCACCAAAGTTGTTCGAACTAACATAATTTTTAAACTTTTCAAAATATTTAAAAAATTTCTCAAGATTTTCCTCATAAGCAGTATAAGAAGAACTATCAATTGATTTTCTTCGCCAATTATAGATAAATCTATCATTTTGAATTTGTATTACATTTTGGCCATAATCTCTTTCTGAATCTAAAAACATTACCCTGGGTTGGTTTAAGCCAACTTGTATTGTCATTAAAAGCCCAGACAGGTTTATTTGGTTTTCTTCCTTCTCAATTACGCTATTTAAACGAAACAAGTCTTGTGATTCGCAAAACCCAAGTTCTTCATAGCTTTTAAATAAGCGACCAAAATCAATAAATTTAAAATTTGCTAAACTCTTAAACTGAACTCCCAATATCGCCTCATAAACTGGTGGGTGAGAAAATTGAATTTTAGGTCCAGTCATAGTTTACTATTTTAAGTTCAGATTACATACACCTAATTATCCCACGTTTTATTGCATTCGTCAACAATATAAACGACAACTAAAAGCCCCCCCTTACCTTATCTAAATAGGCTATAGACATGTCCTTTTTAATTTAGTCATTTGTGGCTAAAACAAATTTCTTAAGCGAGATAATAGCAATCGCCAGTGATAAAACCGGCTTTAAATATAGTCATAAAAACTCATTTATACTATTTCTATTAAAAGATATAGTATAAATAAGCAATAAGAAAAACGTTTGTAAAGTGTCAGCCACTTTAAAAACGTTTTTCTTATCCGGTACTCAAATTCATATAATATCACCCCTAACGTGAAAAGCCAAAAGCGCTCGTATTGGCACGCGGAGTAAACCCGAGCCTGGCCACACGCGATCCGCTATAAGCGGTCACGTAAGACTCGGCCTCGGCAATAACCGTAGCACCAAAGAACGCCGTCACGTTAGAGTCAGCCAAAGCACGCCCTTTTGACCCGTTGTAAGCACACACGGTAGAGCCAGCCTGGGCGATAAACTCGCTACCATCCTGAGCTTCAAGCTCGCAGCCGTTGCCTACGATAACATGGTCGCCAGCATTGGCGACATAGTGCCCGGGCTGGTCAATCACGGTAAAGCGCGTGGTAACCTGACGGTAAATAGCCGGAGGGACGGTGAATGAAGAAACATTAGGAACGATCATGACAGTTCTC
>JAJYFO010000259.1 GCA_021785395.1 bacterium | reverse complement strand
ATAAATATTAACATTACCATTGGTATTAAAGGTGAATGATGAACCAGACTGACCGCCAAATATTCCACTATTAGCCGCTTCGTCGTAGATATTGACAAAATTATTTAATCCTAACGTTGAAGCTGACACATTAGCACTATTTAACAGTATTCTGCCACCAGCACCTATGGCGCCTCCGCCACTTACCAAACTCACATTTGGTGCGTACATTAAGGCTCCAGTATTTGGTTCAGCTATATAGCCGTTGGCGCTGGCCGTTAAGAAGATGTAATCACTGGCCTGGATATTGGCATCGTTATAGATACCAAAACCACTTAAGGTTTGGATAGCTATTATTGTCCCACCTATGATTCCTGGTGTGACTACACCACCTTGATTGACTTGAGCGTATATCGTTAAGGCTCCAGCTGTATCCAACTTAAATATGTCGCCAGCTTGGCTTGCCTGTAACACAGTGTTGCCAGTATAAGTATCATTTACATAAGCGCTAGATCCTTTGCCAAATGCTTCTATACCAATATTATGAGCGTTAACCTGAATTATATTACTTGCAGTTCCAATTCCACCTGTGCCGATTATAGAATACAAGCCAACTACTGGGGCGGTTATAGCTCCAGAGGCTGTAAGATTACCACTATTAATAACGTAAACGTTAGCTCCTGATCCACTGGCACCAACATTTAAGCTGGCACTGTTATTATTTATACCAACTGATAGTCCAGCACTAAAGACTATGTTATTAGCCTCAGTAATGAGCCCGTTGCCATTAAAGCCGATTTCACCACCGGTACTTACAAGCGACATGCTATTGCCAACAATGACACCACTATTTCCCGTTGTTATATAACCAGTTCCCTGAACGTCAAATGATACGATAGAATTGTTAAGACCAATTTTATCATTTACTGTTATACCACCAAATAGAAACGTTGAGAAATTAATATTGCTAGCTGAAACGACACTATTAACTATAATAGAATCTAGGTTCGCATATGTATTACTACTCTCATCAGTAACAGCTAAGTTTATAGTGTTAAAATTCAGGCCTCCATCGATGTATATACTATTCGTAGGATTATCAACAGTAAGATTAAGTAAATTTCCACTAGAAGATCTAATATTTAATCCATCTGAATTAACATCAGTAATGTATACATTGCTTGATGAAATTGAAGTTAAATTTTGGGCACTTATAACTAGTGAAGAATAACCGTTTCCATTAACACTACCAATATTTCCACTGCCAGCATTTAAAAATAAATTTAAGGTTTGAATATTTAGATTAAGCGAACTATCCTGACTAAGAATACTGCCCGAACCATTTACTGTTAAAGTGGTATTTCCCGCTGAAATTTCTGAATTATATTGAAGATTATTAGCAAAAATAATGTTACCACTATTTTCAACAGTTATTAAGACATTATTTGCGCTAATTTCACTATTTAAATTCAAGTTAGCCAAATTTCCGTTAGAAATAATTGTAAAATTACTGGTCGAATATATAGGTCCGCTCGAAGAACCAATAATATTTAAATTAGTTGCGCTGCTAAATGTAGTTAGAGTAAAAGAATTTGAAACGAAGTTACCGTTAAAAATTAAACCTGTTAAATTACCAGTTGAATCGAGATTGAAAATGTTAGGATTAGTACCTAATGCTTTTGATGGATAAATATTAATAACGTTGTTATTGGAGTCGCTTACATAAATATTTTTTGGAGTTGAAAACGTAAGGCTAGATGCATCGGTATAAATAGCTGATTGTCCGCTTATACCTGAACTGCCAATATTGCCATTAGAACTACTCATAGATAGATTTTGAGTAAAAATTGTAGGCTGTGTGCTATTTATTAAACTTATAACATTGCCACTGGCATATAAATTAACATTTTGAGCATCAGATCCAGGACTTAAACCTTCTATGGTACTTGCCAGAGATATTGATTTAAATACTTGAACGTTTAAATTGTTGACATTAATCAAACCGCTAAAAGTTAAATATTGACCAGTATAATTTATAATATTACCACTAGAAGCTATCATGTTAACATTGGCAGTAAGATTTAAATCGTCTAAATATACATCGCCTGACGTTTTAGCGCTTAAAGTAGTGGCGTCAGTAGCAATATTGTAATACAATAAGCTGTTTGGGATGGTCATTCCTATATTACCACTTCCACTTATTAAACTTAATGATTCGGTATAAATTTCGCCCAAATTAGTGTTAACGGTAGACAATATATTGCCAGTACCATTTGTTTGAATTGTTACACTGGTTGCATCATTCATAGAATTCCCGCTTCCATCAATAAAAGACGGATTTATGCCAATTCCTTCAATTATGTTTTGTAAAACTATATTAGTATTACTAGCAGCATCTATATTTACAATATTTCCAGCTAGAACACCAAGAATATTTAAAGTGATATTACTTGCAATAGTTGTTAAATTAAACGATAAAGCTGAACCACCCTGAAGATTGATTGTACTCGTATTAGTATCGAAAACATAAGCATTACCACTTGACGAAGCTGAGACTTTTAAGTTTGAAGCATCTGTATAAATTGCTGTCTGAATAGTTGTATCTTGGCTTCCGATGCTTCCATTGGTGCTAGATAGATTTAATGAAGTGGTTAAAAAATTGGGATCGCTAACTGAACCAACAAGTTCAATGATACTTCCAAGACAATTCAAAGTTACACTACTAGCGTCTGAACCAGTCAACCCTGAGATATTTGCATTTAAAACAATACTCCCGTTTGTAAAGTTATTAATATCAACCAAATTAGCTTGGATATTTCCATTTATATTTAAGTTGGCATTAGTCCCATCCAGATATATATATAAATCTTGAGCGCTAGAGCCATTGACATTACAAGTACCAACATTATAAATATTAACGTCAGCTGAGGAGTTTATACTTATATTAGAGGTAATTGTATTAAGAGCTGTAGCAGTTGAACCTAAGGTACCAATATCACCACTAACTGAACTTAAATTTATTTCTGAAGCAACAATAAAGGTATACTGAGAATTTGACAAGATCGTACCTGTACCACTGGCTGTCAAATCTATCACTCCATTACCACTCGCTCCACCAACGTTAAGACCACTGCCATTAATAAGAATCGAACCAGAGACCGAATTACTCATAACCATACTAAAAACGCCACTGTT
>JAJYFO010000071.1:11533-12096 GCA_021785395.1 bacterium | reverse complement strand
TTACTTGTACCTCATACTCCCAATGCTCTTAAGTTTTCTCAGCTATTCAGCGGTTCTTATTCAAAGCAAGATGTTTCACCACCTATACACCATGTTAAGTATACCCACGCAGGGCGCGTGGATTCAGTCACGTGTAACGCTAGTTCTTACAGTATAGTTATTATCAAGCCTCGTGATAGCAAGGACGTTGGCCTTGTTATTCTAGGTGACATCGCTGCTGACTGGGAAAATTCACTTAAAAATGATACCCAAGGGTCAAATCTATTGAATTTCTTAATACCCTACTTAGAACCTAATATGGGGCTTTAAATTTTTAATTAAAAATTATTAAACAATATATACACGAAATTCTCTTTACAAGGATTTAAAAATACTTGAAAATAATAGTTGACTTAGTCGAGGTTATTTAAATGACTTTAAAATTAGTTGACAACCCTAAAATGAAAAAAAATGAAACTCCGGATTTACCGAACACAAGTAAAAGCATTTTTGATTACTTGCCCGATAGCCTTATTTATTTGTTAGCGAGCCCCTATCTAGCTGGAAGCGAAAGTGACCAGAGA
>JAJYFO010000071.1:0-11523 GCA_021785395.1 bacterium | reverse complement strand
AAGTGGGCAGGCTATTAATGAGGCACTCGATATTTATAAAACCCATGGCTTTAGTGGGACTTTAGACATTCTTGGGGAAGACTGTGTAAACGAGATAGACTGCGATAACGCCGTAGCTGAATACAAAAGCCTAATTGACAAAGTTAATTTGACCAATAAAAATTACCCCGACGAACAGAGTAAACTCACCATCTCTTTTAAACCATCTATGTTCATGACTGGCATTCCGGTTGCTAAAACAAATAAAATCAAGGATCTAGCCAGCTCAAAAGCCTATGAAAGGATCAAACAAGTAGTGGATTATGGTTTCAAGAAAAATGTCAATTTAACATTAGAAGCTGAAGACCACAAATGGGCAGATTTTCATCTAGATACCTACTTCAGCTTATTAAATTCAGGTTATACCAATCTTGGTACCGTTTTGCAAACGCGACTTAAAAGAACATTTAATGATATACAGCGTTTTAACGATAAATCGAGGGTGCGCTTAGTCATTGGAATTTATGATGAGCCATCGTCGGTTGCCTACACAGATAAAGCGATAATGAAAGATTTACTGATAAAATACGCCAAAATACTGTTCGACAAAGGTAGTTACGTTGAATTTGCTTCGCATGATACTCAGACACAAACCAGATTTTTCAAAGAAATTATCGTAAGCGATAAAATTACCAGTGATCGCTATGAAACTCAATATCTTAAAGGTGTGCCACGCTTAAACTGGCAAAAGAACCTGCAATCAGGTGTATTTTTAAGAAATAATTTTAAAAATACTGACTTAAGTTCCCAAAAGAGCCTGGTAAGACTTTATCTGCCATATGGCAAACCAAATGTTGCCAGTGCCTATTGCAAACGACGTCTAGCCGGTAATCCTAATATGATTAGTTATGGTATCAAAAATATACTAGGCATTAACTAGACTTTTGTCTAAAAAATCCCTTATGGTAACTTTAGGATTTAAATTACTTATCTTAACCTGAGCGTCGCTTGCGCCATTTTGGGTCAAAAAATGTCTTAGGTTTTTATAAGTTCCACTCTTTAACTGCCTTATTTTAATATCACCCAGTCTTAGGGACTTACGTTTAGCTTCATATTCTGAATTTAAAAGTTTAAGGTTAATATCGTAATGGTGAGCTAATTCGTCTAGATTTTGAGAAATAGAGTTTTCATCAAGTTCAACATACATGAGATAATAAGGTGGCTGGGCAAATACCGGAATTAAGGTAAAATAGGGGCTTGTAAGATTAAACTGGTCTATAGTTTTACTAAAAGCCTTTACAACTTGATTTTCAGTAAGTTTTTCACCGGTAAAAGAGGAAATATTACTGCTTTTATGGCTAAATTCGATTGTCGGACAAGAATTAATAAATCCGGTTACTTTTATGACGTCACCAATATTGTATCGATAGAGGCCAGCTTGAGTAGTTAGTAGAATATTATAATACTCATTAACTTTTAACTCGTCGGCCAAATAAACTTTGGGTTTATTACTACTTATAGTGTCGCTTTTCATAAATTCATAAAAATGAGAATTAATCGAAAGTAATTGTTGATTTTCATTGATAAAAATCGACCCGCGACCTTCGCTGGCTCCATAACTAATATCAACGATAGGAACGTCTATAAAATATTTTTTTAGACTTGGTATGTAATAGGCCGCACTGGCTTTAGTCCAAGTTGATATTACCTGTAGGTCAGGCCAAATATATTTAGGAATAAATTTATCCTGGCTTAACAGTTTTTCAAGAAATTTGGCTTGATTAACATTAGGAGTAAACCTGTAATTTTTCCAAAAATTAATTTTTAAATCAAATTCTCTATTTATTTTACCGTCGTAAAGGTCTCTAATAAGACTAGATTGATATTTAGTCAAAAATTCACACAGCATTAAAATGGTACTGGGATTAAGCGTATATATACTTGTTATAGGCTGATTTAAAGCTAAAAGCAAAATAATATAATAGCGCAACTGCCAATCATTGATAGCCGTAATTTCATAGGGAAGAGGACTAATACTGCCTTTAACTATTTTAGGTTCAGACTTCATCAAGGCACCAGAAATTGAACCAATCGGAATACCGGCAGCCGTATAACTATCACAGGCACTTCCAAAAACAGACAAAGTAACACCCCTATTTATTTTTGGATAAGCCTTCAATAAATTATAACCAGATACGATAGAAGCTTTACGAAAACATTTGAGGTATTCATTGTTAACCGGTATTAATTTCTGACTGTTAGTAGTTCCACTTGTAGCAGCAAACATATAGGGATTTTCGTGGGTCAGAATATTTTTGCCACCGTATGCCAACTCATCGATAAATTCTTTAAAATAATCATAGTCATTTATGGGAATATAGTTTTGAAAATCATGAAGACTGTTAATTTTAACGAAATTATGCAGTTTACCAAATTTACAATTTTGATTAGATTTAATTAATTTTAAAGCCAATTTTAACTGGCTAACTCGGGTATTTTCGGTTAATTTATATAATTGTCTAACCGTGGGTAAGGCTAAATTGGCAAGCAGTGTATATATAAATGGGCGGTTCATAGAGATTTATAAGAAAATAAAATTAAAAAAAAATAATTTTTATACCATTTCGTGAACGACTATTCTACTTACTTAACAACGAATTGTCTAAATCATAAACCCGATAACGGCATTTTTTGATAGTGAAATTACAGCCAATATGTAGTATTATATATTGTTCAAAGTTATTATTGAATTAAGACGAGGTAAATTTTTGATGCTCCCTCTGGCTGTATTTACAGCTATTTTAACTTTAACCGTATCTCTGTACCAATTTTTTGCCTTTAACCGTTTAAAAAAGTATATTTTGTCAGAGTTGGGCAGTAAGCGAACATTACCTCAAACGGCAAGACCTAAAGTCAGCGTGATTATGCCATGTAAGGGCATGGATCAAGGTTTTAGCGAAAACCTTAAAGTATTGCTCAACCAAGATTATTTCGATAATTCAAATTCGCCTAATTACGAGGTTATTTTCGTCTTAGGTTCGTCTAGCGACGATGCCTTTATACATATCAAATCAGCCTTGGATAATTACCCAAAAACCAAAACCAAACTGATTATTGCTCCACCGCAATACAAAAATGTCCACAAACTCAACAGTCAGTTGACCGGTTTAAAAGCTTGCGACAAAGAATCGCAAATAATAGTTTTTGTAGATTCTGATGTAGTTGCCAGTGCTAATTTTTTAGAAAATCTAATTGCCCCTTTAGATGACAAATCTATTGGCCTTACAACCGGCTACCGATTTTATATACCTAGTTCTTATAATATCCCCGGTTTATTGAGAACTGTATGGAATAGGGTTTCGGCCTGGGAAATGGCTGACCCTAAATTAGTATTTGCTTGGGGTGGCGCTATGGCCTGCCGAACTGAAACTATTAGCAAAATCAACTTATTTAAATTATGGGAAAACTGTGCTGACGATGATTTATCGCTAACCAAAGCAGTTAAAGATTTAGGTCTAAAAGTTAAATTCGTACCAGCCTGCCTGGTAGCCAGTTACGCCGATGGTAGTTTTGCTGAAATTAGGGAATGGACAAACCGTCAACTTTTATTACTTAAATACTACTACACTGAGCTTTGGCTAAAAGCTATGGCCAACGCTATAATATTATTTTTAATCACAATCTTGCAATTGTTTTTCGCCGTCTTCTACCTTTTAACGTACAACCCTGTATGTTTAATTCCATTAATGAGCGCATTTTTTCTTCTTTTAAGTGAACTACTATTATTTTTGTCGAGCCATAAGTTCTGGTATCAGATATTAATCAAGCCGTGGTATGAAAATAAATTTGTCAGTCATAAAATCGATTTAGACTTTTATGAATCGTTCAATAAATCGTTAATGCAGTTTTACTTCATTTTACCTTTAGCCCATTTAATATTACCTATCATTTCGTTAACGTCAATTTTTATTAATACTTTAAAATGGCGTGGATTAACGTATAAAATTAACAAACCTCACGATATAACAGTAGTTAGTACTTAAAAATTGAAAGTTTATGTTTAATCTAAAAGTTATTGCCTATAGCCCATTTAACAGTAATTCTTTTGCCTGTGCTAAAGACGGCTGCCATCATAGTTTCGATTTTAAAAATTATCTAAAATATAATTCTGACCTAATCGAAACTTATCGTTTCTTTAATAATAAAGAAGCTCAACTAGCTATGGCAGCCAAACTAAATAACAATTATGGACTTTTAAATCTAGAATTTGCCTGTTTAAACTGTAATTACCAAAAAATAATCGATAATTTGCTAAGTCTAATTAACTCTCAAGGACCATATCTAGGCATAAGAACTAGTTTAGACAAGACTTGCGAATTTACTTCGATTTTAAACGAGTTAATTAATCTAAGTGATTCAAAGTCTACCGAAGACGTGTTAGTAGTTATATGCCATGACTATGGCCAAAACTATAATAAAACTACCCTTTCCCAAGCAATAAAACAAATTAAGGCTATTTATAAATTTACCATAGCCCTTGAAGTTTCACATGAAGAAGAGATAAATCTAGCCAATGAATTACCAATTGATTTTTTGATCTTAAAAGGCCACGAAGCAGCTGGCTTTTCCAGTTCGAAAACCAGTTATATACTAAGCCAAGAAATGGCTAAAAATTTGACCAAGCCGTATTTTATAGATGGTGGTAGCGCAGAAAATTCTATTTACTCATTAAGCCTGGCGCAAGCTTCAGGTGTAGTATTAAATTCAATATTGAGCCTTTGCCAAGAAGCCAACGCTTGCCCAAACCTTACCCACAAAATTGTGCAATCTGACGCAAGCGAATCTATCAGCCAAAGTTTTAGCACAGACTTAAATGATACGGCGTATTACCGCTACTTTACGACTAAAGTGGTATTAAATAATGGTACGGATAATTCTAATATTACCAAACAGCAACTAATTCAAAACCTTAAGAACAATACTATGGCCATACTGGGTCAAGACATCGCTTTTGCAAAATACTACCAAGATAAGTTTCCAACTTATCAAAAACTTTATAATTATCTTGTAGATGGATTTAACGATACTAAAAATTATTTAAGAGACAATAATCCACTTAGCATAAATAGTCCATTGGCTCAATTTCATCAAACCAAGTATCCAATCGTTCAAGGAGCCATGACCAGAGTCAGCGATAACGCAAATTTTGCCAGAGCGGTTTATGATAATGGGGGTCTGCCATTTTTAGCCTTGGCTCTCATGCGTAAAACTGAAGCTGAAAACCTTTTAAAATCTACGGTCGAGATTTTTAACGGCCATGAATCATACGGCGTTGGAATATTAGGTTTTATACCTGCTGAAATAAGAAATGAACAGCTGGACTTAATACTTAAATACAAACCAAGATTTGTATTAATAGCTGGTGGCAGACCTGACCAAGCCATAGAACTGGAAAATAATGGCATCACTACCTACCTGCACGTACCGTCACCCAATATTCTAAAAACTTCGATTGAAGCCAATTGCCGTAAATTTATTTTTGAAGGGCAAGAATGTGGTGGCCATGTTGGCCCAAGAACGAGTTTAGTACTCTGGCAGTCAATGATACATGAAATAAATCTGGCCATAAAAAATGGTATTAATCCAGAAGAATTTCATATAATTTTAGCTGGTGGAATCCATGACGAATTATCAGGAGCCATGGCCGGGTCAATTTTAGCCAGCCTTGCAAAAGCACGTGTAAAAGTGGGAGTTTTAATGGGTACAGCCTATTTATATACTAACGAGGCTACTTTAACCGAAGCAATAACGACCAATTTTCAGTCTAAGGCTATCGAGGCAAATCAAACCGTTCTCATTGAAACCGGACCAGGTCACTTAATAAGGTGTATAAAATCTCCGTATTACGATTACTTTAACGAAATAAAAAATAAATTAATAAGTGACGGCAAGCCCAAAGATGAGGTTAGAGTTAAACTTGAACTTATGAATCTAGGCCGTTTAAGAATTGCCAGCAAGGGATTGGGTAAAACAAGCGAAAACAGTCAATTAGAAAAACTCGATGATGAAAGCCAATGGCTTAATGGTATGTATATGATTGGTCAAGTTGCCAGTCAAAATACTAAAATTATAAGCATGGGCAAATTACACGAACGAGTATGCCTTGGCAGCTATAAAATAATTGGAAATGAACAGTTAAAATCTAAGGCAAACAAAATTGCCAAAAAACGTGAACGACTTTCTAACGATGGTGGTTCTAGAGATATTGCCATAATTGGCATGGCCTGTAATTTTCCTAAAGCCAATGACAGCGATAAATACTGGGAAAATATAATTAATTTGGTCGATACCATAACTGAAATTCCGCCAAGCCATTTTAAATACCAGAATTTTTATGATAGCAATAAAATGGTTAAAGATAAGATTTATTCTAAATGGGGTGGATTTTTAGACCACACTACGTTTGACCCTAGCCTTTACGGAATTCCACCAAATTCTCTACCTTACATTGACCCGGTTCAATTATTAACGTTAGATCTGGTCAGACAAGCGCTTATTGACAGCAATTATAAAGATGGCTACAAAAATGATGGAAATAATGTTTTAAGCAAAACGTCAGTCGTAGTTGCCCACGCTGGTCACGGACCTATTACAGCCTTATATTCTTTGCGTTCTATGCTCGAGTGGAAATTGCACGATTTACCTAAAAGTACTAAAGATGAAATTTATAACCGGCTACCAGCCTGGACCGAAGACGTATTTCCTGGTTATCTAGGCAATGTTATAGCCGGCAGAGTTGCCAACCGCTTTGACTTTAATGGTGTTAACTTTAGCGTCGATGCTGCTTGCGCTTCTTCATTAGCCGGTCTGTACACGGCAATTTTGGAATTGAGGTCTAAAAATAGCGATTTGGTTATTTTAGCCGGAGCCGATACGCATAACCAGCCTGGCGACTATTTAAGTTTTAGTAAAACCTACGCTCTATCACCTACCGGTAAATGTAAAACCTTTGACGCAAGTGCTGATGGGATTGTCATAAGCGAAGGTCTTGGGGTCATAATTTTAAAGCGGCTAGATGACGCCATAAACGACGGTGATAAAGTCTACGCCGTAATCAAAGGAATCGGCGGGTCCAGTGACGGACGCGATCTTAGCCTTACAGCGCCAAGAAAAAACGGGCAAATAATCGCCTTAAATAGAGCCTACAGCGATAGCAATATAAACCCCAAAGATGTAAACCTGATTGAAGCGCACGGAACTGGGACAGTAGCTGGGGATAAAGCCGAATTAGAGGCTTTGAGTGAAGTGTTTACGGACAATTCACCTACACCAAACTGTGCCATTGGTTCGGTTAAGACCATGATAGGTCACACAAAAGCAGCTGCTGGAGTAGCTTCTTTAATTAAAATAGCCAAAGCCTTACACCATAAAACTATGCCAGCTTCAATTAATGTAAGTAAGCCCGTCATTGACTTTAATAAAACTAATTTCTATTTAAATACCCATACCAAACCATGGTTTACAACCGATACCAATAAATTACGCAAAGCCGGAGTCAGCGCTTTTGGCTTTGGTGGCACGAATTTTCATTGCGTTCTCGAAGAATATCCCTATAACAATCAAAATACCCCAGCTATTAGGCATTTACCCGAAGAATTATTTGTATTTAAGTCCGATTCGCTCGATAAACTTAAATCAAAACTGGAAAATTTTGTAAATAATACCTTAAATACAAACGTCGATAAAAACGAATTTATAAATTTAAGCTTGCAAACTTACCTTAGTCAGTTTCAGTTCAAATATAACTTAGCTAACGAAAATACAAATTTCTTTAATGTAGCTATTCTAGCTGATTCTAACCAAAGTCTAAAAGACAAAATTGCCTTTTTACTAGCCAGATTAAATAATGACCAAACTTCAGCAACCGAAATTATCGATGAAAAAGAAGGTGTTTATTTCAAGACTTTAAAAGGTAAAGCTAAGCTATCGCTCCTATTTTCTGGACAAGGGTCCCAGTACCCTAATATGCTCAGCGATTTTGCCATACAGTTTGATTTTGTGCGCAAAGTTTTTGAATTAGGTGATCATATTTTAAAAAATAAATTTGACAAACCCTTGTCTCAGTACATCTACCCTAATTCAGCCTTTACCAAAGAAGAAAAAAATAGGCAAATCAATGATTTAGCCAACACAGCAATCGCACAACCAGCCGTTGCACTAGCTGATGCAGCTATGTTTGCCTTATTTACACAATTGGGTTTAGAAGCTAATATGTACGCTGGGCACAGCTTTGGCGAGTATGTAGCCTTATATGCCAGTGGCTGTATGAATTTAACCGATTTAATCAAATTGAGTTTTGAGCGCGGAAACGCTCTTAACCAAAACACGCAAAATGGTACAATGATAGCCTGTATCGCCGATAATGATAGACTAAGCAAACTATTAACCAATTCCAATATAACTATTGCCAACATTAATAGTCCACGTCAGTCAATTTTAGCCGGACTTCAAAAAGACATCGATGAATTTATTAATAATAATCCCGACCTTAATTTTACACCAGTCAAAGTATCCCAGCCGTTTCATAGTCAATACATGGAAGCTGCCAGCCAGGATTTTAAACTTAGGCTAAAGCGATTTAACCTAAATGAAAACTTAAAACTTCCTGTTTATAAAAATATTGACGGACAAATCTATGAAAATAATTCAGATTTAATAAAAAATAATTTGGTCGAACACATAACTCATCCGGTTAATTTTATTAATTTAATCCAAAACCAATATAGAGACGGAGCTAGAATCTTTCTTGAAATAGGTCCGGGCTCAGTTTTGACCAATATGGTTAAAGACATATTGCCAAACAATGATGTTACCTGTTTAAATTTTGACAATAACAAGGCCAAATTTCTTAATCAATTGCAAAAAAGTATCGCCAAATTATTTATTAATAATTTTGATGTAAAACTCGATGTTTTGTATGAAAACAGAATTAAACCAAACTCTAATAATACTAATTTTAAGCAAAAATATTTACTTAACTCAGTGGAATGTATTAAAAGCAACGATTTAAAGACTAATAATACTTTAAGTCAAAGCGATATTAACAAAAGGATAATTACGGATAACTATATGGAAGAAAAGAACAACAAAACGGTAACTTCAGCTAACATAAGTAATAATTACCCAATCCCACCAGCACCCGAATTAAATTGTAATGACGATAGTCTTGCTCAGTTAATGCTTAATTACCAAAACTCGATGTTAGAAATTACCAAGTCATTTGTCGAATCACAAAAAGCGGTAATGCTTGCCTATATTCAAAGTAAAAACGAAAGTATCGATTTGACCAAATTGACCGAAAAAAATTATCAAAACATAAATTTAGACGAGTCAAAACCAGACATAACGTTATTTACTAACGCAAACAACTTAAATAATGGTAACGGCAGTCGAAAGACTAACGTTTCATTTGATGCTATTTCTAACAGTAAAATAGAGCCTGAAAATAGTAATAACAATGGACATAAACCCAATAATAATAACATCAATAATGGGCACAAATCCAACGAGGAACGAAAATTCGCCGATGAAGAAAAACCCAATAAGGCTTTTCAAAACGTTGACTTAGGTCAGAAATTCTTAGAAATTGTCAGTGATAGAACTGGCTACCCTGTAGACATGCTTGAACCACATTTAGATATCGAGGCAGACCTAGGAATTGATTCAATTAAAAGAATTGAAATTTTAAATAATTTCCGTAAATTATTGCCACAACACACCCAAAAATACCTCGAAGCAAATATCGAGGATTTAGCCTCGCTAAAAACAATAAATGCCATAACACAATGGATTAAAGACCTTAACCTAGATAATGACGAAATACCCATGCAAATAGATAAGGTAAGTATAATTGACAACGACAAAGCAATGTCTGATTACGACTTGCTTAAAAAAAAAAATAAACCAAATCTAACCAGATATACATTAGCTCCCGAAGTAATTAATTTTAACCCTATCAATTTTAATAAACAGTTTGCTGGCAACACATTAGTATTTATTGACAATAACGACTTTAAAGAAAAACTGAAAGAGACTTTTTTAAATCAGAGCAAATTAATTTTTATAGAACGGGATGACAGCTTAAAAGATACATTTTTAATACAAGAAAACGATATAAATTCATTTAAGGTCAATTTAAACAATGAAAACGATATAAATCTATTAAAAGAACACCTTGAAGAAAAATATAAAACCATAAATAATATCTTTTACTTAAACAGCTTAAATAATAGCCTCAAAAACGATATTAGCGTAATTACCAATCTATTTTCGATTTTAAAAGTATTTAATACAAGTTTACTTAAGTCAGTTAAAAACAAGCACATTCCATACTTACTTGCCTTTAGCCCAATTGGCAATATTTATAATATAGAAAATAATGTCGATTCGAGACTACCACTTATAAATTATAACGCTGGCATAACTTCTACAATAAAATCATTTGCCATGGAATTTGGCCAGATTAAAGCTAAAACCGTTGATTTAAACGTAAGTGAATACAATTTATCGCAAATTGCCCGAATAATTTATGACGAAGTCAACTACAACGATAACGAAAATGAAATAGCCTATCATAATAACAATCGCTATAAAATAAATAACGTAATTACACCTTACTTATCTGACCTCGACCAGCAAATTTTATCAGACAAAGCAACTGTTTTGGTTACAGGTGGCGCCAGAGGGATAACCGCTGAAATTTTAAAGACTCTGAGCAATCTCTATAGACCCAACATTATTATTATTGGTCAGACCGATCTAGATAAATTGGCCAATGATTTAAACTATGAAAAATACAAAGCCTATGAAAACGAAAAAGAATTAAAATTAGCCCTAATTAATGACTTTAACCAAAACAACGATAAAGTCAACTTTAATTTAATTGAAAACAAATATAAATCTATAATTAAATTAAAACAAATTTATACTAATATACAAACGCTAAAAAACTCTGCCAATTCAGTTGAATATCATTCTATAGATTTAACCGAACTTGATTCGGAAGCAAAACTTAAAAATTTATTGATAAAACATTCTAAAATCGACTTATTTATCCATGGCGCTGGCATAATAGAAGACGCCAAAATAAGTCAAAAAACTTTAGAATCATTTACCAGAGTTATCGATACCAAAGTAAGCAGTCTAAAAAATATCTTGACCGTAGTCGATGAAAATAAAATTAAATTGTCTAAATTAGTTTTATTTTCTTCAATCGTTGGTCGAACCGGAAATAGTGCCCAGCTTGATTATTGCGCCGCCAATGAAATATTGAACAAAGCCACTTACTCCATTTACAAAAAATTCGGAATAATGGCCAAGTCAATAATGTGGGGACCTTGGGAAATCGGTATGGCTAGGCCAGAACTCAAGGCCGTATTTAATTATTATGGCTGGGACGTAATCGGAATCAACGACGGAATACTGTCTATGCTATATGAGTTATCTAATTACAATCACAATGAAGTAATTATAAGCAACGACATC
>JAJYFO010000258.1 GCA_021785395.1 bacterium | reverse complement strand
AATATAACCTGAGACCCTCTCATATTAGGATTTTCATAATGATTAAAAGCCCAAACGGCCTGGGGATAATTGATAAGAAAAAGGACTAGTATAAGGATTCGAGTTTTCATTGATTAAGATTTTCTATTGACAACCATGTCTAACACGGTTTTAAGTGGTTCCATAAATTTGTTGTGGTCGATTAAATTAAGACATTTATTATAAATATCTGACAATTCAATTTCGGTTTTTTCCCTACCATACAAGGTAACATATGTAAGTTTATCATTTAATTGGTCTTTTCCAGGACTTTTTCCCAATTGGTCCAAAGATTGGGTTTGGTCCAATAAATCATCGCTAATCTGAAAAGCCAGGCCCAAATTCTCGCCAAACTCTTGAAATCTTAACGCCGTAGTGTCACTTTCACCAGCTAAATAGACGCTAGCGTATGTTGCGAAACCAAAAAAAGCGGCCGTTTTTAAACAGTGAATTTGCTTTAAGCTAGGGTTGACAGAATTATTTAGCGAAGCTGAAATATCTAGTGCCTGACCAGCAATCATGCCAGACAGCCCTATAGCTGCGTTAAATTTTTTTAAAATATGTATAATGATGGCCGGATTTACACAAGCCTTGTCAAGATGGCGAATCATAACGTCACCAGCCATTACTAATAGTGCGTCGCCAGCTAAAATAGCCATGCCTTCGCCGAATACTTTATGGTTCGTTAATTTACCACGGCGATAGTCGTCGTTATCCATAGACGGCAAATCATCATGGATTAAACTCATAGTGTGTAAAAGTTCGATGGCGACACAAATACCTAAAATATCAGCGTCTTTATCTAAAACCGGTTTTTCCTTTATTGCTTCATAGCATAAAAGGCTCAAAACGCTTCGTATTCTTTTACCACCACTTAAGACCGAGTACTTCATAGCTTTAGTCAATTCGCTTGGCTCTAATTCGTCAAGGTAAGCGTTAATAGCCTCTTCAATAATGGTTTTAGGCCTTGAAATAATATTTTGCAAATTTTTTGGGGATACTTTCATTTTAGGCTATTTTTTAAACCTTATAAATTGTCGAACTAGATTAAAGCCAAAATTAACTATAGGATTGCCCTGCATTTTTAACATAATTTCTAGAGCCGGTGACATTACGTCAAAGGCATTACTTACGATATCACCCAAATTATGCATTACATCTTTTTTTACGGTTTCGTCTATTTTTCCATTTAAATTGGTTATTTTATAATTCAAATACTGCAAATCTTCTTTAATTATTTCATTGGTTAAACAGGCTCTATCTTCTATCAGCGTTAACTGGTCTAAAATCGCTTGGTTTTTAATTACCATTGCTATACATACTATAGATAAGGTCAACAGGACAATTATTAAAATAAATTTAGCCAAGTCCATTAGGCTATGGCAAATCACCCAGGCCAGACAAGCCAAAATAAATAAGCTAATTAAAACGACTGGTTTCATATGACCTATTTGATGAAAAGCAATACAACTAAGTTAAAAATTTACCTACCAGCATTCTTTGAATCTGGTTCGTGCCTTCATAAATTTGCCCGGCTTTAGCATCACGGTAAATCTTTTCCAAAAGCAATGATTTATCTTGACACTCAATACCAACAATATTCATGGCCTCGCTTACAACTTCCATGGCCACATCAGTCGCGTGCCATTTGGCTATAGACGAATCTTTAACACTTAAATTCCCAGTATCGACAAGACTAGCCGCTTCTAACGTTTTGATTCTGGTACTAGCAGCCAATGCAAGTAAATGCCCAATTCTTTCATAATAAGTTTTTTTCATCGCCTTAGGATGTCGCTTAAAATAGACCATAAGTGCATCAATAGCGCCATAAGCCCAACCGGTTGCTTGGCTGGCGATAGTTACTCGGCCTTTGGCTAAAGACGACAGGGCCACTTTGCGGCCATGAAAATGTTCGCCCAATAAATTTTCACTTGGCACAAAACAATCATTAAATACCAATTCGCACGTCGAATAACCACGCATGCCCAACATGTCAAATTTCTGACCAATACTCAAGCCAGCTGTTTGCCTATCTACAATAAAAGCTGTAATAGTGTCAGATTTACCCTTGCCATTAGTATTACCATTATTGTTTTCGGTTATGAGCCTAGCCATCACTATATAGAAACTGGCACTGGCGCCACTGGTTATAAAAACCTTAGTACCGTTAAGAACGTAGCCATTAGCCACCATTTTAGCCTGGGTCTGAATATTGGCCGTATCAGAACCAGCCTCTGGTTCAGTTAGACCAAATGCCCCCAGGGCTTTTCCGGAACTTGAAGGAATTAAATATTTATTTTTTTGGTCCAACGTACCAAAAGCATAAATTGGTTCCTGACACAATACGTGGACGCCCAAAGAACTCATAATCGGAACCGACTTTCTGGCCATGACTTCATTGACAAGAGCGAAACTTACGTAATCGCCACCACCCCCGCCAAAACCGGGCTCAAACGGCAAAGACCCAAAACCGACCTCACAGGCCGCCTCAAACAAATCGTAAGGAAAAATATTCTGACTGTCAGCCTCTAAAATACTGTCAACGGTTACTCGGTTAGCAAATTTATAGGCTTTGTCGAGCCAGTCCTTTTGCTTGGTCGAAAGCAAGAAATATTCAGAATTTTTTATTTCTACAGTTTTAGTCATTGATTAATTATATTATCACTATAGCCATTTTAAATGATAAAATCTAATCTAACTATATCATTAATAATAATTTTTTATTTTTACTAATCAATTGTCAATGACTTCTTTCATAAAACCCGAGCGTCTAAAATCTGACGGCACCATTGCCCTTATAGCTCCAGCTGGTAGCCTCTTTAACCCAAATGCGCTTGAAGATATTAAATTATTTTTAAAGGCCAAAGGCTTTCAAGTTAAAATTTTACCCCATGTCCTGGATAATTACCTTGACTTTGCCGGCAGCGTCGAGGCCAGACTAAACGACATACATGAATGCTTTAACGACAAATCAGTCCAAGCCATACTATGCTTAAGAGGTGGTAACGGGTCGGCCAGATTGCTAAACGAACTTGATTATAACTTAATTAAGGCCAACCCCAAAATTGTCGTAGGTTTTAGCGATATAACGCATTTATTGCTGGCCATTCATTCCAAAGCGAATTTAATCACCTATCATGGCCCAACCGGGTCTAACCTTATAAATAACGAATATAAC
>JAJYFO010000257.1 GCA_021785395.1 bacterium | reverse complement strand
AGTATTGGCATAATTGCTGTAGCTTGGATAGCTATTAGTATCGGAATAATTGCCAAGGCTTTGCGCTCCAACGTGGTTGTTTAGGCTTAAAACAAACAACAAAGCAATGGTATCAAATTTTTTTTTGATTATATTGGTCATAAAAGATTACCGCGAATTTATATTATAGTTAATCTGATTCCGACTGGACGAAATGGTCGTTGCCGGTGCCTAACTGGATTAAATTGTAGGCTGGACCAGCTGGACTAGCCTTAATAATACTGTTGAATAATGAGTTGATGTTATGCTTGGAAGTCAGTTTATTGGTTCCTGGAGTCATTTTAGACTCACCTTTGTCGTAGTGGTCGGTGCCATAGGATACAAAGCTGCCCGTGTCAAATTCGTTAAAAGGTACAAACGGATTGGCGGCCATTCTTTCGTGGAAAATTTCGTCGGTGGTTTTAAAGACTGGGTCAACTTGTTTTTGCCTTAATCTATACAAAGCCACGGGATTAAGCCGCGTCATCCGCAATGACGAAGAGTCGTTGCTATTATTATCGCTAGAAACGGCTTTGTAATTGACGTTAATAGCCCTTTGCGCAGAAGCAGTTTTACCCTTTTCTTGCATATATAAGTCAGGGTTGCTTACAGTGTCTGGTATATAGTTTTTCTTAAATTCGGCTTGTCGGTCAAAACCTTGCATGCGGCTGCGTTTTATCATCGCCATGGGATGGTCGAGTATATGGTTTAACTGTTTTTGCACGAATATTTTGTCTTTTTGTTCTTTGCTTAAATTAGGGTCTAAGTAGACTTTATTCAGTTCAGCAGCCAGTTCTAGCTCTAAATTGAGATCGCCTGATTCCCAAAAACCAGGCAGGCAGTTTAAAACAGTTCCATCGCTAGCTAGCATAAACATTTGAATATTGTGTGGGCCGGCTCCGTCGGTTGTATCTACGGCTACAGTGTTAACTTCGTGCTTGCCAGACTTGCCACAATACCACTTGTGTTTAATGTCGGTATAGCCACAGATAAAATTGTCTTTTAGGTCGTCAAAGGCTGGAGGGACAGAGAGCGACACGGCTCTCAAGCTATTTCCGGCACTTCAAGTCCCGCCGTCAATGTCGCCTAGCATTTGTAGCCAGAAAATCATTTTATGCTGAGCCTGAGCTTCAACTTCGGCTTCTTTTAAACTTTTATACCAGTGGATTTGAGTAGTAAGGTCTTTTACGCGTTCTTCTACAATAGACGTTGATAAAACCTGGTTGCCAGCTATAGTCTGACCGGTAACCAGGCATGCTATGGTAGTTATGATCAGACAATTAAGGTATTTCAATTTTTTCATTTATTGAAGTCCCAACGTGTATAAATTAATTATAGCAAATCATTTTAGAAAAAATAAAACACAAGATTAATTCTTTTTTCCCCTCGACGGTTTAACCTATACGAGATAGAGACGGTAATAGTATTTTTAAGTTCCTTTTAAGCTAGGCTAAAAAATCAAATATTTTTTTAGCTATTTAGTAATTCATTTAAAATCCAGTTAAATATGGTCTGTTTGGGTTCGTTGGGGTGTAATTGGTCGGCTAGGTACTTGGACCCGTGTTTGGGAGGGCCATCTACAAAAGTTACGTGGTTTATATTGCGAAAAACCCTGGCTTGTTTGACATCGGTTACTTTAGAAACATCGGTTAATTCTCTTTCGTTAACCAAAGGATAGGTTTTTAGGGCATGTGGCGACAAAAATATAGCTGAACTCACCGGTGTTATTCCGTCGTTAAGGCCAAATTCATAGCCATTGTAAATCTTTGCCTTGCCTGTTTGACCATTCGGATTATTGGCGATCATTTGGGCGATTTCCATATTCAAAAGCCTTAAGGCCGCTATTTCTTTTCCTGTTTGAGCGACTATAAAAGTTTTGAACTGATAAATCGCGACACGAATTTTATGCATGATACCATTTTTTTTCGGTGAGCTAATTATATATGGGTTAAGCAGGTAACCGGCGTAAGTTATTATTTTCTTTTTGTCTAAGGCGTCTTCGTTGACGATCGTGGCTAATTTTTTATTTTCATCACGGCTGTTTAAAACGCCTTTAGGGCCAAGCGGCAAAAGTGAATGGAAATTAGCCTTGATGGGCATAGAGTTGTCGTCGTCGTCCCAGCTTAAGTCAGCCTGGTAGTTTTTATGAAAGTGAAAATACTCTTTATATTCGACATTATCGAGAATTTTAACAGGCGCAATGTGGTGGCGTTTATAAAGGCTATAGGTAAACCACTGCGAGCAAAATAGGGGCGACCCATGAAACGGCGACCCCATGGCAAAAACTATATCGATCATATGGTCGCAGGATTTGTCGGCTAAAAGCCTTTGAGCCACGTTGCCGCCCATGCTAAGGGCTACGATTCTAATCGGTTTTTTACCGGTATTATCATAGAGTTTTACAAAAGCCTCTTTTATATCGGGCATAATCTGCCCCAAAAGTAATTTACTGTCGTACCTTATTAAATATACCTTGTACTTTTTGTTGAATCTATCGTTACTAACTAAATATGGCACTAATTTGTCCCAGCGGAATAAGTCCTGGTGCTCGCCACCACCGCCATGAACAAATAAAATTGGTTGGCGCAAACCTATCGGTGTTTTATCGTATTGATAAATTTGGCTACCGGTAAAATTATCTTTTAGTTCTTTACCGGTAACAGGTAGTGGATAGTCATCAAGATTTTTCTGATTTTCGCTTAGATTTGACGAAGCATTTGTATCGTTAGAAAAGTCGATATTTACATTTTTCACTTGGGGTAATATTGTCTTTGCGTCTGTGTCAGATTGCAAAATGTTATAATTACTAACATTAACTTCGCTTTTAAGCTGAGCTAAGACGCTAGACGAAATGACTAAATTTATTAAAGCTACGCTTAGAATAAATTTTAGTTTATTAAACTTATGCTTCATAAAATTTTGGATCCCTTAATAGATACAACTAATTATACAGATTTCTGACTTAATTTAATTAATAAGTTTTTATATTGACTTAACTTGAGATGTAAACAACTTGATTTTGAACTACCACTAAAAATATTATACTAATTTTTGTGGTAAGTTTTTAGGCAAGACCGAAAATTGAGTAAATCAGTTATTTGGTAAGAATATAGTTTAAATACAGAAATTTTGGTGTAGTACAAAATAAGTTTTAGAACGTACTTAATCTCGTTAATTCTTTATATCGGT
>JAJYFO010000070.1 GCA_021785395.1 bacterium | reverse complement strand
GTGGCTTATAGCACCTACTAGAGCGCCAGCAGCGGCTCCAACAGCTCCATCAACGGCTGCTTTTTTTTCTACCGGGTGTTTTGCCCCCCACGAAGTCATTTTGGAACTTGCGGTTGAAGTAGTTGTTGTACTGACCCGATTATTAGATAGATAACCTTGCAAAAAAGAAGGTAAAGAATAAGCACTCATCGTACTTGAAGAATAAAGCAAAAAGCCAAGCGCCAAAATATTACCTTTAAGTTTCATAAATTATCTCCTCAAGTCGAACCATGTTTCTATTATTTTATACAGCTAAAACTTTATAAATTGCATTAAGGAAAGATAAAATTTATAATTTATTCATTAATTCAGTCTAAAATTATCAGGTACATTTGCATTAAAGCTTGGGAGCGAAAAATCATGATTAACAAAAAACTTATACTCTTTACATCGCTTATCATTGGCCTGAACAGCAATATTGTTTCGGCTGCTTCGGATAATTCAATTCAGCAAGCACTTGATGCGATAAACAGCAAAGATTACGCAAAAGCCAAATCATTACTAGAAAAAGATTCATCCAACCCAGTGGCTCAATACAATTTGGGTGTAATGTACGAAAATGGCGAAGGTGTTACTCAAGACCTAAACAAAGCACTTGAGTGTTATAAAAAGGCAGCCAAAGCTGGCAATGCATCAGCTCAATACAATTTAGCCATGATGTATGCCCAAGGTGAAGGCGTTCCTAAAGATGATGCCAAAGCTTTAAATTATTTTACAATGGCCGCCAACCAAAATATGCCAGAAGCACAATATAATGTCGGCTTATTCTATCTATCTGGAGTCGGCACTAAAGTCGATGACACACAGGCTTTCAACTGGTTTTCCAAAGCTTCACAAAACGGAAACGAAGACGCTTCGTATAATTTGGCGCTAATGTATTTAGACGGTGAAGGAGTTACAGCCGATAAAGCCAAAGCCCAGGAATTATTCCAAGGCTTAGCCGAAAAAGGCTACGCCGAAGCTCAATACAACCTTGGAATTATGTACCTAGAAGGTAGTGTTGGCGATAAAGAAAACCCCGACGAAGCCGCCAAATGGTTGGAAAAGGCCAGTCAAGCCAATTACAGCGAAGCCCAGTATAATTTGGCTTTATTATATGTTGATGGCAAAGGGGTCAAAAAAGACGAAAAAACAGCTTTTAACCTTATGTCTAAAGCCGCCAATAATAACTTAGTCAACGCTCAGTACAATTTAGCAATGATGTATCTTAATGGTTTAGGTACCGAAAAAAACAAAGCTGAGGCTAAAACATGGCTAGAAAAAGCTTCTAAAAGTGGTGATTTAAAGGCTAAAGAAGAATTAGTCAAAATAATGCTTTAATCGGTTTAGCTATTATTTAATTTTAAATTTTATAAAAGGCTTTTTAGTATCAATACTAAAAAGCCTTTTATTCTGGCAGAACCTCTATTGGTTTACCAAAAAGATAGCCTTGGCCCAATTTAACACTCAAGCTAATTAAAACTTCCTTATCTTTTGCAGTCTCGACACCTTCGGCAATGACTTCAGAACCCATAGATTTAGAAACATTTACGAGCCTAGTAATCAAGCGTTTTTTCAATTGATTATTGGCAATATCATTGGTATATGTCTTATCCAATTTCAAAATGTCGGGCTCTAAAGTTAAAATGCGCTGCATAGATTCATTATCCAAACCCAAATCATCGATGGCGATCAAAACACCGCTTTGCTTAACCTGTTGAATTTTTTCTTTTAAGAGAATTAGTTCTTCGGTTATAAACTTTTTCTGACTTAGTTCCAGGCAAAAACTATGATTGGTACCACTATAAATTATAGGATTAAGTATCAAACTCGATTCACACCTTATAAGTGTAGACGGGAATAAATTAATATGAAACCGCAAACTGCCATGAATCTTGCGCACAGCTTCAATGCAGGCTCTTAGACAAATCAAATCAACTTTAGTTAAAACGTTATATTCAGCGCTTAACTGAAAAAATTCATCAGGAGTTTCAAAACTTCCAACCGGACCTCTAGCATATATCTCGTATCCATAAGTTGCACCAGTTTTAAACTCTATAATCTTTTGAAATAAAGTGCGAACACTTTCTCCATCACAAATATTATCAATTACATCAATAGCATTATCATTATTTTCTTCTGAAGAGGAATTAGTTGCCACCGATACTTTCTCATTGCCAATAATTTTAGACTTAGTTACCGCTTTATTCCCCTGGGTTAATATATAATCAAAAGTATAGTCATTCTCAATAGCAATTACACCAACTGACGCCGTCAACAAAAAACCTTCGCGAAAAAAGCCAAATTGTGCCTGTGATAGCGTATGCCTAACTCTTTCACCTATTTTTATGGCAAAAGCTAACTGAGTATCGGGCAATAAAATAAAAAAGTCACTAATACCAATTCTAGCCAGGTAGTCATTTGGCCTTAAATTAAGTTTAATTTTCTTAGCTATTTCTTTTAATATAATTCCCGAGCTAGAAAGATTGGCAATATTATCTAAATTTAAATTATCGATGTGGATTAAAGCAGCCGACATAGGATAATCGGAATTGCGTTTTTTTTCCATTTCCAGTAAAAAAATCTCATTAATACCTTCTAAGTTAAAAGTATCACTTTCAATATCAAGTTTGGATAAATGCTCAATTTCAGCCTGTACCGACTCTAATTTTGACTTTAAATGCTTATTTTCACTGTCCGTTTTTTTTAAAACCCGCCTTTGCTCGTATAGAATACAGCCCATGGCAATAGCACAAATAACTGTAATAATAACTATTATGAATAAAGAATTTTGGATTATTAGGGGTGACATTAAAAGTGAAAAATTATTTTTTAACCGATTATATAATTAAGTATAGAATATTTATCAAATATATTTCAACACGAACAACCGCTTGACAAGCTTTTAATCTTGGGTGGTATTTAATTTATCCTTAATTTCGGCAATAATATCCACTACCGAATTGGCGGCATTAATTTGCAAGGCATCAGACGGTTCTTCTAACGTTTCAAACTGGCTTTCTATAAGATTGTGGTCAAAAAAATGGCCTTTTCGCTTTTTTAAGCGTTTTATAATTAACTCTTTACTGCATTTTAAATAGACAAATACAACATTTTCACTTAGACGCAACTTATCGCGGTATTTTCCTTTTAAAGCCGAACAGGCCAAAACAACATTTTTACCATCGCCAAGCCAAGTCGAAATATTTTGACGCAAAGTTTCCAGCCATGGGTTTCTATCGTCATCGGTGAGCGCAATACCATGGCTCATTTTTTGTTTATTTTCATTACTATGGTAATCATCAGCGTCGTAAAACTCGCGGTTAATAGATTTAGCCAGTTCCTTGCCAACCAAAGTCTTGCCCGAACCAGCTACACCCATAATTATTAAAACAGAATTTGAATTACCGAGCATTTATGCTAAAATTAAATAATTATAATTGTACAAAAAAGATTTATAAACTGAGCTACGCATATTTTAAGTTTACCACTATGCTAAAAAATCTAGCCAAATTTTTAACCCCACAAGAAGTCAAAAGTTTAAATATTGGACTATTTTTAGTAATAAATCTAACAACCTTTACTTACACTTCATTGGCGCAAAGTCTTAAGCCAGAATCGACCCAACTTGACTCGCCACCCAATGATAAAGTAAATTCAAGCCCCAAGAACGCTAAGCCCATAAAGCTATATGGGCGCCTAGAAGAAGTTGTGAATGAAACTGCACCAAAATTACCCATTAAATTAATTAAAATGCAACCTCAACTGGACGGTCAAGTTGAAACTACTCTTAAAGCTGATATAACCAAAACATCTTATCCTTCTGACTTTATTGGTAATTGGAGTGGCGAATTACGCGTTTTACAAAACGTTGTTTCGACAAAATATTACGAAATAGACCAGGCTGAAGCCACTAACACTAAAAAAGTGCTAAAAATTAATATGGCGGGGAATGTCAGTTTTGATTTTTATAAATCCAATAATCGAATAAGTTTAAAACCAGCTACCATTTATTTTACCATTCCATTTAATGAAACCTATATGGCTCAAAGCAATGGATTTAAAGAACTGGGAGCCTTAGCGCAAAATCCCAATAACAACAACCCATTAATGCAACAAATGTCCAACATGCTAAATCAAATGCCCGCAACTCTAGAAGTTATACTCGGGAATGCCGAAAATGTAACCGGTGTATCAGGCAACATAATCAGAGATAAACTGGTTAAAAACACAGTTACAGTTATGAACCCAGACGTTATCGAACAAGATATAGTTGTCGCTGGCAATACCGAAAATCCGCAAACGCACGTTATTAAAAACAATTTTACCGAATCGGTGCTGAAATTTAAAAAAATTAATTCAAGGCAAATGTACGTCGAGTCAGCTTCAATCAACTATACAAAAACTGGTCAATTCCTTTCTAAACTCGTTTTTCAGGGCTATGTTACAAAAAATTCTAATCGACCTCAAAAACCACAACAAGCCCCAAATTATGGTAATATGAATAATCCTTTTGATACTATAAATAAAATGCTGGCACCATTAGGTCAAGGTCAAAATAATTACAACCCCAGTAATAATCAACCCTATTATCCGCAAAACAATTCACCTGGGTCAAATAATTCAAATCCGTATATTCAAAACTACAACTGGCACAAATAAATTATATATACCAACAGCAAAATTCTATCCATATAAATAATTTAAAAATGACAAACATTGAAAATCTTACTGAATTTGTTACTTCTACGATAAATGAAACCAGTTATCCTGGTTTTGAATCACGTTCGTTTAAACTTGGTTTACCATTAGAATACAACAACGCCCCTACTTCATTATTTCTCTTAGCACTAAAGTCAGATAATATTTACGTTCAGCTTGCTGCTTTAAGATGGTTTCAAGAAAAACCTAATCAGGCTTTTTCACACCAAGAAGCGATTATGAATTTCTTAAAATCTAACGATGAGTGGCTAAGGTTTGAATCGATAAAAACCATCCAAAAAATGCATTCACCCAAAATCAGTTTTGCCAAAGCCATTTCCCCATTAATTTTTGATGAATCTGTTTTTGTTAAACAAGAAGCTATTAAGGCTATAAGTAAAATTATGGTTAAACTTAAAAGCCAGGATAACGACATTCTAGCCAGCCTGGAAAAAGCCGCCCTAGATAAAGACCATGAAGTTAAACGAAAAGCACTCAAAGCTATAAGGTTGATAAAACAAAGATAGTCTTGTATAAACCATCAGATATTTTTGGTATATTTATCTAAAATAAGCTGTAATTCTTTTGAAGAATTAAATCCATTTTCAAGCCTGATTAAAAAATCATAGGCGAAGTATTGTTCATAAAAACTATAACTGTATTTAATTGTCTTTAAGTAATTAATCAATTCTAATTTAACGCAATTACTTATCTCATAGACGATAATCAAATCTGCCTGAGAAATCTCTTCGTGGCATACATTTAATAACTGGTTAAGTTTAAATTTGAGCTCTAATAACGAACTGACTATTTTTTTATCCTCAAGACTTTCCTGCTTATTAATTTTAACCGCACTATCTATATCTAGAATACATCCAGACAAGGAATCAATGATATCATTTGGATTTATTTCGGGTATCAAAAACGACCTACTATATTTTAAAACAATAGGCCGTAATTTTTAATTACGACCTATTGTTTGAGGGGGGATAAAATTTAAATTCCTAGTATCATTTATGATAACGAATTTCCCATGGTTTCGCAGGTTTCCATTGTACTGACGGTGAAGCCAGACTGAACTGGTTTAGTTCTTTTAAAATTATCGAGGTATCTTCTTAGGGCTTCTCTTATTAAATCAGATCTGGTTCTATGTTCGTATTGAGCAATAAAATCGACTTGTTCAAGCATCGCTGGAGGCAGAGCAATAAGTACTTTTTTTGGCATTGAATATTTTTTCTCCTTGTAAAATTTTGAGCTAACTAGCTGGGAAAAAGGGGTGGTATTCTATTTATAAGTTAACTTTTATTTATACAATTTGATTTGTCAAAACTGTTAAGCCATCGACAGTGTTTCGTTTATGATATTAACAAAATCAATCAGTTGCTTATAACTTATAAACAGGTTAGTAATAAAATCACCCACCAGTCGATATTTAATTTACACCTTTTTTCTATTTTAGTAAAGACCTAAAATAGCAATAAATTGCGTTTTTGGGTCAATTTTAGATCAAATTATTTTTATGTTGTTAAAATTGAGTTACTTAGCCATACTTAGGATTATTTATGAAATATAAGGTTATTTAGATAAACAAAAGATATACCAAATTATATATTTAGGTATTGCAATATGGTAAATTTGTGTTATAGAACACCTTACTAAATTGAGTAATAATAATGCTAATAACAACATGGAACGTTAATTCGCTAAACATAAGACTTAATCAGGTTTTAGAGTATTTATCAACCCATAAAATCGACATCTTATGCCTGCAAGAAACTAAAATGACCAATGACAAATTCCCCACAACTGCTTTTCAAGAAATAGGCTACAACTGCATATACGATGGTGAAAAAACTTATAATGGTGTTGCTGTAATAAGCAAAGAAAAACTAATTTTAAATAGTAGCTCTTTAACTGGCTCATCCAGCGAATCAAAAAGATTTTTAGACGTTACTTTAGTTAACAATAAATATAAAAATTTGAATGTTTTAAACGTATATATACCGAATGGTTCCGAAATAGGTTCAGACAAGTATAACTACAAAATGGAATGGCTTGAAAAGCTCTTGAACTATTTAAAGAAAAGTCTTACCAAAAATGAAAACACTATATTATTGGGTGATTTTAATATTGCCCCAGAAGACATCGATGTTTACGACCCGATTAAAACAACTGGTACTATTATGACTAGTAACGATGAGCGCGCCATGTTCCAAGAAATCTTGAATTTAGGCCTTATAGATATATTCCGAAAGAGTCATAAACTTAAACAGGAATTTTCCTGGTGGGACTACCGCAATTTTTCTTTTAAACGAAACTATGGCTATCGCATTGATTTAATTCTTGGCAGTAAAAATATATTCGACAACCACGCAAGTATATATATTGACCCAGAGCCCCGTAAAAATGATCGACCTTCAGATCATACACCCGTCACGCTAGAACTGGCTTAAACCGCCCAGTATAGCTAAACCAGCATAAACACAAGATTTCAAGCTACTGGTATCACTAAGCAATTAAAAATTTATAATTTATATTATAAGTTTTATTTTATTTATATCCACCAGGCTAAAATAAGCTGGCTGGAAAATGCCTAAATACGAGGAACCACTTCGATACTTGCGATAAACCATAATATATTAACAGGCTCATTTATTTAAATTTATTAATATAGTTATGTTTTTACCCCGACACTAGCGATATAGAACAAATGTCATTTGCTATAATATTATTTATACAACGGCCATATTTTAAATATCATGATTATCAAATCAATCAGTCTGCATAATTTTATGAGTTATGAAGAAGCTCATATAGACATGAGTCAGATCAAAATTGCCTGTTTAATTGGTTTAAATGGGGCTGGCAAATCAGCCATTCTGGACTCAATTACTTATGCGATTTGGGACAAGGCCAGATCGTCAAGTGATGAGCTGATAAAACAGGGACAGGAAGAAATGTGGGTAAACCTAGAATTTATCCATTTGAACAACCTATATAGAATTAGACGCAGCAAACTTAAAACACATGGTCGATCCTCTAGTAAATCCAACCTTGACTTTATGGTTTTTGACCCCAACAGCCAGGAAAATCAATCACAAGGGAATTGGGTTGATTTAAGTGGGAATAGCATCAAGGAAACCCAAAATCAAATCGATGAAATTCTCAAAATGCGCTATGAAACGTTTATTAACAGCGTTTATTTACGACAGGGTAAAGCTGACGAATTTACTATCAAATCTCCCTCTCAGCGCAAAGAGATACTGGCTGAAATATTAGACTTAAGTTATTACGATAAATTACAAGAAAAGGCCAAAGAAAAAACCAAAGAAATTGAAATTAAAATAGCTGCTCTTGAACACAGTCTTAAAGACCAATTTGACCTTGAAAACGAAATCGCCGAAATAAGCAATCAAATAAACCATTTTCATCCACAGGTTGAAAAGCTTACCAAAGATAAAGAAGATCTTGAAAGCCAGCTTGCGAATGCTAAAGAAAAATTAGAATCAGCCAAAATTGCCAAAGCCAAGTCGGTTGAATTATCTAAACAACTATTGAATTTAGACAAAGACTTAAGCCAACTTGACTTAGACAAGCAAAAACTCGAGCAAGAAAATAAAAATATTAGCCAAGTATTAGAAAAGCAAAGCGAGATTATTGAAAACTATAATAAATTTGAATCGACTAAAGCACAAGTTGAAGTTTTTGATAATAAGTTTCAAACTTTTCAAGAACTAACTCTAAAAATTATAAATATTGAAAAACAAATAGAAATCGAAGAAAACAACTTAAACAACAAACTAAATAGCAAAATAGAAATTAAAACTAATTTAATTCAAAAAATCGAAGACTTGAATAACGACTTAAAAGATAGTGAAAAAATCGAAAAAGAGTATATAGACTATAAAACAATTTTAGACCAGGAAACTTTAATGTCTAAGAAAGAAGAGTCTTACCATGCTCTTTTGAAGCGTAAGCATGAAATTGGCCAATTAATATCTAATGCCAAAATAAAACTGGAAAGCAATCTAGAAGAAAAAAAACGTCATTTAAATGAACTAAATAAAGAATTAGGCAACCAGGATAAAATTCTTATCGAAAAACTTAACCTGGAAAACAAAATAAATGAGTTAAATTTAATTGAAACCGAGCTAAACCATATCGAAGAATCTGGTTCAAGTTTAAAATCTATAATTGAATCTAAAAAAATTGAAAATACCAATTTAGAATACCAAATCAATGAAATTAATTTAAAAATTACTCAAATTGATAAATTAGAAACAAATAGCCTATGCCCACTTTGCCTGTCTAAAATTAATGACAAGTCTAAAGTCCTTGAACATTATCAAAACGAATTGAAAAATATCCAAAATTTGATTGAAACCAATAATAATAATATTTTTCAAAACGAAAACAGATTAACTGATTTAAGAAACAAATACAGCAAAAACAAAAGCAAACTCAAAGATAGAGACCTTATCTCACAGGCGCTAGGTCAGATTATCAACGAAGAAAAAACTCTGCAAAATTCAATCAAAAATAAAGAATTGCTCGAGGCAGAAATACAACAAATTGAACTTAAAATCAACAATAATAGCTATTTACAAGTCGAGCAAACCAGCCTTGCCGATATAAATAAAGAAATCGAAGACCTATCTTTTGACCCGATAATTTTTTCTAACCTGCAAAGTGAAATTAAAGCTAAGAAAAACATAGAATTTCGCCATAGTAAGCTACAAAACAATCGTAATATAGAGACAAGTCTTAAAAACGACCTAACTTCTATCGATAATGAAATAAATTTTATAAAAAAACAACTGACTGAATTTGCCATAGATTTACGCAAAGAGCTAGACCATTTAAAAGAAGCCAAAAACGATTTAAACTACAATCAAGAAGACCATTTAAAATTAAAAAATGAACTAAAGAATTTAGCCAAATATGCTCAAGAATACCACGATATAAAAACATTTAATGAAAAAGCGGTACTAATCCTAGAAAATATTAATGCCCTAAATTTAAGCATTAATGAAAAAAATATAACCCGCAACCATATTAATACTTCTTTGGCTGAATGCATTGAATTGTATAAACAAACAGAAAGTTTAGAAGAAAATATAAACCAGATTATAACCGCTAAAAATTCAATTGACGAAGACTTGTCAAGGGCTATTAAAAGTTTACACGAATATAATGCCAGGTTCGAATTAAAACAAAACAGTTTAAACCAATTACACAAAGCAAAAACAGAACAAGATATACTGCACAAGAATCTTAACGACTATAAAAAACTGGTCGAAGTTTTAGGCAAAAAAGGGATTCAAGCGGCCATAATTGAAAACAGCATTCCCGAAATAGAAGCTGAAGCCAACAGACTATTACAGAAACTTTCCAACAATCAAATGCATATCGCCTTTTCAACCCAAAGCAAACTTAAATCTGGTTCTATAGCCGAAACGCTTGATATAGTTATTGCCGATAGCGTGGGAACCAGACCCTACGAATTATTTAGCGGCGGCGAAGCCTTTCGAGCCAATTTTGCCATAAGAATTGCCTTGTCCAAACTTTTAACTAGAAGGTCGCAAGCCAAATTGGAAACTTTAATCATCGACGAAGGCTTTGGTTCTCAAGACGATGAAAGCCGCGAAAAACTAGTTCGTACAATAAAATCAATTCAAGATGAATTTGCCTGTATACTCGTCATTAGTCACATGAGCGATATTAAAGAAATGTTCAAAACCCAAATTGAAGTAACAAAAAACAATGGTGTGTCAACTATAACTGTAATTAAATAGTTGGTTCAACAATAACACGCCAAGGCATTGGCAAAAGGTCTTTAAGCACTTTAGCCGAATTTTCGGAAAGTATCACCCTGGTATTTATATTAAAAGAATTGACCTGGTAAATAAATTCACGACAGCGGCCACATGGTGGCAATATACTACCATCCCAATCTACAGCTACTATAGATATAATTTTACTTTCACCCTGGGTAATCATATTAGCAATAGCCGTATGCTCGGCACAAAAACCAAGGCTACAGGCTGCATTTATACACACGCCGGTATATATATTACCCATATCGGTCAATAAGGCTGCTCCCACACCACCAGCGTCGGCAGTAGATGATAGTTTTCGGGGCTTAACCACTTGTTTAGCTTTTTCAATAAGTCTTAAATCGTCTGACATAAAATACCTGGATTACCAAACATACATTATATAATAAAAACTTAAAATCGTTCCATTTAATTGCCAAAATACAAAACCAAAAAAAATTAGACCAGATAAAATAATTAAATGACTCACTTGAACAATATTATCAGATATAAAAAAATATATACTCATGGCAACGTGCAGGCGATGTGCCAATTCGTGTACCATAAGCTTTATATATGCGTCGGCTCGAAGGCCATCAGGATAATTTGTTTCATATATTTCTGGTGCAACCAAAAAAAGATACCATTTTCAATACAAGCAAAAAATGTTTTTGGAATTTTAAGGCTAGCTTCAAATTCTAACACTACCTCTATATAGAATTGCCAGAAATATTCTGATAGTTTTTTTCGCTCATATTTGTCCATATTTTAGCTTAAAAATTTTCACCAAACCGATTTCAGCATTTGAATTATTTGATTAATTTATAATTATAACCGATATAGAATTATCTTATCCTTTGTCTTAATTTTAAAATTCATTATCAATATTAGATAGGCTAATTTCTGAAACAAAAAGAACTTGTTTCCTGGATGGATCAGGAGTAAAATAGTTATTGGTTTTGAGTAAACATGGTCGAAAAATGCCTAAACCAGATATCTTAAATTTACATTGAACTTACTAAAACTTCATTTTTATAATTATTGCATCAAGAATTAAACTTTTGAATAACGGTATAGATTTTTGGAAAAATTAAACGTAAATAAAAAAATATTTTATATAAAAATACTTTGCATAGTCATGTTTTTGTTAGCAAGGCTGACCATTATGTTACAGTACGATATTGTTCACGGTGCTTCCTGCTCTGCGCTGAGAGACAAAGAAGATTCCATAAAATATTACAACCGGATTATAGAACTTAACCCTAAAAATATTAGAGCTTATAATAAACGGGGTCTTGCTCGATACGAGATGGGTGACAAAGATGGTGCAATAGAGGATTTTAACAAGGATAGAAAACTTGACCCTAAAAATGTTGATGCCTATAGCAATCGAGGTCTTGCTCGATACGACTTAGGCGACAAAGAAGGGGCGATAAGAGATTATACCCAAGCTATAGAATGTGGTTCCCCCTTTTTAGTAGACACCCTCGAAGTGTCTAAAATAATTACGCAACCTGAAAAAATTGTTTTTCGTAATTAATAGGTGATAAATATTCTAATGCAGAATGTAATCTTTGTCTATTATAAAATACTTCAATGTATTCAAATATTTTCAATCTAGCTTCCTCCTTTGTTTTAAATTTATCTAAATGAACTAATTCGTTTTTCAAAG
>JAJYFO010000256.1 GCA_021785395.1 bacterium | reverse complement strand
TCAATTTTAATATCAGTATTAAATTGACTGGCTTCAACCGTTTCAGGGTGTTCGGACAATAATAAATCGCTTATTATTAAGGCTGGTAACTGGTATTTATCAGCCATGTGGAAAGCCTCGACGGTTGAGTTGTAAGCGTCTATAACGGTGGTTGGTGCTACAATGAGTTTGGGAAATTCACCTTGGCTTGCTCCATAAACCTGGAAAAGGTCCGCCTGTTCGGTTTTGGTCGGCAGTCCGGTCGAAGGGCCACCGCGTTGTACTTCGACACAGACGACCGGAACTTCCATGATTCCTGCCATGCCGATAGCTTCGGTCATAAGGGCAAAACCGCCGCCAGCTGTACCACACATCGAGCGAACACCGGCTATGCCAGCTCCAATAGCCATGTTTATAACCGATAATTCATCTTCGCATTGCTTTACGGCCACACCAACTTGTTTGGCGTGGCTGGCCATCCAGTGTAAAATTGTCGAAGCCGGTGTCATTGGGTAGGCTGAATAAAATTTACAACCGCTGGCTACAGCAGCCATGGCAATGGCTTCGTTGCCAGTTATAAAAGGCAGCATTTCGTTTTTTAAGCCAGAGTTAATTTTCCATTCGGTCATGATAGGTTTGGTTTGGGATTTAGCATATTCGTAGCCGTCTTTGAGTAAACTTATATTTAAGTCGACTATTTTTTGGTCTTTATGGGCAAACGTATCGGCCAAAACCGACTTGGCCTCATCGGTACCAAGCTGGCACAAATACATGACAGCTCCTAAGGCTACCGTGTTTTGCATAATTGGTTGTAATGGTCCGTATTTAGCTACCGTTTCTTTGGTGATTTGAGCCATAGGCAAGCCCAAAGAAAACACCGACGGCTTTTGCAAAACAGCATCGTGTTTTAGTTTGTCGCTATTGAAAACCACAACACCGCCGTCTTTTACGTTTAAGGCATGGCGTTCTATAGAATCTTGATTAAGGGCGATTAATACATTTAAATTGTCGCCGTGATTATATATTTTTTCGTTGCCAATTCTAACTTTGAGAAAGATATGACCACCGCGAATAATTGACTGGTAGCTGTTGTAGGCATAAACATGTAAACCCATGCGACCGGATGACCTGGCTAATGTATCGCCCGATTTATCTAGACCGTCGCCAGCTGCTCCAGCTATGCCAACCGTAATTTCTTGCATTTGTCTTGGTACTCCTGAATTTATTTCGTTAAAACTGATGACTAATATACTAAATCTTTTTTATGACTTTTAGGTAAATCATAGTAATTTTTAATATTTTGGCTTAATTAAGTTAAGCAAAAATAAATCTAAAACAAATATTTGCCACTTGTCAATTTTAAGCTAAACCTAGTAATTTAAACAACAACTAGCTTAATTAATGTAAACAAAAAACTAAGGGGCGATTACGAAATAATAGGTATAGGTTGTAATAACCACAACGCCAAAGAAAATTATAAAGGCGTAAAACTGCGCCCGACCATTTTGGAAGTAACGCATTATTTCACCAATTCCTAAAGTTACCAGCCCAGATAAATTCACGAAGCTGTCAACGACCAGAACGTCGATACTTTCCCAGAGTTTTTTGTATAGCGGTAATATTAAGTTTTGTATTAAGCCCATATTTATTTCGTCCATGTACCATTTGTTTAAAGAAAACTGGTAGATACTCTGGACCAGGCTGTTTTTACTTTCGACGATGGCCGTATTGAAGTTAAGCTGTTTGGCCTTATATATAAGGTAGGCGACAATGAATCCAAGTGCCGCTGCCAACGTTGAAATAAGCATGACTTTTATATTGGGTTCCTCATAAATAGGATTGGCGCCAAAGTGGACAAAACTGGGGAAAAAACTTGGACCAGCCTCGCCTTTAAGCAGCATTGGCAAATTTACGCCCAAATAACCCGAAAAAATTGCCGGTACGGCAAAAGCCATAAGTGGTCCAGTCATGGAAAGAGGTGACTCGTGTGGGTGGCCATGGCCTCTATACTCGCCGACAAATGTTAAAAAGAATAGGCGGAACATGTAAAAACTCGTCATGGCGGCCGTTATAATCATAAGGACGCCCAAAGGAAAATTGTGTTCGATAGACGCCGAGATAATTTCATCTTTGGAGAAAAACCCGCTTAAGCCCGGGCAACCAGATATTGACAGGGTGCCAATCAAGAAACAAGTGGCGGTAATCGGCATAGATTTAAATAAGCCGCCCATTTTTCTTATGTCCTGCTCACCGTGTAAACCATGGATTACAGCTCCAGAACATAAGAACAACATGGCTTTGAAAAAAGCGTGGTTAAATAAGTGGAATAAGCCACCGCTAAAGGCTCCACAGCCCAAGCCAACAAACATATAGCCTAATTGCGAAACCGTCGACCAGGCTAAGACCCTTTTAATGTCAAACTGGCTAAAGGCGACAGTCGCTGCCATAAACGCAGTAAACCCGCCAACCCATGACACGACGGTAAGCCCTAAACTATGTATAGACCCATCGGGAGCTAGCCATAAAGGATAGGCTCTGGCTACTAGATACACGCCAGCAGCTACCATGGTAGCTGCGTGGATAAGAGCTGAAATTGGTGTAGGGCCTTCCATAGCATCAGGCAGCCAGACGTGAAGTGGAAATTGTGCCGATTTGGCCATTGGCCCTAAAAAGACTAGTATTGCAATAAGCGACAGAGCTGGACCAGTTAACATGTTGGCGTTAAAGGCCTGGCTAATTATCGAGGCGATGTCTTGACCTGAATTTGAAACGTAGGCCAATAAAGGCTGATTCAGCCATAATGTCCGTGTTGCGTATAAAAACATGATTATCCCGAGCAAAAAGCCAAAATCGCCGATTCTATTGACGACAAAGGCTTTAAGGCAGGCCTGGGCGGCTGATTCTTTTTCCCACCAAAAACCGATGAGAAAATAACTGCAAACGCCGACCAATTCCCAGAAGAAATAGGTTTCAAATAAGTTGGTGGATACGACAAGCCCCAGCATTGAGGCTGTGAATAAAGATAAATACGCATAGAATTTACTATAACCTGGGTCTTCTTTCATGTAGCCGTGCGTATAAATTTGGACGAGCAAACTAACCCCTGTTACTACAACGAGCATCATGGCGGCTAGGTTGTCGACCAAGTATCCGATACAAAGCCTAAAATTCATCGCCGTAAACCAGTCGTAATTCATCTGAAATACGCCCATATCGTTGTGTTTAGCTAGAGCTAAAAC
>JAJYFO010000255.1 GCA_021785395.1 bacterium | reverse complement strand
CGCCCTTAATGTACATATAGCCCAAATAAAACTGAGCCTGGGCACAGTTTTTAGCAAAATCCATAAAAGTGCCCAAAGCACTTCCAGCCATTTGTCTGATGGTTTTAAATCTGGTTTTAGCTTGGCCTTGTCTATCGTTGTTTAATTTTCAATCGATAACTAACAACTCGTTTAGATAAATATAAAACTAACTGTGAAGGCTTTCAGTAGGAGAATTAAAACAAATTAAAAAAATTAATTTATTCCGAGTGAGTTTATATAGGCAGAAAAATTAGCCAAATTATTATATAATATAGTTGAAAGGTATTAAAAAAATAATAAACAAAACATTATTAATCCCTAAAATTAGTGGTTTCTACTTCTGAGCTAGTTTTTTAGACTTGACCTAAAAGTAGAAACCACCTCAAACAGCGACGTTTTGCTAAACCAAATCAGTGATTGGCGATTTTAAGGTCCAAAATTACCACCACCACCAAAAACACCAAAGCCACTATAACACTTGCGACAATGGCTACGGCAAAGCTCATACCAATAGCATAGGCAATAGTCGAGAGCAAAACAAACACCATCCCAAAAGCTGTCAGACAAAAAGTGGCAGCAAAACCCAACCAGGCCATAATCGGATGATTCCGTTTGGTCAAAAAGTCCACGACCTTAACGGCCAAAGAAAGTGGAAGCAAGAACACTGTCCACATAGCTTTGGCAAGCCAAGCTCCAATGGCCGACACCTGGTTTTGGGTTTTCTCATTAACCGCATTCTGTTGAGTTTTCATCGACGTACGTCTCCTTATTATTTTTAGTGCCAACTTTAAGTCGGCTTTATTTTAGGCTTTAAACCCAAAAACCACGCTCTCGAAGTCCTTGGGTTTAAAGCTGTTACGATACTTAGCTGTGCAGCCAGGGAAATACTGGGCTAGGCTTTGGCGCTGAGTTTGGATTGTCATTTTTAGTGGGCTGTTTGACTTTAAACACAGTAACTAAAATCAAGTACAAAATTCCACCGGTGACACCAGACAAAATATAAAAGGCTGTTCCAGTAGCGCAATGCATGTGGCCAATAAATTCAATAACCGGACCAGTAAATATAAACGCAGCCATGGTCACAAAGCCGTTAGCGCTCACGTTTAGATTGGCTAGCCCCCAGACAAACATATAGCCAAGCCAGAAACCCAGTGCTATAATAGCCAGACAATCGATATGACACATAAATAGGTGTAACATAATAATATCCTCCATGATATTTTTATTCAGCCATTAATTACAAAGCTTCTGGCTTTGGAAAATTGGCTGTTTGTTTGGTAAATAATTTATATTTGAGTTGTTTGCTTGTAAAATAAAAAATAAAAGTTTGATTGATTTTTACATATTGGTCATTCCAAAACAAATAACTTTATCTGTCAAAAATTTAAGTTCAAACGTGGTCAATTAAACTTGTCTAAGCCAGTGTTTAATGGTCAAAGCAAAATTTGGAATTATTTATAAGGTCAACGCAAGGGCTCCATAAAACAATCTCTTTACAATTACGCTAACTTAGTTATATGAACAAAAACTACCCTGTAATTTAGAATATTTTTTAGTTTACTTGCGAATAAGTATTAAATATCGACTATAGACCCCAGGCCCCATCAAAGCCTTACTGTATAAACCAGGGTCACTTAGCACATTATAAGACTTTTTGCAATAATCCATAAAACCTATAGATTGAAGGTAGGCTAAGTTATTCAAATAGATAGAATTAGGGTTATAATTAATAATAATAAGTTTAGGCTTATAGCCATCTAAGCTAGCAATTAAATCATTCAAATACTTGTTCTCTAATTCCCTAAGTTTAGCTTCGCTCATAAAAACGCTTTTATGGCTGCGACTGTAAATAAATTCGGAAATAGGATACAAATCAGGACAGTATTTTGAAACAGAGATTCGTTTATAGTTTTCCGGCAAATCCCTTGAAGAATGAGAAATTACCAATATTTTATCGTTTGGCTTAGAGTATTTCAAAATGGCCGCTTTTTCTGGATTTTCAGTATCTAATTGACCATATCCATTGAGAATCGGGCTTAATAAGGCAAGCATAAAAATGGTTAGTAAAGTCTTTGCTTGATCAACACCTAATTGCTTAACCAATTTATTATCGGCCAATTTTAAAGATAACCATTGCGCTAAACAATAAATATTAAGGGTACACAACAAATAGAAAGCATACTGTATTGGTATAAGATGATAGTCAAACCATTTTCCTTGCCATAAAAAAGCCAACATCGACGCTAGAAGTAAAGCCATGGCCGGAAAAATCAACTTATTCTTAGAACAGAACTTAAAAGATGTGTAGGTCAAAATGGCAACGTACAAAAAGAAATATTTTGGTACAGGTGAATACCTAGAACTGATAGCAAGCATCAAAGCTAAAAACAGCTTGCTCAAACTTGCATTTATAGCCTGATAACCGTTTAAAAAAAGCGGTAAAACATGGTTAAAATACTCGACAAATTCATCTTTAGGCAAAAAGAAAAAGTGGGCGACATACAGGAACATAAAACCTAGAATGGAAAAATTTTCAGCAGTAAATAACAATTTAAAATTTCGCGTAATTATTAGCCAGGCAAAATCATAAAGAACCAAAAGAACGGCATACCAAGGCTTAATGCATATGGCAATACTAGCTAAAACCCCAGCGAAAAAGGAATTTATAACACTCAAGGAGTAATTCTCATAACGTATACTGCGCAATATCAAGTAAGGTATTAAAAATAGTATTATGATATGCTCACGTTGACCAAAAAGAATAATTACATCGAGATTAAAAAACACCAAAGCTATTAAAAAACACTGATATATAGAGTTTTCCAAGCCATTTCGAAATAAAAGGTAATACGCCAAAATAAACACTAGAATTATTAAAGAGATAATATAAATTTTAAAAGCTTCAATTTCCGGTAGTGAAAATTTAAGATTCAAAAATGCCACCGGACAATGTAAATAATGGACCAAAGGAGGGTTGGCTTCAATAACGTCAACGTAAAGTTTTTTACCTAAAAGAACGTTTTTGGCACAGTAGACAAAGATCGGACAGTCTTCACGATAAAAACTTAGATTTACCGATAACTGTTGCAAAAGAATAAATATACTTAAGAAAAAAAATATAATTAACGGTCGATTCTTCATTATTAATATTCAATATCTTTTAGGTAAATTTGTCAATATTAGCCTTAATCAAACAAGGTTAAATGCAAATACTAACATTTTCAAGCCATACTTTAAATATTTATCATCCCT
>JAJYFO010000069.1 GCA_021785395.1 bacterium | reverse complement strand
CTTCTTGAGCCTTCATAACTGCGTCAATTGGCTTATAAGCTTGTGGGGTTTCATCGATAACGTCCTTGTCTTTGCGACATTCAACACCTATCGTGGCCTTAATATGGTCTTCAACGGTAAATTTAGCCTTAGCTGCGTGCCTTGACATAATTCGACCAGCTCCATGGCTACAGCTGTTAAAGCTATCTGGATTGCCCTTACCCCGAACTATATAAGACTGGACACCCATGGACCCTGGAATAATGCCCAAATCGCCTAAACCAGCTTTTACAGCTCCTTTTCTGGTAACTAAAACATTTTGACCGAAATGCATTTCTCTTTCAACATAATTATGGTGGCAGTTTATAACTTCATTTTCAACCGTAAATGGTGGCAAATCGGATTTTTGAAGAGCTTTTATTACACTATCGACCATAAGCTCGCGGTTTAATTTAGCGTAGTCTTGAGCAAAACTTACGGCTTCTACGTAATCGTTAAAATAACTACTGCCTTCTTTAAAATAGGCCAAGTCCTTATCAGGTAAGTTACTAATCTGCGACTCCATATCGAGTTTAGCCAATTCGATAAAATAACTGCCAATTTTATTACCGATACCGCGAGATCCACTATGCAACATAACCCAGACTTTATCGTTTTCATCGATACAAATTTCAATAAAATGGTTGCCAGTGCCAAGCGTTCCTAGTTGTCTTACAATTTTTTCAAAGGCATTTTTATCGGCAATTTTAGGGTGAAGGGCGGCAATTTTTTCAAAGCCTGGTTTTAGCGCAATGGCCTTGGCCGCAATGTTTTCAGGTACGTTGTGCCAAGAACCTTTATCCCTTGACCCGCCAAAGTCAGAGCGACCAGAAGGTACATTGCGTTCGATATTGGACCGCAATTTACCTAAATTATCGGGTAAGTCAGTGGCTTTAAGCGAAGTTTTAACAGCCACCATACCGCAGCCAATATCAACACCGACACTAGCTGGAATAATGGCTCCAATAGTTGGAATTACTGACCCAACTGTAGCTCCAATACCAACGTGAACGTCGGGCATAGCGCATACCCATTTATAAATAAAAGGCATATTAGCGACATTAGTCAATTGGGTCAAGGCTTCAGCTTCAAAATTAACGCCTTTAACCCAGGCTTTAATATCATAGTTATCGGTTTTAATTAATTCGTAATTCATGATTTTTCATAACTTAATTTTTCAATAATTATTTTATGGCGTTGCATCGCTTGCGTCGTCTAAATTAGATTTATCGACGTCTTTAGCGTCTAAGTGGTTTAAATTATCGTTATTAGTATTATTATTTTTATCCGACGAATTACTCGTATCGTTATTGACCTGGTTATTTTCGATTTGAGTGGCTTTATTTAAAAATTCGTTGGCCAAATCGGTTTTATTTAATTTTTGGGCGATTCTAGCTAATTCTTTATAACTTGCGGCAACCTTGTCGCTTTGAGCGCCAAACGACTTGATTTTTAAATTCAATACTTCTTTACCTACGTCAAAAGCAGTATCTAGTTGATTATTATTTTCATACTGTTTAACTAGACTTTCTAGACTAGCTATATTATTGGTCAAGTCGATTTTAGGGGTATTTTCTTTTCCATCAATAATGCTTTTATACTTAATTTCCATCTGGTTTAATTTGTCTTCTTTTTTGGCCAAATCGTCCATAGCTTGCTGCAAAGCTTTATTGGCTAAAACCTGGTCTTCTTTAGACCCATTTTGGGCCAGCGATTTAAGCGCTGAAACCGTGCCGGAACTGGCAAATATCGAAGCAAATTTACTGGCAATTTTAGTATTGGTTAGAAAAGATAAGGCTAGAATCGCCGCTTTTTTACTTTTTTCATTACCCATTAAATGTGGAATAAATTTTTCAATCGTTTGCACTTCCATCAACCTTAACTGCTGTTGATTGTATGTATATGTAAAATAGGCTCCAGCTCCGAAAACAAGTATGCCCGAAACAATCGGAGCTACACTAGCTATCTTATCCCAAAAATCTTTAGGCGGCTTGCTTAAATGGCTAGCATTTGCGCTTTTATTAGGCGATAGGTCAGCTGGCTTAGGCGAATTTAAAAAACTCCCTTTAACAACTGATTCTTCGATGTGTTCATTATAGACAGTATTATCGGGTTCAACCGATTCTAGAGAAGGTTTGTCAGGATTAAAATTATTTAATTCATCATTCAAATCACTATTGTCAACCGGATTAGACGAATTGCCCTCATTTACATTAGCTGCTTTGGAACTGGCCTTGTTTTTCATAATCGATTAAATTAAACCTGCCTAGAAAAATTTCAAATTAGCTTTTAATTATCTTGGTTAAGTTAATTAATTTCTAGATTGTCAATAAAAAAATAATGTATTTTCTACATAAAACTTAGAGATTTCTTATTGGTCAACGACATTTTGTAAAAAAGCTGCAAGTAAAGGAAAAGCAAATTATGATTCAAAATTTGAAATATTTATTAAACCCAAAAAAGCCCAATCGGTCGAGATTAAATAATTTTTATCTCGATTTAATATATAGCAACTATTAATGAAATATACTCCTTATTTGGTATAATCATTAGTCAGGCTAAACAACCTTTAATCTTAGTCCAAATTTCTAATCGACTAGAATATAATTGACTAAAAAAATGGTTTCTAGCCCATAGATAACATTTATTAATAGCAAACGGTAAACAAGTATGAAAGAAAACATCCATCCAAAATATAACGATATAGTAGCCACCTGTGTGTGTGGCAACGAAGTATTAATAAGTTCGTCCAAACCCCAGGTCAGGGTTGAAATCTGTAGCAATTGCCACCCCTTTTTCACCGGCACCCAAAAAATAATCGACACCGAAGGAAGGGTGGACCGCTTTGTCAAACGTTATAAAAACAAAGCTGAAGCTGCCAAATAGACGATTTCTTTAAGAAGGAATTTGAATACTTTGAAAAATACCGTAAAACAAATTGACTGGTATTATCACCGCAACGGTTGTACGACTTGTGGGAAAAGCCAGAATTACCTAAGCAAGCATAAAATCGAGCCCAAAATATTCGTTGACGCGCGCAAGAATACGATTACTCAAGACAAAGTGGATAGCGTTCTAGCGCGAGTTAACCAGATATATTCGTGCAAAGGTAATAAAGTAGACCATATTAATTTAAGCGATAAAGCCCACGACCAAGAATCAATACTCAAATTAATCATCGGTCCAACGGGAAATTTAAGGGCGCCAAGTATTATTATAGACAAGACCCTTCTAGTTGGTTTTAACGAAGAGACTTTTGCTAAGATTCTGGCTAATTAAATTTTACAACCTTGTTTAGAGCTTTTATTTTATAAAAATTTATTTAGACTAGATTAAAAACTTTTAATCCATCGATCCTGCGTCAGATAGACAAACTTAATTTAAATTTAAAGACATCAAAAATTACGGCAAATAGGCTATAATTGTCTGTTCATAAAAGTCATACTCAAGTGTTTTCACCAGCATTTTGGTGACCAGTCAAAGTCTATGCCTACAACAAGGGAAAGAATTAATATGCTAGAAAACAAACGCACCGGTAAACGAGTATTGTCTTTAAATACGAATCATAAACTAAAGAATTTTTTAACCTTCATTTTGGCTCTAATTACTTTTCTTACCCAGAATTTGGCCTATAGCCAAGAGGCAGTCAACACAACAAATTCTGGCCACGCAACACATGTAAACGATTCTAATAATAGCTATATAAGTTCGATAAGCCACGACTTAGCCAGTATTACCACGCATAACTTCAACTCCAACTTCGATATAAGTCAAGCTATACATAGCGTTATAAATTCCAACCTAGATTTAAGCTCTCTGAAAGACTCAATCAACACTGGCGTTTTAAATCATTTAGTCGACATAAACTTAAACAACGTCTCAACCGCCGTAATGAGCCATCAGTTTGTTACCCCAGCCGAAGCTATCGCCGTCAATCAGTTATTAGCGACTAATCACCAGGAAATTTTATTAAATAGCCTTGGCCAAGCTATTGGCGGCAATTTAAATTTGACCAACCTAAACAACCACAACGGGATCGACTTGCTAAGTTATTCTAACAATACATTAAATAACTTACTTTTACCCAGTAACGTAAATTTAATAGACAATCAGTCTGCTTTGAGTTTAGCCGGAAACCTCGTAAATTACGGCGATATCGTCTTTACCGGTAATGCCAGTATTGTATCTAGTACTATCATAAACGAAGGCAACGCCCAAATTAACGCCAACGGCAATTTAAACCTAAGTGCCAATAATATTGTTAATGAGAACGCAAGCTTAATTTCAGCCAGCGGTAATTTAACCATTACAGCTAATAACTTAATCAATGCCGGCGGAATATACAGTGTCAACGACTTGGTTTTTTACGACCCGGTTATAAATAATTTAGGCACGGTCGAAAGCCAAAACGGTAGTATTACGTTTAACAGCCAAACTAACCTGTCAGTATACGGCAGCCAAACGAGTGTAATAGAGGCCTATAAATCAGCGATAACATTAAACGACGAAGCGTCATCGCTAAAACAAGGCATTAACTTAAACGGCAATAACTACTTAAGCACAAACTTAAATTTAAATACACCTAATGGCTACGTTGAGGGTATTATTGGCAACGTATCGGGTGTGGTCAATACTAAAGCTAGCGACTTACATTTATTGAGCGAATCGAATAATTTAACCCTGGGCAATAATTGTGTCAAAGGCGACCCTCTATTTGTTTCGACCGGCAATTTAAGCTTAACTGGCAGTATAACAGCTAGTGAAAACCTTGCTATCATCGCCGGTGACAATATAACTATTCCAACTAATGCAAGTGTTTCAATCACGGTCCAGGGTACAAATAATGGCCATGACTTAACCATGATAGCTGGGATTGGGTCAAGCAATATTACTACCACAGGATCTACTTATACTAGTCTAGCTGGCGCACAAGCTAATGGTAGCGGAACAACTAGCGCCGGCATAAATTTTGGTGGCACTTACGCCGGTGGTAGTATCGATTTATCTACCAATAATACTTTAGCCAGTAATGCCACTGTAATTAATACCCAGGCGCCAACAAGTTCGGGCAATGGGGGTAATGTTGCCCTTATAGCCCTATCAAATTCGTCGACTGGAGGCTTGGTAAATCTAGGCTCTAATTACGGCATCAATACCTCAACGGCTAATCCTACTGGACTAGCTGGAAACGTTACGATTATATCAAATGAAAGTGGCGCTAGTGCAATTTCAATTGGTAGTGTAACGGCAAATGGAGCTGGTGGCGGGCTTATTAACCTAAACGACGTTTCTAGTTTAAGTGGGTCTATAAGTTACAATGCCAATGGAGGTGTAGTATCGTCGAGTCTAGCTACCAGTGGTATTAATTCTGGTAATATTGCAACTGGCACAATCAACGTCTCATCGCCAACAGGCGGATTATTCGTTTCGACAGCGGGTAATTACAATTTTGGTGGCAGTTATATAGACGCCAATACATTGAACATTGCATCAGCATCCGCAGCACTTGGAACAAGTTCGAATTTTGCTAATGTCAACGTCAGCAATCTAACTTTAAACCTTACCAGTCAAAGCGTTTTTATTAACGACAACGTTGCCAGTATAACCATTAACAATTCGTCGTTTGGTAATGGCAATGAGTTTGTCATGAATGCTACAAATAGAGCTAGCATTATTGCGATTAACGGTAATATATCAGCTGGACCTGATTTAGGTACAGGCTTTATTAGCATAACTACCGGGTCTGGCGGTATTACGACCAATAGTAGTAGTTACGTATTAACAGCTAGCGAAATTACTTTTAACACTTCTGGTGGCAATCTAGGATCATCCAGTCAGTCGCTTAACCTTGATACCACTAATTTATCCGTAAATACTTTAAACAATAGTTCCACGACCGGTAACGCCTATATTAACGATTCGGCCACGCCTAGCGTTAATTTAAACAATACTTCAGTAGGGGATTCTAACACATTCAATTTAACTACCGCTGGACCTATAGTCATTATCGGCACAATTACCGCTGGTAACGAAACTGGCACCGGTTCGATATATTTAAATGACCATAGTAATGGTAGTATAACTGCTAACCAAGGAGGTCAATTAGTAGCCGGGTCTATAACTTTATCTACCTATGGCGGAGATATTGGAGCCTACGGTACTGGCAACCTAAATTGCGCTTCAAGCACATTAGCGTATTCAACCCTTAGCAATTCAGCTACGACAGGTAACGTGTACATTGATGACACCAATACCGCAAGTGTAAATTTAACACAGGGTTTAGCCGGTATAAATAATAATACCACGTTAAATTTCGCTGGTAGCCTGCAAATCGAAACCAATGTATCAAATGGTACACCTTCTAATGGTGGTTTTACAAATATTACCGCCGCTAACAATATAACGCAATCGGCCAATGCCGGCGTAACAGCACGCATAGTTGAACTAACGGCTGCAAACGGACTAATAGGTAGCAAAAGCCAAAGCGTAGACTATAACTGTACCGATTTTACTATAACCACGTCAACGACGAATACAGGCTACAGTTACGTATCTAACCTTTACAACAACTGCAATCTGGGATTTAGTAATGCTGGCAACGTCAATTTAACGACAAGCGGCACTATAACTATGGTGTTCGGTAATAACTTTAATAATTTAAATTTAAGTACACAAAATAACGGTAGCATAGATGTGTCTGGCAGCCAGACCGTTAACGGCATAGCCAATTTAACCGCCAACGGGTCTGGTAATATAGAATCCGTGCAAGGTGGTGGTATCGTTGGCTATATAAAGACTCCAGACTTGGCTGGCTTTTCAAGTACAGTTTTAAATCCACAAGGTTCTGCCTTAGGCTCGAATAAACCTATAAGCCCAATTCTAAATGGCAATTATGGTATTTTATTTGCCAATACGGGCAATTTGGCTACAACCAGCGGGTCGATTGGTAGCTCCAGTCAATTCTTTCAAACCGAATTAAGTAATTTGACGACTTCAACTTCTGGAGCGACTGAGGTAATTAATGGCAGCAACGCTTTAAATGTAGGTAACAGTAATTCTAATGGTACCTACGCTTTGATAACTTACGGTGACTTAACTGGGTCAGGAACCATTACCGCTAGCGTCCTTGGGCTATATTCTATTAATGGTACAACTGGCATAGGTAACAGTAACAGCGTGATTAAAATAGACGCTCCGAATATTGGCATGCAAGGTTTTAACGCCAGTTCCAGCGTTTACATAAACGATACCTACTCAGACAGCACAATATTACAGGCCAGTGGGGCCGGAGATATATTCAAGCTAACTACAGCTGGTCCATTAACTATTTATGGCGGTGTTACAGTTAACGGATCGACCAGCCAGACAGATATAACAGGCTCTATAATAGCCATACAAACTTTAAGCGGCTACGGAATTTATAGTGATACCAACATTAACGCCAGTAATTTTATATTTTTAACAGCCAGTGGCAATGGCTATATCGCCGAATCGGTAGCCAACAATTCAATTATGACCGCACCTAATATTGCCGTTGTATCTGGTGGCGGCCCAATAGGTAATGGCGCAGCCGGAGCTACGCTATTATTAAACAGTGGGTTGGTTGCTGCCAGCACCGTTGGCCTAAATAATTTTGTCAATATAACCGACACGGCTTCTAACTCAGCTATCTTTGGCGCCCAATCTGGATCCTACTTTACTTTTAAGGCTAACTCCGACCTTAACGTAAACGGTTCTATCGCTACAGGTGCGGGTAGTCAGGCCAATGGTGGCAGTATAGATTTAACCGCTAACGGAAAAATTAATTTAGGGAATAATGGTTCTATCAGTATTACAGCTAACAACGGTTCTATATCAGTCCAAAACAATGACGCTTCTTCTGGCAGCATCAATTTATACAATGGCGACAATATTTTAACCAACGTCCCAGTTAATTCCCCCGGGTACATTGTTTTTAATATCGGCAGCTACAGTCAGACTAATACCACAAACCCCAACCCCAACGCTATTACGGTTGAATCTAGTGGTGGAGCCAGCGTTTATTTTGGCGCCAACGGTATCAACGCTACATCCAACGGTAATATACTAAACGCCAAAGGTCAGGATATAGTATTTAATACTGGTTCTTTGAGCCCAAGCGCAATTAACCTAGGTGGTAACGTAACTATTATAGCTGACCCACCTATTTTAACAGTGAATTCATTTAAAACAGATTCAGTGGGTACAAACATATATGTGCTTACATCAAGTAGTGACAATTTAAGCCTTCAGAATACTAGTTTAAATAGCTCTTTAAATATACTTGATAATAATTTGGCTGGTTTAAATACACAAAATAGCCTTATTAACCAAACCCAAGGTATTAACCTTAACCCTAAAGTCGATAATAAAAGTGATAATAGCCTTGCTACTGCTCAAAAAATGGCTGTATTTCTACCCATTGTATTTAAACAAAGCCATTCAATGGATTCTATAGCTTATAATAATGTAGCGAAACAAAACAACGGCAAAAATCTTGTACTAGAAAATAGATCAGCTTTGATACTGGCTGATACTAATTTAGAAATTAAGCTTGGCCGTATTAATCCGGTTTATGTAAAACTTAAACCAGGCGCTTTAGTTCTCTTAGTTTCACACGATAATATCAATTCAGTTTATAATTTACACGATAAATCAGCCAATAGCGTTTCGGTTACAGCTAATAAAAATAATTTGGCAAGTTCTTTAACCGTTATACTTTCGCCGGGAAAACAGTTAACGCTAGATTCGGCTTTGACGAATTTTGGCTTTAGTTATGCTAACCCAATGCCCAAAATTGCCTACAGAAATATTGTTTCAAGCCAATTAATAAACCAGGTAGTTTACCAAAGCGACTTTTCCATACTAAGCGCTATCAATTCGATTAAACCCCTTAAAGAAGTTTTTAAGAGCGACAATATAGCTTTAAAAGCATTGGCCAAAGACATTCTTAAAACTATGGTAGTCGTAATGCAAACTACCAGTTTTAAAGGAAATTACGAATTAGCTGCCAAACCCATACTTTCAGCGTGTAAGTAAATACTAAAATACTGAGACAAAATTAAGCGAAAAGAAAGGTTTTATCCTTATAAAAGAATAAAACCTTTCTTCGTTTATATATTATAGAGCGCTAAGCTTATACCGCATTAACTGCCGGTTTAGTGTCGGTATAGTAAACCGTAAGGTTTGGCGTAATATTCGACGGAACATTAAAACTAGAATTATCAACTTCTGACTTAACTTCAATCGGTTTTTCAAAACAGTTAATACATCTAGCCTCGTACTGAGCATCGCCAATTAGTATCTGTTTACTTGAATTAACGAGCCTCTGCGTTCTACAGGCGAAATCACTACCGCATTTACGGCACACAGCTAGCAATTTATCGACCTTATCCGCCATAGCAAGTAGATGCGGCATGGGTCCAAACGGTTTACCGGTATAGTCGAGGTCAAGACCAGACGCGATTATTTTTTTCTTCATTAATAGTAGTTTTTCAATTACTTCGACGATTTCGATACCAAAGAACTGACATTCATCGATTCCGATAACCATGGCCTGAGGAGCGTATTCCAAAATATCGCAAGGGTTTTCGATGACATAGGCGTGCGATGTCAATCCATTTTTAGATTCAACACAATTGGGCTTAGACCTGGTATCAATAGACGGTCTAATAATAATAGTTGGCAAATAAGCTAACCTTGACCGCTCAATTCTTCTTATTAATTCTGTTGATTTGCCAGCACTCATGCAGCCAACTATTAATTCAAAACGGTATCCGCTAAACATATATCGATTTCAACTCCGGTAAATATAGTGATTTAAATTTATGATTACAAATTTTAAACCATTTTGTCATTAATTTTTTGAACATTGAATTTAATTTATATTGGAAACTTTTTAAGATCATATAGATAGCGAGCCTATAAGCACTTTACCGGCAAAGACATATACAATTTCACTAGACATTTTTCATTTAATACCAAAGGTGCGATTGATAGCTAACAGAAGCGTAATTAATTTTTTTAAATTTTCCCTTGCAATTCCTGAAATTAAAATTAAATTAACCGTATTGTACGACTCATCCTGTTGACGCAGCATATTTATATTTAAATCACAGCACAAAGCATTAACATTGAATATATCGATTAAATAAGTAAGCTTAGCTGATTCTTGCCTAGCTATATCATATTCATTGAAATCGTCGGCGATTAAGTTTAATACCTTATTAATCTTACTTAAATCAGGACAAAACTCCTTGATTATGGCTATTAAACCGACGAAATTAGACACCAGGCTATTGTAGTTATTATTTGGGTTAACATTAAAATTTAGGTTATAAACTCGTTTAGTGGCATTAACAAGACTATCCACAAATAGTGTATTAAAAACGTCCGAACTTAAAATTAGCGGTTTAGACAAAGCTAAATTGAGCCACTCTTTGCGCATTCCATTAAGTTTGGCGATCATTAATTGAACCTGACTGGCCAAATAATTACACGAATTAGATAACTCCTTATGGGTTAAATTATCCTTATTATGGTTTTGCAGATTAAAATTTTTACGCCTGATTAAACGCTCTAAGCCTAAAAGGTTGCTTTCCAGCTGTTTTAAATAACACCCTACACTAATATTCAAAGTGTTGGTCAACAAGTTTAGGTCAAGGTTATTAAAAGTAACTTCCAAGTTGCCCAATACGCCTTCTTTATGTGGGATATTAAGGTCTTTCTCGAGAAAATTTAGTAAATGCTGATAGACCTTAAAGTCAAAATGACTATTATCTTCCGCAACTTCAAGCAGATTAAAATTTATATTATCCAAGCCAGGGTCAAGCATAATTAAATTTATTTTATCATTCAAACAATTGTAAACGCTACGGTCAAGGATTTCTAGAGAAAATAAGACTTCAAAATTAACTTTTAGATAATCCAATGAATCTTTAAAAATGTCTTTAGGCAATAGAAGGTTCAACAGCTCATCATCTGTTTTGGTAGTTAAGCTGTGGTCAATATTTCCTAAATTAAGCATTGATTTAATTTTTTCAAAAGATTTAAATTAGAATTTAAACTTAAGCTATAAACCCATAAGTATCAACGCAACGATTGGCTTTGGGAATAGAAATTAAGATTTAGGTAGATTATAACCTATTTATGGAATTGCTAAGAGGCAGTTTTAAAGTATTAATTAAAATTTATAAATACCTTTAAACCAAACTAGCTAGAAAGAGACATTAACTTGATTTAGTAAACGCTGGCAATATAAGGCAACGTCGTTATTTCCGGTATTGTTAAGGCTCTTTAATTTATCCAGGGCCAAATCACGTCGATTAAGTTTATACAGGCAAAAAGCCTGAAAGTAACCCAACCACTCGTTAGTATACCCATCAAACTGGCATTGACTAAAACTATCGAGAGCTGCTTTATAATTGTTTAAAAATAAATATAACCTAGCTTGGTTAAACCTGGCCAAATTGTATTTAGGGTCAATTTCTAAAGCACGTTTATAGTTAAAGTCGGCTTCTTTGAACTGTTTTAAGTGGACAAGGCAGTTTGCCATATTTAACCTCAAAACACTAGAATCTAGACAATATAACTTACTTAAATTGAGACAGTTTAGGTAAGAAATCATGGCATCGTTATATTTCCCACGACATTCATCACAGTAGCCAAGGTCAAAAAAAACGTTGGCGTTTAAAGTATCAGATTGAATATACTGGCGCAAAACCAACCTGGCTGCTTCGTATTGTTTTTCTGAGATAAGCTTTACACCTTTTTGGTAAAGAAAATCTTTGTCCTCGGCCAAAATTGATTGGACCGAAAATAAAGCTACTATAATGATGGTCGACACATAAATGGACAAATTACGGTACTTGAATATATTCATTTAATTTACAATCGGCTTTTGCTTATCTAACGACTTTAAGTTTATTATAATTAGTTTACAACACACCTCGACGACTTTTATAGCCAATAATGACCCTAAATTTATTCGACGAAGACGAAAATATTCAATTTTCCTGTCATAACTGTGCAAGCCTGGTTTGCCTACGTGAATTCGCTATTAATCTGGCCTTGGGCTACGAAAATACTTATTATTGTTTACATTGTTTATCGCAACGAGAAGAACAAAACCCGATGCTAATTTTAAAGCAAATCAAAAGTTACATTAAACAACGTGACTGCCTCAATAAAGAATGGATAAAATATAATGATATTGACGAATGCCCTAAGGTCAAAACCTGTTTACCCGATGAATGTTTTAAATAATAAACCATATAGCCATTATTTAAATTTACGCGGCGTAAAATGCCCTTTAAATTACGTTAAAACCAAACTTTTCCTGGATAAAATAGATGCCAACGACTATCTATACTTGACCGTTGACGCTGGCGAAGCGACAGAATCAGTTATAAAATCGATAGAAACGGATGGCAATAAATTGATTAAACTCGAGCCAAACCATGAATTTAATTTGTTAACAATCCAAAAACTTCATTAAATAAG
>JAJYFO010000254.1 GCA_021785395.1 bacterium | reverse complement strand
GATTATAAAAGCTCTTTTGGCAGATATATCCAATATTTCCTGACCGTACACAAGTTTTCTTATTAATAAGTCTTAGTCTATGTCGTAGTGGTAGTAATCTGGCTCAAAAGATTAGGACCGACTACCACAAGTATTTGAGCACTGCCTAACGAAGTAACAGGTGGCGATCCGGCAGGCATTGGAGAAATCGCCGAAGCGGAAAGTTTAAGGTCTGCCGCAACAGCTGCAGCTGCCTGCTGCTGACCCTGAATATAATAAACAGCAGTAGTCCCTGCGGGTATAGCATCGGTAGGAGTCAGTGTATTTGCCCCTTCGGTCTTTAAAATATTTGAAAAGTAAGATGCTGCTTTCAAAGTTGAAGTACCGTTTGCAACCAGTACGGTTACTCCGTTAAGCGACTGATTTGACGAAGCCGTAGTGGAAGTGACTGAAGTCGAAGTAGCAGTATTATTTGACCCGGTTGACGACTGCTGCAAAGAACTTAATGATGTTTGGCTTTGATTAAATTTAGTTGACAGCATTACTATAGCCAATATCAAAAAAATGACAAAGACCAAGGCCCTTTTAGCCGAAAAAGCGGCAATTCCGGAAAACCTTTTTTCCGGTATTTTAAAATCACGATTTTCAGTCAGCTTAAAATCCTTTTATCAATAAGACGGATAAAATTATACCCTATTACAAGAATTATACTATTTTGCGTTAAATACAAGTATTTATTCAATTTTTATTGACTTAAACATGGTTTCAACTTGAATTTGACTCATAAATGAATATTCCAGTAACTCTCGCACACCCATTCCAGTAACTCTCGCACACTGAGAAATTGATCTTTTGTTTTTGAATAAATTGTCGTTATGACAAATTTAAAAACAAAACAAAAAAAGAATTGGTGTATTAATATGAGTACAGTCAGAACAATATTGGATTTGAAATTAAAGCACAATATGTCCGATAGAGAGATATCTCAAGTTGTCGGAGTTTCAAATTCGACGGTTTCAAGATTTACCGGGAAAATTGACAAATTTAAGATTACCTGTGAAAAATTGGATTCTCTTAACGATGAAGAGCTTGATGAGATAATCTATGATAAAAAACCAGGCAGAAAGCATTCAAATGAAAAGATTGTGCCCGATTTCAAAGATCTCATAGAAGAGTTAAAGGCTCATAAGAAACTTACAGTTAAGGTTTTGTACGAAGAGTATATAAACGGGTTAGACCCCCCTAGATGTTACAGTTATTCTTGGTTCGCTGATAAAATTGACGAAATTACGAAAGAAAATCCCTTATCTATGGTACTTACCCATGAAAAAGGAGATGAGCTCTATATCGACTATGCTGGCACCCTTGTACCCATATATTCAAAAAGTACAGGTGAAATTGACTTTTACGGCAACGTATTTATAGCTACGCTTGCTTATTCCGGTTATTCTTATCTTGAAGTACATAAATCTCAAAAGTTAGAAAACTTTATAAACGGCCATGTAAATGCATTTGAATTCTTTAAAGGGCTTCCCAATAGATTAAGGAGCGACAACTTAAAATCTGCGGTTAATGAAAATACCAGATACTCGCTTATATTAAATGAAAGTTATCTGGATATGTGTAATCATTACGACATTCAGCCCTCACCGGCCAGACCCTATAAGCCAAAAGATAAAGCAAAAGTTGAACAGATGGTTGGATTTTTGACCAGAAACGTCTTAATGAAAGCCAGAAATGAGAAGTTTTATTCACTTCAACAGGCAAATACCTATCTGTTGGGCTTAACGATTAAAGCCAATGCCTCTAATTTCCAAAATAAAGGCGGAAACAGAGAAATGTTGTACAAAGATGAACTTAATTTCCTAAAGCCGTTACCGATACAAAGGTACGAATATTCGGAGTTCAAATTAGCTAAAGCACTGCCTAATTACCACATCTTGGCCGATCGGAATTATTACTCGGTGCCTTATCAGTTAAGAGGAATCTATCTAAGCGTTAAACTTACCAAAAGCTTAGTCGTCATTTATAAAGATCACGTTCAAATAGCTTGTCACCAAAGATCATTTGACAACGGTAAATACGTAACGAATGAAGATCATATGCCGCAATCTCATCGTATGGCCTTACAGAACCCAAAAGATATCGTATTAAGAGAAGCCGGACTGATCGGAGTCAATACAAAAGAAGTAATTGAAAAGATTCTTATTTCCACCAACTTCTTTGATTCGGCAATAAAATCGGCTAAAGGCACACTGGCACTTAAAAAGCTCTACGGTGCCGGCGACCTTGAATTGGCCTGTCAATTTGCCTTAAAGATATGTTCTCCTACAAGAGCATCGGTGGAATCGATTCTATCAAACAATCTCCATTTAATTAAACGAGATAAACCAATACCAATAAAGCCCGTAGAGCATCTGAATATAAGAGGCTCGGAATATTACAAAGAAAGGAATACCATTTAACAATGTCAAGTTCAAAAACAGTTACCGAAGGATTTAACTATTTACGGCTGCCTAAATCCAAACAGGAGTTTATTCGGCAGCTAAATGACGTAAATATTCATGATATGTGCTTTGAGGACCGGCTCTGTCTGATAATTGAAGCTGAAACGACCTCCAGACAATCAAACAGAATTGAACGTAAAATTAGAGAAGCCCAGTTTAAAATTAAAGCAAGACCGGAGCTTATAACCTACGATTCTACAAGGTTAACCATAAAAAATCAAATTCAAAGCCTATTGACGGCCAATTTCATTGCCTTAAAGCAAAATATCTTAATAAGCGGATCAACCGGCGTTGGGAAGTCTTATATAACAACTGCGATAGGGGTAGCCGCATGCGAAAACGAATATACGGTTAAATACTTTAAATTATCCAATTTGCAGGAAAAGTTAACTATTTCAAGATTAGACGGGACATATCAGAAATTAGCGATAAAACTAAAAACATACGATCTGTTAATAATTGATGATTTCGGACTGTCTCCTATAGGAATGATCAATTCCAGAGAAATCCTGGATATTTTAGATGATAGGCTTAATTTCAAGTCAACTTTGATAGCATCTCAGATACCTCCTCAAGATTGGCATTCAATTATTGAGGATCAAACCACAGCCGATGCAATAATAGATAGGCTAATACATGATTCTATAAATTTAAATTTGACAGGAGAATCTTACAGAAAACTTAAAGCCTTAGAAAAAAGTAAAGAAAATTCAAACCTAGAAAATTAAGATTAAAATATAATAAATCGTGCAAGAAAATACTGTGATAATCCATAGATTAAAGTGTGCGAGAGTTACTGGAATGGGTGTTTCAATGTACTGGAATAGCCATAT
>JAJYFO010000253.1 GCA_021785395.1 bacterium | reverse complement strand
AATACTAGCCTGGCACCATATTCAAAAAACACCTTACCAAATGGCTAGGATTCAAAGCTGGTTAAACCCCTACCTGTCACCGCATAAAGAAGGCTGGAATACCATACAGGCTCAGTTGGCGATTGGTTCTGGTGGCTTATTGGGTTTGGGTTTTGGGCGGTCCCTGCAGAAATTATATTACTTGCCAGTCCAGCACGCTGATTTTATTTTTGCCGTCATTGCCGAAGAATTCGGTTATTTAGGCTGTTTATTGTTAATAGCTTCTTACGGATTATTTGCCTATTACGGGTTTAAAATTAGCCTCGGGGCTAAAACCTTGTTTGGTCGTTTTTTGGCTATTGGCATAACCAGTTCGATTACCCTCCAGGCTATCGTCAATATTATGGTAACAACCGGATTAATACCAGTAACCGGTATTACCCTGCCGCTTATCAGCTATGGTGGCACGTCTTTGGTTATAACTTTAAGTATGGTTGGTTTGTTATTATCGGTGTCACGTGATTCGTGTCCGGTGGAAGATGAAGACGAAAGCATTGAATCTAAGCTTGGGGTTTAATTTAAATACATTATGAAGTCGCTCAAAGTCCTTGTCGCTGGCGGTGGTACTGGCGGTCATATCTATCCGGCTTTAGCTATCGCCAAAGGTTTGCTTACAGCAGGTCATAAAGTTTTGTACGTTAGTCGAAAAGATAGTATGGAAGAAGAATTGGCTAAGGCCAAAAACATTGACTTTGTAAATGTTGACGTTAGAAGTTTTGACCGTAAATTAAGTTTCAAAAATTTTACCAATACGATAATTTTTATCAAGGCCTACGACGCGTGTTTGAAAATAATAGATACATATAAACCCGATAAGGTCTTTGCCACAGGTGGATACACGACGGCACCGGTATTATTTGCTAGTTTTAATAAAAAAATTCCTTACGTTATCCACGAGCCTGATTCACACATGGGTTTAGCTAACCGCCTATTTAGCTATGCTGCCAGTGGCATAACTCTGGGTATAGAAGTATGCAAATACCAAATACCTAACTATCAAAAAAAAATATATTTAACCGGCAACCCTATTGACGCTAAATTTGGTCAAATTCTTGACAAAAATAAAATAGCCGGCGAATATAAGTTAAACCCTGACTTTAAAACTATTATTGTAACGGGTGGCTCGCAAGGTGCCAGTGCTTTAAATAATGTTACGCTTGATGTTGCGCCAAGACTATTATTGAACTACCCTAATTTACAAATAGTCCATCAGACCGGTAAAAAAAATTATGCCGAAGTATTGGCTAAATTATCGAATGAGCTAAAATCTAACCCTCGTTATCTTGTTCAACCGTATTTTGATGACATGGCTAGTCTTTATGCACTATGCGATTTAGCTATTTGTCGCTCTGGAGCGATGACGATAAGCGAACTTATCGCTTCGGGTTTGCCGGCTATTTTTATTCCTTACCCTTACGCAGCCCAAAATCATCAGTATTACAACGCCGAATTTTTAGAAAATTCTAAAGCCGGTTTATTAATTAATCAAAGTGAATTGACTAGTGAAAAATTATACGCAGAAATTGCCGATTTATTTGATAACATCTATAAATTAGCCAGTTTTAAAGCGAATCTAAAAAAATTAGCCAAGCCTAATTCTACAAGTGAAATAATTAATATTCTACTCACTCTTTAGTAACTTCAATTTTTCCTTTGTAGTAATTAACGTTAAACACTAGATCATCATTAGGTATATCTTTGGGGATGTCTTTGAATGGAGCTGCCATATTTACGGCTTTGACTACAGCGTTGGTCAATTTGTCCAGAGCAGCCGTTTGGGTAATATCCAATTTTAAAATTTCGCCCTTGTTATTAATTTTTACTTGAATCGAGACCATGGTATTAGATTTATTATATTTTTCTTTTTTTAATTCTTCTTTTAAATCATCGGTAAAGGAAATTTTATCCTGGATAGACGTACTTAAATTGTCACAGAATTTAGTCAACGGAGACTCTTCTTTGGTATTGCCGGTTTCATCGTTACCTAGCGTTTGGTTGTCTTGGCTGGTTTCAGAGCTAGCATCTTGGGCCTTCGATTTAGCATCACCACTATTTTGATTGGAAACTGTATTAGAGTTTGCGTTAGTATCAGAAGAAGTTGTAGAGCTATCCGTTTGACCTTGAGTATTAGTGGTGTTAGCTGGATTATTAGCAGCTGTTTTATTAAACGATTGCGTATATTCGCGTGCCATATAGTCAATTATGAATAAAGAATTACGGTAGTCGTAGGGCTTAGAATTATCCATGCCCGTGCCAATTACTAAAACAGCTTTATTCTCTAATAAACTTGGGTAAGACCCTATTAAAACGGTTTGATAAACTACCTCTTTGGCTTTGGGGGGTAATTGATATTTGCCGACGAACCAATTTAGATTGGAATTGCCAATTATTTGAGAACCGGTAGCGACTTTACCGTCTTCGCCTAAATCAAGTGTTTTTATATAGACAGGGTTGTTGGTAAATTTTTCTAAATGTTCAACACAAGACAAGTTATTCATGATGACAAACAAAAGCTTTTGGTTTTGCAGTTCGCTATATAACCCAAACGAAGGAATGGGATTGGTCAGTTCGCTGGTGTCTTCGTACCAGTAGCCCTCTGGTGGAGTCTGGCTGAAACCAGCCGACTGGCTTGCCACAAGGCTCGCTTTTTGAGAACTTTCGTGTTTAACTACTTGGGGTGTTTGCGTTTGACTTACAGTTGGAGCTGGTTTGTTAAAGATCATACCTACGATCATGAAAAAAGACCAGACCAATACACCACCAATGATCATTAAATGGGTGTTGGTTAAATTATACTTTTCTTTTAAGTCTTGAATTATGCTCAAGGCTTTTTCTTTGGGTGTTAAATTTACGTTTGTCTCTTCTTGGCCAATTTCGTGCCCACAATTGACGCATGGCCCTTCGCTTACGTTACTGGCAAAACATTTAGGGCATTTGATTTTAGGCTTGGGGGCTAAATTGGCGTCATCTAGGGTAGCTTTCAATTTAGAAGCTTGTACAAATACTTCTTCGTCCTCACCGCCTTCTAAACTAGACCCGCGAAGGCGCTTGGTGCTCATGTCGATTAAAGCGCCAATCCACATAAATTGATAAATATTCTTGGGTAAATTAACTTGTTCGGTTTTGGGAGAATAGGGTCCAGAGTGGACGCCGACCAATTTAAATCCCTTGAGAATTTGGGCACCGTATATATTTGGTGGCATATTTATCGTATGCAGTAAATTCTTAGGTTGAAGAGCCGACGCCGACCCAAAAAAAGTACCTTCCCTTATGGTGGCTTTAAA
>JAJYFO010000252.1 GCA_021785395.1 bacterium | reverse complement strand
TCATGTAAAGCCGCTTCGTCTCCTCGTCGAAGGGCTCCCGTACCGAGTCAAGGTCGAAATAGTATTTCGGCGTTTTGGTGAGCCATACGATTTCTTCGTGCCGATTTGCGAAGAAACGCTGCGCACCCATGCCGTTCGGGTAATTCCAGATAATCAAGTTCACTAGGTTGAACAGCTTTTGGCGACGAACCTCGGCGATGATTGAGAGGAGGTCTCCGCTTCCAGCTTCGCCTTGATATTGAAGCCCGCCAAAGATCACGAAATTTCCACTGTCCGCGAGCACACGCCGCGCCTCAACGAGCCATTGCGTCGCCCAACCTATATAATCCAGGTGGTCGTCCCAATGTGCCATGAGGATGTTATAGGGCGGGTCACATACGATGAGTTGAACCGAATTATCCGGCAACTTCCGCAGCACGTCGAGACAGTCGTCCGCGAAAACCGCATGAAACGTGCGGTTTGTTTTTGCCATCTCGATATCCTTAACTGATCTATGCGCCTTGCCGGACTTCGCCAGGGCATTCATGCCCCTATGACCTTGATTGCTATGTGAACGGTTTGCCATCACAAATCCTTATAAAATTTACTATGGATTGAATTGTTAGTTCAGAGTAATCGGAGTCATGCTCTACCTTGAGGTGATGTCGATTTTCCTGTCTAATCGTTTATTTTAATAAAGCCCTCCAAAACATCAATCAAGCGCATAACCCATAATTCAGCGCGCTTGACGTTGTCCCGTCGTATAGACATTGCCGCATCCTTTGCCTCGTAAACGCATTTTTTTGCTCGTCGAATTTCAGATCTTTCCTTTTTGAGATCAGCCTTCATGGCTGGAAGAATATCCTCTATTTCAATGGCAATTTTGGTCATGTTTCCAACGGCATTAACACCCCCCATGTTTCCTTTTGAATTTTTAGCAATTGCCAAAATTTTTAAAGCGACGTCCATAACGTCTTGTTTATTGGCATTAATAATCTGTCGGTCCATTTTGTTTCTCCTTTAATGTATTGTGTTGATTTTTATATATAATTATTAATAAGCTAAGTTTATATAAAAATCAATGCTATTTATAATAACTAATTGATACAGGCTTTTGAGTTTATCTGGAATAATAATTTTTTGTGGAGTTGTTTTTGTTTATTAAATTATCAAATATTTTTTTAGTAAACATAATAGTTGGCTTTTCAATTAAAAAAGAAATCCATATGCCGCCAAATATAGCTATCGCTGAAATAATTACAAATTGTACACCTGGATCTAATTCGCGACCTATGTTTCCTATTGACAAGAATTTCCAAGTAATTCCTATCAATATAAATTGAAATAAATATACTGAATATGTTGCATCTCCAAGCACAAACAAAAATTTACTAAAAATATTTTTTTGTATATTTTGTTTAAACGAAGCCACGCTTATGATAATCATCATTGATGAAATACCATACATAAGTCTTGCTGCATTTTTATATCCATCAATTATATTCAAATCTTCTAGAATGGCCGATATCATAAAAAATGTGATTCCAACGTATATGGCATAATCAGGAATGTGTTTTTTATATTTTTTTATAATTATAGCCGCCATGATTCCAAACATAAATTCCAAAACATAAGCGTCGTAAAATTGATGTGGAATATTAATAACATAATTGCTAATTGTCAACGACAATATAGCCATCCCATACCACGCTGCTAATAACAACGTTCCCGCTAATTTATTTGTTATTAAAATAGCGAACAACATATAAAATAAAACTTCAAATTTTAGAGTCCATGCCACATCTAATATCATGCCGCCATTGGCTGGTAACAAAAAGAATTGCCATAAAAATTGAATCGCTACTGGTGTCTGGTGTTTCCCAAGAACCGCAATTATAAAAGTGATCAACATCGCTATCCAATATAAAGGCATTATTCTTATAAATCTTTTTTTCACATAAGAAAATAATTTATCTTTTTTGCCTATATCTTGCCCATGGATATAAAAAATAATAAACCCACTAATCACGAAAAACAAATCAACGCCAGAATGCCCAAATTGAAAAATTTGTCGAATAAAATGCATCCCCAAGGCTTTATCTATATGACGAGAGGCGTGATAGAGGACAACCAACATCGCCGCCAAACCTCGGCATATTTCTATACCATCAAGCCTTTTTAATGGAACACTTGCCATGACAAGCCCCTAAAAAAACATCAAAATATAAAAATTAACTTTCCATCTAAATTTTAGGCTTAATTAAAGCTTAACAATTTTCTTTTTTAATTAAAAGACAATTATAATTGTAATATGTATATCAGTGCGCCAAGCAATTTAACCCATAATTAGAGGCTCCCTCTTTATCCTGTAATTTTCAGCGCAGTCGCGCGTGGTTGCTCCGGCGTGGCCATCCAACGCTACCCACATAATAGCGCGATGCCATAATTTTTGATCTAAAAAACTTCCACATGAAATTATCGTTTATTTTCTTGATTATATATACGCTTAAGATTAATATGAAATCTCATGCAAATATGATCCCTGTTTTGTGCGTAAGTGGAATATTAAAAATTGCAATCCTTTGATTCTCTGCGGCAGTATTTTCTTTTAAAAACAAACGCCCGCCGGAAAGCGGAATTTTTTTCTGATAATAATACATCTCAACTTTCTTTTGCGCAATCCTTCTGCGCGGCGATGTTGAATACATACTGGAGCGAGTTGTGCCTGACGCACGGCGCCAAATTAAGCATTCCTTATCATCCATTTCTACTTCAACTCACAAATAAAGATGATGCAATTCTAGCCAAAGATATCGGGGTCTTAATATCGTCTTTCCCAGTAAAAGACGCCATATATTTAATTGGCTCAGTCTATACTTCCATGTTGCCTGAACCAATGCGTTCAAATATTGGCGCGTATTACACTCCTCCCCCTATAGTTAATCGCTTACTTGACTTATCTGAATTTGCAGGAGTGGATTTCAAATCCTGTTCGGTAATAGACCCATCATGTGGAGGAGGGGCGTTTCTTGCATCCGCGGCTATGCGAATGGTTAAATTCACCACCAAGTCGTCCGCGAAATCTATTCTGGATGACATCACAACTAGGCTGCGCGGCATAGAACTTGATCCATTTGCTGCCTGGATCAGTCATGTTCTGCTGGAAGCCTCTCTATTGCCCCTATGCGTCGCTTCGAAAGCTCGTATTCCTCAAGTTGTCATGGTTGGTGATGCGCTTAGTCATGACAATATAGGCCACTTTGATTTGGTGATAGGAAATCCTCCATATGGACGGGTAAAACTAAACAAACAAATGCGTGCTTATTATAAGCGTTCATTATATGGGCATGCTAACCTTTACACCCTATTCACTGA
>JAJYFO010000251.1 GCA_021785395.1 bacterium | reverse complement strand
GTTGGATTTAACACCAATTGCTATGTCCTGGAAATTCGAAATTTCAGCCAAAACAGCTGGAATGAAAGGATTTTAGCAAGTTTTAGATAATAAAATTTGATTGGTAAAGTCAGCTAATTCCGACCATCATCATCTTTTCCACGCAAGCAAAAGGAAATGCTTAAATGAATACCCAGAAAGAGACTTCAAGCACTTGCCCAAATTTGTCCAACAAAGCTGATACCAATGCAGCCGAAGCGCAGCTTTGTGAAGAAGCGGTCGTTTCGACCAAGCCTTGCTTTGTGATTAAGCCTCGTCCTAAGACAGGACCGATTATCGTTGTGCACGATACCTATCTGTGTGGTATTATTTCTGGCGCCATGTCTGATTGACGTTTTTTAGATGTCACCGCCATTCCCCAGTTATAGGTCAGACAATGACACGATTGTGTTGACCCCACTCAAGAAGAAAGATAAGACAAAAATGGAAAACGACAAATTTATGGGGCTTAACCCCTGGGCCAAGGCTCTTGTAAATCAGTTTGAAACTGTTACTTTTACCGGCGTCATATCTACTGATTCGTCCCTTAAGGTCGAATTTGAAGCGTATACCGATCCAGGTAATCCGGTTATTCGATTGAAGCTCAATAAACCTGGTTCCATGGTGAAGTTGGTCTGCAAAAGTTATAAGCAAAGTTTAGTCAAGCGCAAGGTTATTGATACTATGTACAGTATCTTTATTTACAGCGGTATTCCGCCTTATAAGCTTTATGAGTATACTTTGCCAGATGGTCGTGTTTTTCGTGAATACGTCCAGTTCGCTACGTTTACAAAAGGGCCGATTTATTTTATGGCCTTGCGAGATGACAAAGGAAACGTTGTGACAGAATCGCTTTGGGACGATAGTGTCCTCGACAATGTAAGTTAGCTGATAAATTCTCATGCTCTAAGGATAATATCTCATGGATATTGACACTACTGACAATAAAACCAGAGCTTTGGCGACCAGTTTTTACGCTCTGAGAGCTGACCTCGATAGGTTATTACTCTCATTCAAACAAGAACACGATAAAGGTTTAGAAGAAGCTTTAAGCAATTTTAATAGTCAGTTCGAAGCAGCTAAAGCTGATTTTCGTGCCATTGAAAGTAACGTAATCGAAGCGCATGGTCGTAGCATTGTTCTGCCTTGGGTTTCATCTAATCTGGGTCTCCATCATGGGCTTTATGCACTTGCCCAAAAGAAGTTTGATTTGACCTGCCAAAATCTGGAAAACGGTTTGAGGCAGACCAAATTAAATTTGGCTCAAAATTACAGTAAATCTGTTGCTAGCGCCAAGGCTCAGTATCTAAATAAACTTGAGGTTTTGGTAGCAGATTTTGTTAATTGCGATAGCTAAATAAAGTGGAGCTAGTTATGTTTTACGCAATGATTTTGACTGTTTTTGTTGGCCTAGGGTTCTACGTGCTGTTTTATAACAATTAAGAATTAAGAAATTTCTTGTAAGCTCTTTAATTAAGTCTATCCGTCAATTTCTCAAAAGAAAAGAGAAAGCATATGTGTAAAGAAGATTTTATGTACGCGGTTACATTCATTGCCGTTCTTATTGTTCTGGCTTTGGCTGTTTTTGGTGATATTCAGTTGATTATTTTTAGCTATATCGGCGTTTTCACCCTCGTTTTTATCGCCATCCTCGCTTTGGGCAAGACTTGCAAGACTTGCTATAACAAGTTTTGTGAGTTTCACAAAAAGCGCCATAACAATTGCGGCGATGATTCCTGTTCTAAGTAGTCAAACGAAGTATCAGCTGCTTTTATTGCTATACTCGCTTAAAGACTTCTTGTCTTGCGGCAGCTGATTTTTTTTAATTAATAATTTGCAACGTTCGATCTCAACAACTTGCTAGGAAAATATATGAGTAAGACCACTCCCTCAAAAATCATCCAGGCTGAATATGACCTGGTTATTGCCAAAGCCAATAAGAACCTTTGCCAAGAACTAGCTGAAATACTTGACGAACAAAGTCAAGCCAACGATTCGGCTTTTGCCTTGTTTACAGCTGCCGAGTTAAAGGCTCGAGAAGCCTATTATGCTACCATAGCTAGCCTTGATGAAAAGGCTAAAAGTCGCACCAATAATTGTGCTCCTTATTGGCGCAACCGTACTGACCCAGGGCAGCACGTAGCTTATGGCTATCTGCCCTGTACCAACCCTGATTGTGCTTTCGCAACTAAGTCAAGATTGGCTTTGGCTAAATTTGTGAGTCACGACGGGTTGAGCGATGTACAGCGCTCTGCCGGTGCTGAACAAGGTGCTAAGTGTAAAGACTATTGCATCGGTCAGATTTTGGCTCTGAAAGATGAGGCTAATGAGGCTTATTATTCTAGCGTCGAATCGGCTCGCCTGAGTCTGGATAAGGTCAGAAAGTTGGCTTGGGATAAGGTAGTCGTGCGCCAAAAAGCAGCCTACGCTAAATTTCGGCGCATTGAGGCAGCTGCTATCGAAATCATGAAAAATCTTGATAACCACAGCCAAGTTGCTTTACAACAACTAAAAGCCTTGTCCAACTAGTCAGTTTTAAGTTTTGTAAATTAAATTTTAACGGAGGGTCTGATGACCTTGCAAAACCCTCCGTTTTTTTTTGTTTATATTTACTATAAAAAATAGTAAATATGTAAGTTTTTTTACATGTTATTTCAACCTAGGAATGGATTTGAATAACATTTTAGTTTACAAAGGGTACCTAAGGTTATTTGTTTTCCATAAGTGAGTTAAGGTTCTCGGGTAGTCCATAAATACCTAATAAATTTAGCGTCCTGGTATTTAGGCTAAATTTATCGTTAAATTTGGCCTTTAATTCACCTTGGTTCTGGCTAGCTGCGTTGTTTAAGTAGTCTTTTAGACTGTCTAGTCCGTCGATACTGAAATGGATTGTCCAGCAAACCTTACCTGATTCTACTTTGTCGCTAGGAAAAAACCAGGCAGCATATTGAAAACCTTTATGCTTGGTTATTTTTTCTAAGTACCCGGTTAAAAATCCGGCAAATTCGATTTTAATGTCTTCATCTACGAAAAAATTTTCCTCATAAACAATCATAATTTCACCTATTGAATTTAAATATGTGGTTGCCATTAATTTACTGAATTGTACAAACCGAAATTATAAACTTCTTACAACTGCTGGTGTAACGTAATTCAAAAATTTAAAATAAAATTTAAATTTAAGCCTTGTACAATTTCAGCCCTTGTTAGTGGTAAAATATAAAAAGTTTAATATTTGGGTGTAAATTATGTTGGATGTCATTTGTTTGGGTGAAATATTGGTCGATTGGGTATCGACTGCCGTAGGTGTTGAGTTAGAAGATTGCCTTAGTTTTACCA
>JAJYFO010000250.1 GCA_021785395.1 bacterium | reverse complement strand
CTTGCTTGGCGGTTACCAATTTTATCTACCTGCCGCTAGAAGGTGGAACAGCCTTTGACCAGGCTAGTTTGCCCGAAGGTAGTGGATTCAGTACTTTTAATACCCGTGACTGGCTTGACTGCGAGCAGGCTGCCATAGCAAGGCTTTTGCGTCGCCGTAAGCTTATGCCAGTAGCCTAAAAGTTATCGAAAAAGAGGGAGTCGTTTGGCGCGACTCCCTCTTTCTTGTATTAGATTTTTTTTTGGAGCAATTTCTATTATTCGATATAGTTAAAGCTGGCTTGTATGAAATTGTAGCTACAAGTTGGCTTAACGGTTTATTGAATACAAAAATAAACCCATTATTTTAGCTAATGATTTGTTTTGAGGGTTACAATATTGTTTGGTTGATTTATTGCTGGTGCATCCCCAGTAGAAAATGTTTGGGACCTTTTTATTTCGTTGATTGAATCACTTGCTGATGCTTTGCCGTCTGAGTTAATTCCTAGACTGGAAGCGTTTATGTTATTTCCGTTAGCAGTATTTCGGTTATAGGCATTTGCCTCGGAAGCATTCACATCGTCTCTTTTACTAGCATTTACGTTGTAGGCATTTGCCTCAGAAGCATTCACACCGTCGGCAAAAGACGGATTACTTGCAATTGCTGATGCATTATCTGAGCTGGATATAGTCGATGTTTGTTTGTCGCTTTTCAAAACAATATTAGGTTCGTCTTTTTCTATAATTGATTCTGATTCAACTGAGCAGGCTTTTGGTTTTGAGTATAATTTTTGGGCAAAAGATTTAAGCCCGTTATTTGATTTGGAGGGAAGTTTGGAAATTTCGTTGAAATTTATTTCGTGATTATTCGTGATAATTCTCCTTAATTTGTTAGTAAGTTGTCTGTTGACATCCTAGATGCTATTACTAATTAAATTGAAAGTAAATATGTGATTTTCCCATAGTAATTCTAAAGAAAATTATTTGAAAAATTATTCTTGATAAAATTTCGGCAAAAAACCGACTTTACTACTGTTTAAAGTCAAGCTTTTAACTGCTTGTAAATTAATATCCCGGAGAGCGTCTACGAAGCCTCGCAGTATTTCTTTAGCGATTTTACAGCGTCATTTTGGATGAAATTGAGAACCATATTTCCAAAGCCTGGAGGGACAGATTTTTGGGGAATAACTTTAATACTGTAAGTTACCCTGGTAACTTGCGGGCTTACAGATTCAACTACCCATTTACCGCTGGCGTAGCTTACATTATTATTGGCTGGAATTACCCAGGTCAATTCACTTGGGCAGTTACTTAAATTATAAATAACATTGTGCTTGGTTTGTTTGTAAATAAACATCGGCTTTAAAAAGCGCTCGGTAAGTACAAAATTATCTTCTTGTTTAATTATTTTATGGCTTTGAATATTGGGGAAAATCTTAGGATAATTGTTAAAATCGGTTAGAGCGTTGATAACATTTTTCAGCGAAGATTTAATTTCAATATTAGTAATGGCTTTTAAGATTTTTTGATTGGCTTTACTAAGACCGTATTTAGACTGTACGATGTAACTTGATTGTAAATTTGCGTCGGGTGTTTTGCTGGCGATTAGTTCGCCACATTGTAAACGACCATTTGGAACTAAGCCAAGACTTAAGCATAATAAACTTATATTTATCGATTTTTGTACGGTATTATTCATTAAAGTAGAAGTAAAACCTCACCATGATTACTTTGAAATATCGAACGAATATGAAACGATAATGCTTTTTATTCATTAAACTAATACGATTATACAATAAAACTGCAAAAATAAAACTAAATTTTACATTAAAAACCCCGTCTAGCGTTTGCTTATGGTTTTTGATAAGTTTTGCCTGAATAATTTTAGATAGATTTTAAAACTATCATAATTGGATGCGACTAGGGGTAGGCGATTATATTGTCGATTAATCTTATCTTATCGAATTTAGCCGCAATAGCCAGTAAAGTTGGTACGCTAAAACTATTAACTTCGCTTAAGTCATTGGCGTTTAGAGCAGTTAAATACTCAACATTAATACCAAATTGGCTTAAATCATCTCTTTTGATACGGATGATATTGCCAATATTTTTATCTGTTAAAAGTTCATTTTTTATTTCAACTAGGGTTTTATATAAAATAGGTGCTTTTTTCAAGTCATCTGGCTTTAGTAATTTATTGCGCGAGCTTAAAGCTAGCCCGCTTTCTTCCCTTACGGTATCTATGCCAATTACTTCGATATCATAAAATAAATCCTGGCACATTCGCTTTATTATCAAATATTGCTGGTAGTCTTTAAGACCCATAAAAACTTTATTCGGCTTAACTAAATTAAACAATTTTAAAACTATTGTCGCAACCCCTGTAAAGTGTCCAGGCCTGCCTAGACCACATAAAACGCTGGTCAAATTAAGAGGCGGCTCTATTTTGAAAGTGTTGTCTAAGTTGTATTCATAAATATCGTTAAGACCCGGACAAAATACTAAATCAACGCCATTTTGTCGACAAATATCAAGATCCGTGTCAAGGTTTTGCGGGTAGGTTTTAAAATCATTGGGGTCATTGAACTGAAGAGGGTTTACAAAAATAGAAACGGCTGTAAAACAGCCTATGTCTTTGGCCGACTTTATAAGCTTGATATGACCAGCGTGCAATGCTCCCATTGTCGGTACGAAGCCAATTTTGTCTTTAATCTGGGCTAGATACTTACTCAGGTCGCGGCGGTTCTTGGTTATTTCCATAATGAACTATATATAAAACGTATGGGCAAACTTTTTAATTTTCTAGGCCAATACTTCGCCAGTTGCGTCTACTTTAACGACATAAAACGGCAAATGACTTACCTTGACCCCATTTAGCTCAAGAATAAAATTGTACGTTCCTTCGTCGTCAAAGCGTAAACCCGGAATAGCACTTATTAATTTATGCAACATGTTGGAATTGGGTAGCGGTTCGACTTTGGCTAAAGGCGATTGAGCGAGCTCTTTTGAGTCATGGTCGAGAATTCGGTATTGATACGTGAATTCTTCGTGGGACCCTGACACCTGGGCATAAGCGTAAATTAGCGGTAAAATAACCGGAAAACTGGACGTGGCAAAACCATTGTGAATATTAACGCAACTGACTGCTTCTTGGCGTAAGACGTCGACTAAAATTCGTTCACATATTATAATTCCTAGAACATTTGGTAGACTCGACATAGATAATCCCCTTTTTAACTATTAAATTAAATTTTAAAGCTTAGGCAAACTTAAAGTATTTAACGTGTAGTTTTAATAAATATTTTGTATAATAATTTAATATATAGTTGCTTGTTTAAAGGGAAAAATGATCGATTTAGAAGAGATTGACACTGTAACTTTTTCCTTTTTGGTTTTGGCTT
>JAJYFO010000068.1 GCA_021785395.1 bacterium | reverse complement strand
ATATAGCCAAAACGACTATCAAAAATTAATCAAATGGTCGTTAACTAAGCCAAATTTTACGATAAGGGTTAATGAAATATTTATTACGGCCGATGGCTTGGCTAAAATTCTGGATAATAATAATATTGAATATGTGCGAGGTAAACTTGCTCATTCTTGTTTTACGATTCTAAATTTAGACAAATTTTTAAATATAGAAAATTTACCCGGTTACAGCGAAAATTTGTTCGCCATTCAAGATGAAACATCGGCTTTGGCCTGTATCATCCTTAATCCAAAACCTAGCGATTTGGTTTTTGACTTGTGCGCTGCTCCTGGTGGTAAATCACTATACATGTCTCAGTTAATGCAGAATATGGGTAAAATTATTAGCCTTGATAAAAATATGGCTAGGTTAAAAATGCTACGTCGTCAGTCTAAAATTTTGAAATTAAAAAATATTGAGACATTGGCTATGGATAGTCTTGACTTTAGTTATCCTATATTATGTGACAAAATTCTGGTTGACGCACCTTGTTTAGGTACTGGCGTTGTTAATAAGAAGCCAGATATTTTACTAAACAAAACAAGGAGCGACTTGGATAATTTAGTTAAATTACAAAGAGCCTTGTTAGATAAGGCAAAAACTTTGGTTAAGCCAGGTGGTGGTGAGTTAGTATATTCTACGTGTTCAATTGAGCCCGAAGAAAATGTTGAAAACGTTAACTGGTTTTTGAGTAATAACCCTAATTTTAGACCATTGGACGTCAGTTCTTATTTGAGTAATGAACCTATATTAGCTAACAATGCTAAAAATGGGTATATACAGTTTTTGCCACAAGATTCTTTAGGCTATAACGGTTTTTTTATAGCAAAATTTGTACGGGATTATTAGGTTTAGGCATTATGCTAAAATTATATAAAGTCTGAGTTAAAATTAAATTAAATGTATGAAATTTGGGGGGTAAATGTCGTTTTCTTTTAAAATATTCTTGTTTTTAGGCGTTATGTGGTTAAGTTTAGGCTTGGGTGTTTTAGCCCAGGATAATTTGGGCAATACTGTTAATCTACAGCCAGGTTCGACTAACTCCAAAGATAGCGTTAATATTAAAGTTGAATCTAATAGTAATAAGGCTGAATTTAATAACAACAAAGCTGAGTCTGATATTGCTAAGGCCAAGCCTAATAATACTACGGCTCAGGATAAGTTAAGCGGTAAAGTCATTTATGGCCAGGTTAAAGATACTGTCAAAGAGCTCGAAAAAACCGCTCACTTTTGGGCTAGATCAGCTGAAGACGTAATAGGTGAAGTCGAGCGCCATACTTACGTGGCTATCCCAAGCCCAGGTATTGTTGGTGGGACTTTCATAACACCTATGCCAGTTCCTAGTGGAATGGTAGAAATGGGCGACAGACTCAAACCAAGAAAAAAATGGCTTAACTTCTATCTTAATCAGATGTCTAAATTACAGGAGTATTTAAGTGGTGAATTGGTTAATTTAAATAAATTAGTCAATGACAACGCCGAATTGGAAACGAGTTATAAGATTTTAAGCACCATTAATGACGACTGTCAGAAGCACTATAAAAATATGCAAGAATACGTAAGTAACAATGAATTGGACAATTTAAAAATCGGCAAAGAAGCCTTGGCTATCTATGATGGGATGCAATCATTTGAGAAAAAAGCGCACGAACTTACGAAAGAAGCTAAAACTGACGAATTAAAAAAATAATAGTTTAGGAGTTATATATGTCTGATTCTAATTTTATTAGTGACGCTGACGGTAAAAAAAATAGTAGTTTCGGTCAAGATTCTAAGGCTAAAAATAAAGACCTGAATTTGTCTAAAACTTTTAAATTACCAGATAAAGATAGAGCGATTAAAAATTTTAATTTTTTGACCGGAAAATTTTCAGCTAATACTAATTTATTTACACAATCTCTTAAGTCAGAATTTAAAATTGGGCAAAACACAAATGTTCCGCCATTATTAAAGCCGATTGTCGATGATTTTTTAAAAATAACCAGTTTTAAGAGCGAAGATACTGACCAATCAAAAATTCTAAAAGAATTAGAAATGGCCAGACGAAACTTAGCCAATTCTAGATCTTACGATGAATTGGTTGATAATGTTTTAAGCTTGGCTTCTTTATACCATGAATACGATTATTTAGAAGAAGCCAAACTAGCCACTAATTTGTCTTTAGGTCTAGACCCCGATAATATTACAGGCAAGGAGTTATTCGCTAAATTAGAAAAGATTTCGGTTTTAAATAATCCTGGCGCTAATCATCCCTATCAAGAATATATACATAAAGATGAATTGAGTGATATTGTTAATAGATTTGATAAGGGTAAAATTTTAGTCGTAGGCGATTTGCTTTTGGACGAATTGTGGGAAGGTAAACCACAGCGTATATCCAGAGAGGCCCCAGTACTAATTCTGGAGCACGTGGAAACACAGCATATTTTGGGTGGGGCAGCTAATACCGCTCATAATATTACAGCTTTATCTGGGGCTTGTCATAGTATCGGTATATGCGGTAACGACGAATATTATGCAATTCTAAAAAAACAGCTAGAATTGAATAATATTACCCACGGTTTAATTTTAGACCCATCGCGCAAGACAACGGTTAAAACCAGGGTTTTATCTAAGTCTCATTCACAGATGCAGCAGCTTTTACGCCTTGATAAAGTTGATTATAGACCTATAGCTAACGAAATTGAAAGTAAATTACTGGACCATATCGAAAAAATGGCCACAAATTACGATGCTATTGTCTTGTCTGATTATAAAGGTGGCGTTATTAGCCAGAAGATTATAGATTTAGCTATCCGACTAAAACGCGAGCATAATAAATTCGTTATTGTTGACGCTCAAAGTAATTTTGAAAGGTTTAATAATGTAAGCTTGATTACACCCAATCAGCCCGATACAGAAAGTATGCTCAAGCGCAAAATTGACGATAATTACACTATTTATGAAGCCGGGCGCGATGTCCTTAAATTGACTCAGGCCGATAGCGTTTTGATAACCCGGGGTGAGCATGGTATGGCCTTATTCGAATCGAATAGGGAAATTTTTGAATTGCCAGCTTTCAATATAAGCCAGGTCTTTGACGTAACCGGAGCTGGCGACACAGTTGTGGCTACAATTGCCCTAGCTTTAAGCGTTGGGGCAAATTATAAACAAGCTATGGCTTTAGGTAACTTAGCGGCTGGAATTGTCGTTAAAAAGCCTGGTACAGCAACACTTAATCGCCAAGAATTATTAAACAGCCTTGAATTACTCAGTTTATGAATAAATAATAAAAATACTGACCATGGTTATCCCGTTCCACAGACTATGGGTTACGATCGACGGCAAAATGCTTTCGTATTTATCGGTTAATATGGCAAAGCATAAACCTAAAGTAAATAACTGCCAAAATACATTGGGGTCAATATGTATAAAGGCAAAGGATGCTGTACTAACTATAATTGCATAAAGTAAACTTTTCTTGGACTTAAGGTAATTAAATAAAATACCGCGAAACAAAATTTCTTCATAAATTGGAGCTAAGATTGCCGTTAAAAGAAACAATAAGGTTAGAGCTAGAACGTTAGACTGACCTGTAGCTTCGTGCATACCCATTAAGACTGGATTGGTTGATACACCACTTAACTTAAAATATTTTAAAATTATATTTAATGATATTAACACCGGTAAACAGCAGCACCAACCTAAAAAACCCTTGGTAATAAGTTTTATGGTGGAGTTATGGGGGGTTTTAAATTTTAAATAAATAACGTCAAAAATGTTTTTATCATACTGCTTGGCAAGAAAATAAATGAATAATAAGGTTATTAAACTCAATAAAAAATAAACAAAAAATGATTCATAGGCTACTGACAAAGCACTTTCAGAATAATTTACAAATTGATTAAACCATTTAACAATTGTACTTAAAAGCATTTGACTAGCAAAAAAAATTTCAAATATAACCAATAAATCAAAACCTGATAAAATCGATGTGGCTGGGCTGTCTAGCTTATGGCTATTTGGTTTTAAATTCGATAGGTAAACTAATATAGTTATAATTCCAATTATGGTAGCTAAAAAAACAAAAACAATAAGGGTAAATAGTAGGCTAAGGTTTTCTATAATTTTGTGGTTTAATAGGTCTTTAAAACTACTGTAAAACGGTGAATTGGTATCATTATTTAACATTAGCAACACCAATTCATTCTGATACCATAAATTATTAAGATTTTGTTGGATGGCATTTATATTTTCATTTATTATTTTAGTGCCTGGTTTAATTTTGGTCGTTTTTAAGATATTTATAAAATAATCATTATCTTTAGTATCGATATTTTCTGAATATGATTTTATATATTTGCTATAGTTTTTGTGCAATTTATGCCGCAGCAAAATTATTTTTAAAATTAAATCGTTGTCAGAAGAATTTGTAATTAGCAGTTTTTCATTTTGGCTTAAAACTTCTTCTACCGTTTTATTGTTGACTTTAAAAAAATTTTCAAATAAATTTTTGGGCAGAATGGTTGATTTATTGTTTTGATAAAAATGTTTTAAATTTTCTTTTAAATTATCTTTGGTAAAGTCTTCGATTAAAACAATTTTTAGAATAAAATCGTTTTGTAGAGTATTTACTGAATTGATGCCTGGTTTGGCGTCATGCTTAAATAATATAGCCATGATAAGACCTAGAATGATTATCGCGTTAAGATGAGCGCAAATTTTACTAAATTTCTCGATGAACATTGTATTTACAAAAACCTTACGAATTTTCAAAATTATAATATATAATTGTACTATTACTTGTTTTTGTTCGGTTTAGTTAATTTAAGTTTAAATGGTCAATCTGTTTTCGCCGTTAGAAGTTAAGTCAGTTACTATAAAAAATCGTCTTGGCATATCACCAATGTGTCAGTACATGGCGGTTAATGGCTACCCCAATGATTGGCATTTGGTCCATCTGGGGTCTCGAGCCATTGGCGGAGCTGGTCTTGTAATGACTGAAGCTACGGCTATCGATCCCAATGGTCGAATCACCCCAGATTGTCTTGGTATTTGGAGTGATTCTCATACCGATTATTTAATGCGGATAGCTAAATTTATACAGAAATTTGACGCTGTACCAGGCATTCAACTGGCTCACGCCGGGCGCAAAGGCTCTAGTGAATCCCCGTTTAAAGGTAATGGCCAATCTAAACGTGGCCGGTCTAAAAAAGTGTATCTAGATGAATATAACGGTGGCTTTCAGGTCTGTGGTCCAAGCCCCATAGCCTTTGAGTCTGGAGCTGCTATCCCTCACGAATTAACTGTGCCAGAGATAAAAGAGCTGGTTAAAGCCTTTGGTATGGCTGCTAATAGAGCTAGACAGGCTTGTTTTAAACTTGTCGAAATACACGCTGCTCACGGGTATTTATTAAATAGCTTTTATTCGCCTTTGACCAATAAACGAACAGACATCTATGGAGGTAGTTTTGAGAACAGGGTAAGGTTTTTAGTCGAAGTTGTCGAAGAGGTTAGACGTTATTGGCCGACCGAATTACCTTTAAGTGTGCGGCTGTCAGTAACCTGCCACGCTAAAGGTGGCTTTACCCTTGATGATGCGGTTGAATTGGCAAAAATTCTTAAAAGCTTGGACGTCGACTTAATCGACTGTAGTTCTGGTCATGTCGTTAAAGACCAGGTATTGCCAAGTACCGATTTAAAGTTTCAATCGCAATACGCAGCTGTTATAAAACATCGCGCTCAAATTTTAACGATGGCGGTTGGCAATATCGACACGCCAGCCTATGCTAATAGCTTGATTAGTGAAAATATGGCCGATATGGCTCTTATCGCCAGAGCCTCTATTAAAGACCCATATTTTGCCTATAATGCCGCTAAAATTCTTGGTCGTGATAATACCCGTATATTGCCTAAGAATTATACTTACGCAATATAAATTTATGCGATGATAAGACTTGAGGTTAGTCGAAGAGAATTCAAAAATTAACTCTTTTAGTCTTACTTATTTAGAAATATTTACCTATATAAAACTTTAAACAGAAAACTTTGCTGATATTTTTGCTCAATTAATTATTGCAAAACTAATTCAATAACGTTATCATTACAATTTTAAATGAGAATTTAGGTATGTTCCCAATGGATAATTTTTTTGCTAATTCACTTGTCAATAACTTGTTTGATTGTTTACATTACATAGATTTAACTGGTAATAAACAATTTATAGAATAATATATGTTTTACGTTTTGGTTAACTTGGTAAAAATCATTAATTAAATGCGATTCCCGTTAATATTATTTCTACTTGTAAACCTGGTTTTAATTTACCCTTTAAACGCTAATGCCCAATTGGTCAGTTATTTATCGTCTCCTAAAATAAGTTACCTCGAAATCGAAAATATAAACCATAAGGTTCTTGCCAAAGAAATCGAATTGTTTAAGTTAAACACGTATTTTCGCGTCGAAAACGGTAAGGACAGGCCAGGTAAAAGGCTAAGGATAATGTTTTATCAAAACGCCAACTATTTTCTGACTTTTACGGGTTTATTAATAAATGTTCTATATAATTTTATCTACTGGAAAAAACTTCGAGAAAATAAATACGGGCCAGTATTGCCTGGTGAAGTAAAACATATTCCTACTCTTATTCAACTTGCGGCTACTTTACCTAGATTCGTCGGTAAGGCTATATTAATCAGCGGTACTATTTTTGAGTCGACCTTAGAGGGCATTGATAAAAATAGCGAAAAAAAACGAGGTTTTAATATAAACACGGTTGATAGTAAAGTTATCGGCCTTAAAAATGATATAGATAGTTTGCTAGCCAAACGCCAAAGATTACTAGCCCAAGCCTATGATTTAAGCGATAAGGAAAAAGAAGTCGCCAACCTTGATACCAAGCTTATGGCCGAAGGCCGTGATTTGGGTCTAACCGAATACGTAAATTTGCACGCTCGATCGGTCTACCGCACGCTTTATAATCGCAGTGAAAATAGCTTGACTCTGGCCAAAAAATTCGACGGTGACTTTGGCTCAGATTTAGTAAGAATTATTTCGGCCTGTATACATGACGACTATTTAAACCCGGTTTCGAGTACTTCGACTACCATATCTGGGTCCATGTCGGCTTTAAATCCTTTGGCAGAATTAGCTATTGCCCATATTGGCAAGAATAAAGCTAAAAAAGCTATGGCCCAAAAACTGAATCAGGCACAAGCCGATTTGAGTAAAATTTTTGAAGCCGACAGTGATAAATTTAATTCTTTAATCGCCTCTACAAACGATAATGATGAGCCTTATATGCTTCCATTAGCAAAACTGAGAGCTGAGTTATATAAACAGGAGTCTGGTGTCTACGGCGATATGCAATATATCGATAGTCGTGAGGCTAAGTCTGAGAAACGCCATCAAAAGCACAGTATTATAATGCACCAGATATACGGCTGGTCTAAAGCATCACGTGGTATGTTTTTAATTTATGTTGGCTATCACTTTATTCAGTCACCCCGCTTTGCTACTTTGTTAACTGGCGAAGCTGGTATTATTAACCTGGCTGGTGCTTCTATAAGACTGGCCGATACTTTTAGAACTGATACCATCGATTTTTTAAAACGCCGCGAAATAGCCGCTCAAAAAACTGTAACTGGTACTATTTTACAAGGACGTTTGTCTACACTTGACTCTATGGAAGAAAGCATTGAGGCTTCTAATAATCTACCCAGAATTAAAAATGTTCCCAAATCTTAGATAAATTCAAACAGTCATAATTTAACCCTTTAAATTGACGACCGTTACTCCATGTCCGCCAATATCATTATCGCCTGGTTTATAATCAGCTACATAGGTTGATGTATTTAAGTATTCGTGGACGGCATTTTTAAGTATACCCTGACCCATCCCGTGGATTACGAGTAAACTAGATAAGTTGTTAAAATAACATCTATCGATAAATTCTTCAACTATTGGTATTGCTTCATTTACTCGTTTGCCAATTATATTTACGGTATTAAAACTGCCAAATATATTTTCGGTATTAATTGAATTTGCAGTATGGGGTAATTGTATTTTTTTAGTTTTAATTTTGGGTAATTTGGAAATAATTTCAATATCGTTTAAACCGGCTTTAACGTTAAATTTGGCTGATTTTACAATAATTTCTGTCTTGTCGGAATTGGTATTGTTTATTTTAATAACCTCACCGCTTAAATTCAATGACTTTACTTTTACATAACTACCAATTTTTAATTTTGATAAATCTGTAACATTATTTTCAGGTGTCATTTTTTTGTCAAAACTTTCAACGATGCTTTTGGCTTTTTGTTTGGTTAAATTGGCTAGATTTTGGTTTTTATTACTTTGTAGGTCTTTTATAATTTTATTTATTTCGTCTATTGAATTTTTATATTCGGTCTGTAACTGATTTTTTAAATTATCAAATTCCTTGCTTAGATTAGCTTGGTTAGTTTGATAAAATTCTTTGATTTTATTTTCTGATTCTACAATTTTTTCTAGCCTATTATTTAATTCGGCTTCTTTAGAATTAAGTTCGGTTTCTTTAACTTTTAGCATATGTAGGCTATAGGATATATGAAAGTCTTCTTTATATATTTTATAAGCATTATCTAAAATTTCTGAGGGTAAATCAAGTTTTTTAGCTAAATCAAAAGCATGTGACCCGGATGTTAAATTAAGCTTGAATTTGTATGTAGACTGCATTAAATTATTGTCGTATTCAAAACCACCATAATTAATACCAGTATATTTTTGCTTGAGCGTGATTAATTCTTCATAATGGGTTGTAAAAACGTTGGTTGAATTCTTTTTATGGAGCGCTTCGATAATTGCTTTAGCTAAGGCGACCCCTTCTTGTGGATTTGTTCCGGTAGCTATTTCGTCAATTAAAATTAAAGAATATTGGCTAGCTTCTTTTATTATGGCAATTATGTTTTTTAAATGGCTAGAAAAAGTTGATAAATTAGCTTCAACCGACTGATTGTCACCAATGCTCAAATAAATATCGTTATATATATTTATGACAGAATTAGCTTGGGCAGCTATGAACATACCAGCTTTAGCCATTAAGCAGGCCAGACCAATTGATTTTAATAAAATTGTCTTACCGCCAGCGTTTGGACCGGTTATAATTAATGAGTTATTTAATTCGTCAAAATCTATATCGCTGCCAATGACGCTCGTATTCTTGAGTATTAGTAATGGGTGTTTTAAATTTTTTAGATTGCATTTTTTATTATCGGTTAATATAGGTTTTGTTCCGTCGTATAAATAGGCAAATCTAGCTTTGGCAAAAACTATGTCTAATTCTATTAAATTATAATAATTAGTTCTAAAACCTTCAATTTCATTAATAATAAGTTTAGACAGGTGTTTTAAAATTCTATTTTTTTCTTGGTCGATTTCGTTTTTAATATTTTGAATTTTGTTAGATAGATTTACAATTGTAAAAGGTTCAATATAATAGGTTAAACCAGACGTTGACCGGTCATGGATTATACCTTTGATGTCATTTTTATGACTTACTTTAACCGGAATAACGAACCTATCGTTGCGTTTGGTATATATTGGCTCCATTAAAGCCAGGCTTAATTTGGGATGATGGATGATATTATTTAATTCTTCTTTTAAATTATCTTCTTGTTTTTGTAAAGCCATCATTAACTGGTAATGGTTGGCAGAACAGTCGTTTTTAAATTGGCCGTTTTCGTCAAAAACAGCTTCGATTGAGCTAATTAAATCTGGCATAATAACCAAGGTTTCGGTTAAGTTTCTTAGATTACTCGTGGCTTTATCTTTATTGATTTCGGTAGTTAGTTTTGGCTTTATTTCTTGGACTGTTTGTAATGTTTTTAGGATATCCATAATTTCATTAACGTTAAAAACGAATCCAGGTTTTATTAAATCGAGTAAATTGGCAATATCAGGTAATTGACTTAAATTTATGTCTTCTTTGCGTAAAATTAAATTATAGGCGTCGCCTAGAGTTAATAACTTGGTGTTAATTTTAGCCAAGTTACTTGATAAATCAAGGTTTAGGCAGGAGTTTTGGCCTAGCTTAGTTTGGGCTAATTGGCTTAAATGCCTAAGTACAACTGGCCATTCAATTGCCTTATAACTAGTCATAAATTTAATAATTACCTACGTAATTTCCCCAGTGGATCGTTTTTGTTAATTATATTATATTTAACTGTAGAATTTGTTTTTAATAGGCATTTATGAATAATTTTTTCGAAAATAACTCTAAATCGTCAATCGAATCACTTAAATTACCTCTAGTAAGTGATAATGCAAATAAAAATTTTACTTCTTCAGCTATAAATTATGCTTATACGCCGACAAATAGTATAAGTATCCCAACTTCAATCTACGATTCAACTACAAAAAAAACTATAGACAAGACTTATCCAGTCGATTCTACCCAGGCCAAGCTTTATTCAGAAGCTAGTAAGGTAGCTGTGAAAATTGAAGCTTTCTCCAACACTGGTGTTAATGGTAAAAATAATTTGCGAGAAAGCGAAGGTACCGGCTTTTTTATCGACGGTCAAGGAGATATAGCTACGGCTTATCATGTTTTCGATAATTATAGCCAAATCTTTGTAAGCAATAATATAGGCCAAACTTTTGTAGCTAGCGTTAAGTCGGTAGACCCTAAAAATGACTTGGCCATTCTACACATTAATGTTTTAAATAGTCCCTATCCTAACTTAAGTACCCAAAAACTTCAATCTAACCAAAATGCTTATACATTTGGTTATCCTCTAGGAACAAATAATTTAACTTTAAGCAACGGGATTTTCAAAAATTATTCAACATTAGACAAAATAGACCCTCAATTTCCATTGATGCCAGGTCAGGAGGCTAATCAGCAGTTAGGCCAAGTGGCCTTAAAAACGCAAGAAGGCAATAGCGGAGGGCCAGTTTTTGACGGATCTGGTAACGTTTTAGGTATTGTTGATTTTAGTAATTTTAAAAATATTACCGAATTTATACCAGTGCAAAAACTTCAGAATATGATTCAGGATCAAGGTAATTATACTTTTAATTCTTTGTTAAATATGCATCTTTAAATTTCTAGGTTTAGATTAAATTTTAAAATAAGGGTAAATCGGCCTTTGTATTTATGATATATTTGTAGTGTGAATTGATTTTATGGGGTTCTATGTTGGTGTTCTTTTGTTTTATGGTACGTTTATTTGAGAATTTTGTCGCCTCTACTACTGTTATACTTTACTTGTGTTAGTGCCATAGCTAACGAAGCGTACGTAATCCAGCAAAAATCAAAGTCTAGTGGGGTGTTTTTAGTTTACTTAAATTCAAATCAGATTAAAATTACATATTTACAAAAAAAAATTGAAGTTTATGCTAGTAAACCAGATTATAAGGTAACCCTTATAAATAATAAAAATAAAAAATACTTTGTTACAACTATCCCTGAATGCCTTGATGTCTCAGGTCAAGGCCTTGTTTATAAATCATTTTTGGTGGGTGGTCAGCATTTTAAAGATAAAAATTATTGGCTCAAAACCGGTACTTTTAAGCAAGACGGTATTGAAGCTCTATCATATAAGTTTAAATACGAAAAAAAATATTTGCAAGAACCCCAAACTATAGAAAATATGAATGTTGGTCAATTTAACGGGATATGCCAAGAATTTGTCGAATTACATTCTAACTTAAACGGTTTGCCTCAAATGTCTAGTTTGATTCTGTCTATTAGTGCGCACGATACTGTTGGAAATTCGTTTTATATTATTTCTACCCCAAGCATAAAAAAACAAAATATGAATATTGTCAAACCCTGTGTAAGTAATTATAAATTAGCTAAGTCTTATAACGATTTTAACGATTTGCAGGTAAAATCTCAGGCTATTAATGATTTGATTAATTTTACAAAATAATCGGCTGTCAAATTACGCTAATTTTTGTTATAATAAGTTCACTGTTATCTATTTTTTTGTTTTTTATGTATAAATTAATTTCTACACTTTGGCTAATTCTAATAACTTTTAATTTATCCGTTCGAGCTCAAAATGAATACTGTTTAAAGCAGGATAATAAGCTGTTTGGGACTCAGGAAATTTTGCTCAATGACAGTCAGTTTAGTTTGCTAAATCTTAAACAATCCACCCAAATATACTGTCAAAAACCAGATTACCTAGTTTATTATATCAATCTTAAAAAAAAAATTTACTACACTACCTTAATCAACGATATTAAAGACCCACAGGGAAGCGGTATTGTAAATATGCTTGTATATGGTGGTAAACTTATGAAAAATACCGATTGTTGGGTTAAAAAAGGAATTTTAAAAAACAAGAATTACACCGGTTTTGTTTATAAATTTAAGTACCCAGATAATTTACCTTCAAAAACGAATATTTTTTATAAACTTATTATAAGTGACGTTAAAGACATAAATCCCAATTTTTTAAAATTACATTCTAAGCTAAACGGCTTTCCGGTTTTGCCAAGTTTGGTTTTAGAATTAAGTTATATAAATGAAAGTGCCCGTATCGATGAATTTATAACTACAAGTGAATTATTAAAATCTAGTCAGGTTATTCATAAGCCCAACCTTAATGGTTTTACAAAAGTAAATTCTTATAGTGAGTACCTAGGTCTCGTTTCAAATAAGAAAATTCTGAACGACTTTTTTGATTTGACTAAATAGGCCTTTATATGATTTTTAAGGGTTTACAACTTAATTTGACTTGTCAACCAAGCTTAATATTGGCCGCCACACAGCAAAGG
>JAJYFO010000249.1 GCA_021785395.1 bacterium | reverse complement strand
CTGCGAAGACTTTTTAGACTTAGTCCAAGAATTACGCGAATCTAAAGCTTCTAGCTATACTTTAAAAGATACGCCGATTATTACTTGTATCCGTAAAGACATTATGACAATACTCGATGAAATAGGTTAAATGACTGTTAATTATTGGTTATTTAAATCAGAGCCGTCGGTTTTTTCGATCGACGATTTAGCTAGCTCTCCTAACCAAACGACGCATTGGGACGGGGTCAGGAATTACCAGGCCAGAAATTATCTACGCGATAGTATTAAGTTAAATGACATGGTCTTTTTCTACCATTCTAATAGCGATCCGTCTGGCATAGCTGGAATAGCCTATGTAACTAAAATTGGTTATCCTGATTTTACCGCTTTAGATGTTAATAATCACCACCATGACCCTAAGTCAACGGTCGACAACCCTATTTGGTATATGGTCGATGTAAAATTCAAGGAAAAATTCAAGTCTATCATTAGTTTGCAAACGCTTAAAAACTACCCTGAATTGGAAAATATGGTCCTTTTGCAAAAAGGGTCAAGGCTGTCTATCCAGCCGGTTGCCAAGCAAGAATGGGATTTTATACTTAAAATCGCTAAAAAGTTATAATTCATTTTGATAGGTATTTTTTAGGACAATGCAAAAGTCTTACCTGGATGTCAGGACAAAATTAATAGCCAATATTGCCTTTTTGTTTTGTCATTAGGTGCGCATTAACTTATGTAATACCATTAACCAATTTGTCGCCAGGCTTTTGGAGCAGGTTGTAATCGTCTTTAAACTTACGATGATTTGGCTTGAGAATTATCCGTCGTTGTATTTATCAGTAAATAAAACGCTATTTTGTCAATAGTTTCGCATTTACTTATTTAAAACTAAAAGCCAGTTTCCGCCATGTCAAGTCAATAGGGCTGGTTGTAATTGTATTTTAACTTACGGTGTTTTAAACGATTAGATCTAGCAGCTAAGCATCTCTGAAATTATTAATTGGATATAGTTATTACCAAGGAGTTCATAACCAGCTTTTACAACCAACTAATCTTTTAATAATTCAGCTACTTCAAGGTTTTTGATGCTTAAGCTGATTTTATGCTCGCGCGGCGAAAATTTCTTGATGACAGCCTTTACCGGTTGACCAATCTGGAATAATTCCTCGGGTCTGGTATTTGGCTGTTCGGTCATTTCTATTGTCGGTAATAAAGCGTCAACGCCTGGGTAAATCTGGACAAAAGCGCCAAAACTTTGCAATTTACGAATCGTACCGTTTACAACTTGACCTTCTTGGAATTTGTCTTCGATTTCACGCCATGGGTCTGGCTGCATCTGTTTGAGCGATAAAGATATATGTCCTTTTTCTTTATCTATTTTAAGGACTTTAGTTAAAATCACTTCGCCAACCTTTAAATTATCGGATGGGTGCGAAACCCTCTCCCAGGAAATTTCGGATATTGGCAGTAAACCGTCTAAACCACCCAGGTCAACGAAGGCACCAAAGTCAGCTATTCTAACGATTTCGCCAGAGATTTCCTGACCTGGTTCTAGGGTGTCGAGGATTTTTTCTCTTTGGGCAGCTTTTTCTTCTTGAATAGCCATTCTTTGGCTCAACACGAGTTTATTGTGTTTGACGTCGGCTTCTAGTATCTTCATAGGAATTTCTAGGCCAATTAAATCTTCTAAAGTGGTCGACTTGACGCGCAATTGGCTAGCTGGCACAAAACCTCTTAAGCCGTATACGTCAACTACTACGCCACCTTTGACCAAGGCTGATATTTTGGCCTTGATGGTTTTGTCGTGTTTTTTAATTTCTTCCAGTTGTACCCAGCCACGCGCTTGAGCGACCCTTTTTAAGGAAAGAGTTAATTGGCCGTTCTCGTTTTCTTCGCGTAAAATGTAAAACTCAAAACGGTCGCCTATTTTCACCACTTCGTGGATGTCGTCAAAGGGCATGTTTGACAGTTCTTTAACAGGCACAAAAGCTTCTGACTTGGCTCCTACGTCAACCAGTACGCCGTCGCGTTCGATTCTAACAATGTCACCAGTAACTATACTGCCTTGTTCGAATTTTGACCTAAAGGTTGCCTCCAAAAGTTTTTCAAATTCAGTTTTTTCCAATTGTTTTTCCGACACTTAAATATTTGCTCCTGTTAAACGATAATAATACCTAGGTATTCAAAATTTCCCTCATTACGGTCTGTATCCTTATCTATCGGTTTAAGATAGGGAAAGATAAGCATTTTAATGTCAAACACCTATTAGGAAGATTATATCAAAAAGCTATATGTTTAACAAACGTTCAAGCAAAAATTTCCAAGAATTTTACTAATTTTCATATTTTGAAGTAAAAAAACATAAACAATTATCAAGCCAGGATACTTGTAAAGAGTTTAATTTTTATTAAACTTAAGGGCTTCTAGCTGTTTTTTAATGATTACTTTGGAAGTATAAGAATGGCTTCTGTAGTGATTATACAAGGAGTATACTTTTTTTATAGCCTTTTGAAGTATATTGAAAGGCTATATTTTATTGTATTTTAAGATATAAGTGACCGAATTAATGCCGTGGTGATTCTTTTAAAAACTATGCTATAAGACTATTTGTGAGATCAATATCCTGTAATTTTTTTGCGAGGCGTCTAAACATGAATAAGCATTCTGGAGAAAAATTAATTTCTTTTAAACAAAATTCATTTACAATACTTTCTTTTATTGCGTTGACTTTCGTTGGTAACGCATCGGCTCAAAACGTTGCTACAACTAATGTAACTAATAACTCGGATAGCTCAAGTCTAGCTGTTATGCCAAGTGCCGGTCAGGCAAACCCGACTAGCGATCAGTCCGTCAATATTGCCAATGAGCGGTTTACTAAAGCCAAAAACGAATTGGTTCAAGCTAAAAAAGTCCTCAATTGGGCAAAAGCTAATCTAAAAGCGGCCCAGGCCGAATACAAAGCTGCTCAAACGAATCAGACGGCGACTTTGTTAAATAATTCAGCTAAGCAAATCGCCTCCAGCGTCAATATACCTAGCAACATGAAGCCAGACGCCAGTAATTTACCTAACAGCCAAAATACAGGGAATAATTCGTCTGCTGCGATGACAACTGCTGGTACAAACGCATCTAGTATGGGTAATTTGAATTTAAACAGCAATAATTTTAGCGATACCAGTAAAAGCGTAAGTACTGAAACCACTAATACCCCAAATAGCTTGTCGGCTAAACCAGGTGTTATGAATAATACCACTGATTCGACGGCTCCAGTTTCTAATAGTGGCAACAGCGCTTTTCAGGCTCCGCTACCCTAAGGCTTTGGATTTGCTAAATCAGATAATATTAAGTTTTTCTAGGGCGATTTTGGCTGCGTTTTGATACGCTTCTTTTATTGATTTGCCATCAAGCCTTTGCTTTGTCGAATCAGATA
>JAJYFO010000067.1 GCA_021785395.1 bacterium | reverse complement strand
TTTTATTACGCATTTCAGGCGTTAGAGCTGGTGACGGCGCTTCTTCTAATAATTTTTGATGACGCCTTTGAATCGAACAGTCGCGTTCGCCTAAATGGACGCAATTGCCATGAGCGTCAGCTAAAATCTGTATTTCAATATGGCGAATAGGCTTTAAATATTTTTCAATATATACGCCACCGTCACCAAAAGCTGCTTGAGCTTCGGTCTTAGCTTGCGTTAAAGACTGTATTAGTTGGCTTTCAGAAGTAGCTACGCGCATACCTCTGCCACCACCGCCAGCTGTAGCTTTGATTATAACGGGGTAACCAATTTTTGAGGCAAGTTTAATGGCTTCTTCATCGCTTGTTATTAGCCCGTTAGAGCCTGGAACAATAGGGACTTTAGCTTCAGTCATGGTTTGTCTGGCCGTAGATTTATCGCCCATTGTTCTAATGGCATGAGCTGACGGACCGATAAATTTAATTCGATGGTCGTTACAAACTTCAGCAAAAGTCGCATTTTCAGCTAAAAAACCATAACCTGGGTGAATAGCGTCAGCTCCTGTCACAACAGCAGCTGAAATTATAGCCGGGATATGCAAATAACTTTTCCTGGCATCAGGCGGACCAATGCAATAAGCCTCATCCGCTAGTTTAACATGCAAACTTTCCGCATCAGCTTGCGAATAAACAGCGACTGTTTTTATATCGAGTTCACGACAGGCTCTGATTACTCTTAAAGCAATTTCACCACGATTAGCAATCAACACTTTTTCAAACATAATTTAACCTTTAGGATCGACTAAAAATAGGTTCTGGCCAAATTCTACCGTAGTACCATTATCGACTAAAATTTTAACAATTTTACCGCTAACTTCGCTTGGCATATCATTCATTAATTTCATGGCTTCGATAATACATATAGTCTGACCAGGGTTAATTTTATCGCCAACTTCTACAAATGGCTTAGCTGTTGGCGATGGGGCTCGGTAAAAAGTTCCGACCATTGGCGAAGTGATGACTACATGATTGGAGTTAGAACCAGAATTGTTATTAACGGTTTCGGTTGGCTTGGTAACTGGTAAAGGCTCTTTGGTAATTTCAATTTGCGGATCAGTCACAACATTTTTGATAAAATTTTTCGTCACGGATACATCGGTTATAGTCAAGTTCTTTTTAAGGGCTATTTTGGTATCCTTGTATTCTAAACTTAATTCAGATATATCAGACTTACTAACTTCATCTAAGAGTTCCTTTAATTGATTGAAATCTAATATCACAAATTTATCCTCTTTGTTATTGTATTATACTCTTGTTACATATTTACGCGTGCGCGTATCGACTTTAAGCTTGTCGCCAACTTTAATATGAAAAGGTACCGTAATAATTGCACCTGTTTCAAGTGTGGCTGGTTTGCCACCACCGCTACTGGTATCACCTCTTTCGTCGGGTGCCGTTTCACTGACAATCAATTCAACAGTATTAGGTAATTCTACGCCGATAATCTTATCTTGATATTTTAAAACCGTTATATTTTCAAGACCTTCTTTGAGAAATTCGTAAGTATCACCGATTTGGTCTTTAGTCAACTCAATTTGTTCAAAATTGGTACTATCCATCATTGCAAAATTTTCGCCTGATTTGTACAGGTACTGCATTAGACTTTTTTCGATTATAGCCGATGGAACCTTTTCACCGGCCCGAAACGTATTTTCTAGGACAGCACCAGTTTCAACGTTTTTTAGCTTGGTTCTAACAAAGGCTGAACCTTTACCTGGTTTTACGTGCATCGACTCAACTATTTGCCAAATACCATTATTATATTCAATGGTTACACCCGGACGAAAATCGTTACTTGATATCATTTATCGTTATTTCCTTAAAATAATCTAATTACAACCCGAAACCTAATTTATCACTAAATTTAAATTTTACCTTAAATGTCTATTGTAATTATTCGTAAGTAGTTTATAGTAATTATTTAAGCATTATTTAAATTATTTATTTTAAATCTATTGACAACATATACATTTTATGACCGAAACGACAAATATTGACATATCGACTAAACCTTACGAAGCCAATCAGATTGAAAGCAAGATTCTTGATTTTTGGTTCAGTAACGATTTTTTTAAATTAGCTATTGACAATTTAAAGCCAAATTATTCAATTGTCATTCCGCCACCCAATATAACCGGTCAATTACATATGGGCCACGCTTTAAACGGCACGATTCAAGATATGCTAGTACGTTATAAGCGTATGCTTGGCTATAATGTACTCTGGCAGCCAGGAGTCGACCATGCCGGAATTTCAACCCAGATGGTGGTAGAGCGAAAACTTAAAAGTCAAGGACTATCCCGTCATGACCTTGGTCGGTCTAAATTTTTAGAAGAAGTCTGGCAGTGGCGACACCAGTATGGAAATCAGATTGTCAATCAATATAAATGTATCGGTGTTAGCTTTGCCTTTGAAAGGCTAGCCTTTACGATGGACGAAAACTATGTAAAAGCGATTTATAGGGCTTTTGTAAAATTGTACAAGGACAATTATATCTATCGCGGTCATAGGGTCAGTAACTGGTGTCCAAGCTGTATGACGAGTCTATCCGACTTAGAAGTTGAACATAAAGAAACCAATGGCTTTTTATACAGCCTTAAGTATTTTTTAGTTGATGATAACAACAATAAAACCAGTGAATATCTAACCATAGCCACGACCAGGCCAGAAACTATTTTTGCTGATTTGGCTGTAGCTGTTAATCCAAATGATGAACGCTATAAAGCTTTGATCGGTAAGTCAGTAATTATACCCTTGACCGATAAAACTATTAGAATTATAGCCGATGAATACGTTGACCAAAATTTTGGCACTGGCGTTTTAAAAGTTACACCAGCGCACGACACTAATGATTTTGAAATTGGCCTACGTCATAACCTTGGCTTGATTTCTATAATTGATGAGTCGGGTATTTTAATGGAAAGTATCGATGTACCTTCTAAATATCAACGTATCGACAGGTTTAAAGCTCGTCAGATAATAGAAACCGACTTAAGCGCTAATGATTTTATGCTTGGTAAAGAAAATTATAAAATTCCTCTTGGGTTTTGCGAACGCTGCCAGACAGCTATAGAACCACTTTTATCTAAGCAGTGGTACGTTAAAATGCAGGATTTGGCAAAATTAGCCATTGAATGTGTTGAAAATAATGATATTACTTTTCATCCTGACCGCTATAAATTGACCTACTTAGACTGGTTAAATTCGATTAAAGACTGGTGCGTAAGTCGTCAGTTATGGTGGGGGCATCGTATTCCGATTTATACATGTAGTGACTGCAATTACGAGGATGCCCATGAGGATAATGTTGAAAAATGTCCTAAATGCAATAGTGTAAATTATGAACAAGACCAAGACGTTTTAGATACCTGGTTTTCTTCTTCGTTGTGGCCATTTGCGACACTTGGCTGGTTAGACGAACCCCAAATTTTTAATAAATTTTATCCGACTGATGTCCTGTCAACGGCTCGCGAAATAATTAACCTCTGGGTTGCCAGGATGATTTTTATGAGTAAGTATTTAACTGGTAAAATTCCTTTTAAAGACGTTTTGATTCACCCTGTAATTCAAACCAGCGATGGTAAGCGGATGTCTAAATCTAAAGGTAACGCAATTGACCCAATCGACATGATTAATAAATACGGCTGCGACGCCAATCGTTTTTGGTTTGCTAGTATTGGTATTAAAGGCGACCAAGACGTACGTTTTCGTGAAGATAAATTAGAAGAATACAAGCGTTTTAACAACAAAATTTGGAACGCCAGTAAGTTTATTTTGAACTCTATAAGCCGTTTTACTATTACTAACATAGACATAGATAAATTGTCTTTGGCTGATAAATTTATTTTGCACGAATACAATAAACTAGTGGAAAATGTTCGTAAGGCTTTCGAAAATTATGATTTTGATAATATTACCAAGGAATTTTATGATTTTTTCTGGAATATTTTTTGCGATTGGTATATTGAAATAGCCAAAATCGAAATAAGCACCAATGCGATAAATGTTATAAATGTACTCTATTACGTCCTTGAAGGCTGTTTACGCCTTATTCACCCTGTAATGCCATTTATAACCGAAGAGTTATGGCAAGTTTTACCAGAATCTATTTATAAAGAAAATAAACCTTCTATTATGTTTGCAACTTATCCTAGCCATAATTCACAATTCATTTTTGAATCAGAAAATTCTCGGTTTAATTTTATTATTAAAATTATAAAAGCCATTCGTAATATAAGGCAGACATTCAATGTACCCAGTTCGCTTAAGCCCGATATTATTTTTATAATAAATGATAGTGATAGTATTGACCTTATAAAATCTAATTTATCAATCATTGAATCTTTAGCTAAAGTTAAAATTGAATTTGCTAGCGATTTAAGTTCAAAACCATCATTAAGTGCTATTGAAGAAGTGAATAATTTAAAAATTATTTTACCTTTAGCAAAATTAATTGATACTGATAAATCTAAAATTAAATTGGAACAGCAAAAATCAGCTTTGCTTAAAGAACTGACTAAAAATACCGAGATTTTAAACAAAGGTGACTTTAGACAAAAAGCACCCAAAGAAAAAGTTGAAAGCATCGAAAATAAAATTAACGAATTAAATGTTCAAATTAATAACTTAAATAATCATTTATCAATATTTTTATAATAACAATTATAATTTATTGTTTAAAACGGTTTCTTACCGCCATGCTAAGACTTATACCGTGACGGTTGGGATTAAGTAAAAGACTTGGAGAAACGGCCGAAGCCTGAAAACTCGTATCAGGGTGTTCGAGCAATAATTCGTTAAGATAATCAATGGTATCAAAATATTTTTTTTCTTCAACCAAGTATAGTCCTTTAAACTGTCCTTTATATACATATACTAAAAATGTGGCGCCTAAATTATTAAAGATAATAGCAAATAAGCCTGTAGACTCTTTGCGTTGGAACCAATTAGCATAATAATCTAGGTTGTATCTGGTATCGTGGTCTTCGCTGTTTGGTGCGTTAAAACCTTGAAAACACGCTGACAATGGCAAAACTATTTCTTCCGGTAAATCGTACACCATAACTTGCGTGGTGGGGATGAATAAATTGTTTACCACGTGCTTTATTGCTTCTTCCCAATCTGGCGTCTGGGGTATTTCTTTGCTCGAATAAATAGCTCCATAAACACGACCACGGTAGAGTAAAAGAGCTGATCTAGACATATTCTCTTCGCATATAAGTTTTACGCAGCAAGTGCGCATTCCACCTTCAAGGTCGCTTACGAGTAGTTCAGTGTCAAATTCAGACATTGTAAAAGTTGAAATATCTTCTTCTTTTAAAGCCGGCATGATGTAGTCAATAGCCCGTCTAAATAGGTATCTTGGCTCGACCTGGTTATTAACTATCGGCGCTTGTTCTTCTTCATGGTTAGCCGATGAATAGTATTTATCAAATTCTTCTAATTGGTCCTGCCAGGATAAAGCCGGTTTTAATTCGGCCGTGGTAACTGTACTGGCTACTCTTTGCGTGGCTGACTGGGCAAACAGAGCCGAGAGTAATATTCGTCCGTTTTGCACACCTACGTATTGGGCTAAAACCTCTTCGCCGATGCGAAAATTATTCAATGTCTTGAGAAACCCTGGTAAAATATCTTTGTCTTTTTTTACCGTAACACTATAACCATCATTTTCGGCGGCAATAATTGTGCACTGAATATTTTGACCGGGTTTATAACCAGTAAATTTCCATGGATTAACTGGCCTACTCATGAATTAAATAATCCTCAATTTTACATACATAAAAAACTATCAATTTATCAACCACTTAATTTTATTTAACCACTCTATTTTACATATCAATCGAAATTATTCTTTATATTAAAAGAAATTTAAAATTTATTAGGTATTAAACCTTAATAACTTTAACAAACGATTCATAAAGGTCAAAGTAACCTTATTATTCTTGCTTTGGCAAACTTGTTTAACGTTATCTAAACCAAGCTTTTCACCTGCTTTATGGTAACAGCTATGACAATTGCTGGTACAGTCTCTAAGAGCCGTATTCCATGTATTACAACGTGGACAGTGAGAACCAACCGTGACACTGCCTTGGGTATCAAAAGTAAAATTACAATTAAGACAAGTTATTTTAGTCAATTTAATTATACCTATTATCCTTTAACTTATATCCTTACTTAACTTATATACTTTCGACTTCAATACCAACAGCTATTTGTCTGCCAATAGCAATTTCTAGTTGGTTTTTTAAAATAATAATAGGTCCTCCGGCAATATTTTTGGCAATTTTTACCAGACTACCTTCATTAATACCAAATCTTAAAGCTTGGACATGAATTTGTGAATTCTTGGATTTTAGGATTATTACTTCCTGTCCTTCTTTACATTGCGCTAGATTCATTTGCACTACACCCATTAAAAATAATTAATCTTGATTCTGACAGCTAGGACAGAGGCCAAAAATTTTAAATTGAGAATCAATTACCTGAAAATTGTGCTTGACACCAATTTTCTGCCCTAATTCTTCTAAGAAATGGTCTTCAAACTCAAGCGTAGAATTGCAGTTAACGCAAATTATATGCTGATGGGGCATAGAATCTTCTTTCAATTCGTAGTGTTTATGTCCTTCAGCAAAAGTAAGCTCTCTCAATAAACCAAAAGAGGTTAGCAATTTGAGCGTTCTATAAGCTGTTGCAAGGCTCACATTGTAGCCTAATTCGTTCATTTTTTCGTATAATTCGTCAGCCGATAAATGAATTCCGTGGGGTAATTTGCGAAAAATCTGGAGTATGACCTCTCGCTGCGGAGTAATGCGGTGGCCACGCTTACGCAAATTGTCAAATACCGGGTCAAAAGATTTGGACAAAATTAAATCAATACCTCAAAAAAGTATAAATTCTAACACTCTAATTATACTAAATTTATGAGATTTAGTTAGCTTAAAACTTTGCTTAAATTGTTTTTTAAATATTTTTTTAAATAAAGTCCAGTATACGACTCTTTAACTTTAACTACATCTTCTGGTGTACCACAGGTTATTATATTGCCACCCAAGTTACCACCATTGGGGCCTAGGTCAATTATCCAATCAGCCTGCTTTATGACGTCCAGATTATGTTCAATAATTATCATACTGTTGCCCAAGTCGACTAACTTATGTAAAACGGTCAAAAGTCTATCAACATCATAAAACGATAAACCGGTAGTTGGTTCGTCCAAGATATATAAGGTTTTGCCGGTTGAGCGCTTAGCCAGCTGATTAGCTAATTTTATACGTTGGGCTTCACCGCCTGATAGTGTTGTAGCAGACTGACCCAATTTAATATAGCCTAGGCCAACTTCTTGCAAAATCAATAATTTCTGGTGGGCTTTAGTGATATTGACAAAAAATTCGCAAGCTTCGTCGACAGTCATTTCTAGAACGTCAGCAATAGATTTATTTTTAAACTTGGCTTCAAGGGTTTCACGGTTATACCGTTTGCCTTTGCATACATCACAAACAATATATACCGACGGTAAAAAATTTAACTCCACTTCGTTCATGCCTTCACCACGACAGGCTTCGCAACGCCCACCTTTAACGTTGAAAGAAAAACGGCCAATTTCATATCCGGCCGCCTTAGCTTGAGTCGTCTGGGCAAAAACTTCACGAATGTGGTCAAACAGACCAATATAGGTGGCCGCATTTGAGCGAGGGGTTCGACCAATAGCCGACTGGTCAATTTGAATCACTTTGTCAATATTCTCTATGCCCAACACATTATCTATTCCTTTAGGTTTGGGTCTTGACTTTAAGAATTTGCAGTTTATAAACTCAAGCAATAAATCGTTAATCAAGGTTGATTTACCCGACCCGCTAACACCAGTAATAGCAACCATTTTATTAAGCGGTATAGAAACCGTAATATTTTTTAGATTGTTTAAAGACGCGTTGATGATTGTAAGCTCTAAATTATTACCTTGGCGGCGTTGGTTTGGTACATAGATTGACCTTGTACCGGCTAAGTAATTACCAGTTAATGAATTCTTATTGCTGACTATATCGTCAAGTGAGCCATTGGCTACAACGTAACCGCCTTCGATACCGGCTTTGGGTCCGATGTCAATAATATGGTCGCTAGCTCTAATCGTGTCTTCGTCGTGTTCGACGACAATTAGGGTGTTGCCCAAATCGCGCAAGCCTTTTAATGTATCTATCAACCTAGCGTTATCACGCTGGTGAAGTCCTATTGACGGTTCATCAAGAACGTATAATACGCCGGCTAAACCAGACCCGATTTGTGTTGCCAAGCGAATTCTTTGCGCTTCTCCACCAGATAGAGAGTTAGCTCGTCTAGATAGATTTAAATAATCTAAACCGACGTTTAATAAGAATTTAAGCCTTAACAAGATTTCCTTAACGACTGGTTTGGCTATAATTTGCTTGGTATTAGAAAGCGTACTTTCAAGGGACGAGAAAAAGTCGTAGGTGTCTTGTATGGTAAATTCACATAACTGGGCAATATTAAGGTTATTGATTTTGATACTAAGGCTTTCCGGTTTTAACCTTTGACCTTGGCAGGCCGAACAGGGTAAATTAGTCATAAAATTTTCGAGGTCGGCTTTTATTTTATCGTTTGTGGCTTTTTCGTAACGCCTTTTAAGGTTATTGATTACGCCTTCAAACGCCTTATGATAAGTTACGGTTTCTAGACCGTCGAAAGAGTCGTGGACGATTTTAATTTCGTCGGGGCTGCCGTATAGAATTATATTTTGATTAATTTTATTTAATTTATTAAATGGTGTTGTCAAGGAGATTTTGTAATGTTTAGCAACGCTAGCTAAAATTTGTTTGTAGTAATTATTACCGGTTTTAGCCCATGGATAGATAACGCCGTCCGATAGCGATTTAGACGGGTCGACTATAACTAAATCAGGGTCTATTTCACTAACATAGCCAAGACCATGACATTCATTGCAAGCTCCGTAAGGCGAATTAAAACTGAATATACGCGGACTAATCTCAGTAAAACTAAGATTACATTTGCTACAGGCGAATTGTTCAGAATAAACCAGCTCGCCTGTTTTGGCGATTGTATCGCTGGTTTTATTGGGTAATTCATAGTTGACTAAAACTGTACTATTGCCCCATTTTAACGCAACACTGGTGCTATCGGTAAGCCTGGCCCGACTATTGTCTTTAATAATTAGTCTATCGACGACTAAGTCAATATTGTGTTTTTTGTTTTTGTCAAAGTCTATATCAGAATCGATGTCAAAAATTTCGCCATCGATTCTGATACGGGCAAAACCTTGTTGTTTTAAGTCTTTTATTAAGCTTTGCCATAGCCCCTTTTTCCCCGAAATTAGAGGAGCTATGATTTGAATTTTAGTACCAACGGGTAATTTTAAAATCTGGTCAATTATTTCATCGATACTTTGTGGGTTAATTTCACTTTGACATTTTAAACAATAGGCCTGACCAATTCGGGTAAATAATATACGCAAAAAATCATAGATCTCGGTTACCGTTCCAACGGTTGACCTGGGATTATGCGAACTGGTTTTTTGGTCTATCGATATAGCCGGACTCAAACCTTCGATCGAGTCGACGTCAGCCTTGTCTAACTGACCTAAAAACTGTCTGGCGTAGGTAGATAAAGATTCTACATAACGCCTTTGGCCTTCAGCAAATATTGTGTCAAAAGCAAGCGAGGATTTACCCGAACCGCTCACTCCGGTAATCACGACAAGTCGATTTTTGGGAATATTAAGGCTGATATTCTTAAGGTTATGCTGTCTGGCACCTTTTATAACAATTTGGTCTAATTTAGTTAAGTCCATAGCTTTTTCTACTTGTGTTAATTTACCTATATACAATTGTATTATTTAAGGCACATAAATGCATAATGTGTGATTTTTATTAATTAATTTGACAAGGTTAAAGTTTTTTTAAGTTTAGAGTAAGAAATTTTTGGGTCTATTAAATTTGAGGTACTAACAGCAATTTATTATCGGAGATTTACAAATGTCGCATAATTCTAAATCAACCAAATCTTCAACCAGAACGAAAATGAAAAGCATGCAGAATAATGAGAATAAGGCTAAAAATAGTTCGGAAGATTTGAATAAATTATGGAAAAATAAAGTTTTCAGCTCGTTCAAAGATAGTAACCCTAATAAAATGCCGGAGAGTAAAGAGGTTGGCGAAACTAAAGATATTCATGAAATATATGTAAACTTTATTGACAAGTTATTCGATGATTTAATCGATTTAGGCTACATTTATAATGAAACGAACAAAAACGTCCAGCCTGAATTAACATGGAGTAGACCGTCTGTATCTAAAGACGGTTTTAAGTCTAGTTCTTCTAATAACATTGTAATTGGTAGGCTATCTACCAAAAAAATAACATTGATCGTAAGAGGCAGTGAACCATCTCTAAAAGCATATATTATCCCTGTTGACCGTTTAATCAGTTTTTCGTCAAATCCTAGAAATTTTAATGCTTATCTAGAATTGGAACTATCAATTGATATTTTAAAATGGACTTTAGACGGTAATATATTACCCAAAAATGGGGTTTCGTTGTTGGCAAAAAAGCTATTTGAGGCTTTAACCGAGGCAATTACCAACAATGAATTTCCAGCTGAAGCGTTAAGATACGCCGATTTAAGCCCAAAAAGTACTTTAAATAACCATATACAATCACAAATCAAAAGTCACGAACAAATCAAGAATCAAGAAGCGTTCGTCAACCAAGCCAATGAAGAAGTTGATGTATCTGAATTTCATGATAATGCCGAAGATATAGAAAGTATCAAGTCTAAATTATTGAGTAAAATTGATGCTGGACCTCAATTTTGGTCAACCCAAAAAAATAATGGTGAAACTTTTGAATTACTTAAGCCAGGCAATGGAAATACTAAAAACAGTGATATAAAGCCTAGTAATACTAACGCCGATTTACACGATACGGTCATCAGCGATCAAACAACTTTAGAACTAAAGAGAGAATCTATTGTTAATGACAATAATGATTCTGAAGCAACGCTTGAATTAAAAAGGACAAATATTTCTAGCTCGACAGATATTCAAAATAAAGTAAATGAAAGTGTAGCACAAGACGACGAAGAAGCATTATTTACTGATTTAGAAATTGTTGAACCAGTCGAAATTTTGCCGGCAAAATATAACGATGTTAGTATAAGTAGTGATGCAATTAGCAATGTAAATGACGATGAGAATGTCAAAATAGTTATTGAAAGCAAAAATCAAAAAAGTGAAGAAATAAACACTGATGAAAAAAATCTAAGCGTAGATATTTATGAAACTGTTGATTCGATAGCTCATAATAACGATGAAAATTCTAAGTTAGAAGATTTAGAAAAAGATATTAATGAAATAGACATTAAGGATGAAAAAATTAATGACGAAGTTATATCTTTAACAAATACCCAAAGTACTATTATTGACCGAGTTGAACCAGTTCAGGCTAAGGATATTGGTAGTATGAGCAGTGATAATGTCGATAAATTATACTTAGATAAAAAACCTGAAAAAGAAAAAACAATAATAAATAGCAATTTAGAATCTAGCCATAAAGAACCAGTTAAAATTAGTATGTTTAACGTTAGCTTAAATAATGAAATCGAATCACTATTAAAGCAATTAAGTACGATAGGAAGTGAAGCTTTTTTAAATTTAGACTATAATAAAGCTAATAAAATAATTTCAATTTCTAGCCAGTTGCAAGAATTTAATAAAACAAGCAATGAATTTTTTGCCAAAATTAAAAATGAGATTGAATCTATCTAAATTTTCCCAGATATAACCTGAATTCCAAGCCCAGCAACATATATTTCGTCATTGTAGTCGATTATTTTATTGGCGTATGGTATTGTGGGCATTACTTTAATCAATTTTATATCGCTAATATTATTAATGTTGTATATGGCTAATAAATCCTTTCCGTTACTATCTTTTCCTGAAGTCAGTAAATAATCTTTATAAAGATAAACTGATTGACCGTCATGAGGTAAGGTTATATTGTTAACTTGGTCAAAGTTTTGACTATCTTTATTGATTATTTTTAAATATGATTTTAAATCTTCGTCAATGCAAGAAATAAAAATATTAGTCGAATTAAAAGTGAAATCTCTTATGGCAAATTTTTCCAATGTATAGGTATGCAAATATTGAAGTCCTTCACTTAAGCCATAGACATGAAGATTATGCAAAGAAGCTAAGATAACGTATCCACCATGACATACCATTTTTATAATGTACTTAGAACTATCTGGCGTCGGTAAATCTTGAGGTGGTAAAAAAGTCAGAATGCCGTTTTTATAGGTAATAAGTGTGATAGAATAATGCGCTTTAGATAAATTATTACTTAAACCATAATAAACCTGTCCAATTCTATCGTACACTAGTTTTTCAAAAGAATTAGGATATACCTGGCTAACCTGTTTAGGGTCGGCAATATTACAGATATTTAAAGAATTGGCGTCACAAATTAAATAATTATTTTTATCAAGAATATATGTGTCTTGAGCTGGAGACTTTAATTCCATTGATTTTCTGAGTATAAGGTTTTTCTTTTTAGTGTTAATTTCAAAAAATTTCAACTCGGTTGAGCCCAATATTATAGTATTTTCATTGACAGCCATGGCTGTAACCGGTATTGTTCTCGGGTTGTAAATAATTTGTGTATAATTACTTAATTCATTGATAAATGAAAACCCAGTTGTATCATTTTTCCAAATCGGAAAATAAGTTTTATATTTTAATAATTGATCAGTATTTATTTTA
>JAJYFO010000248.1 GCA_021785395.1 bacterium | reverse complement strand
ACGAATATTATTTTCAATAGCCGAAGAAATGAATTTCTCATCACTCTTTAAGCGAGTCGGTAATTTATCTATAAAATCCGTTCCTTTAGCAATAACTAAATTCACCAAAGATAAATCGTCAAAAGCTGATAATACTTCACTATCACTGGCTGAAATATAAGTATCAATCAAATGACGCATACCAGGCTCATATATTTTAAGGTCAACATAATCACCACTATTTAACTTTATTTCAGCTAGAATATTGCTAAATTCATTGGCTTCTTTTTTAAAATTTAAAAAATCTTTTTGAGTATAGCCAGCTTCAACAAAACAATTGGCCAAATTGCTAAAGGCTCTTAAATAAGCATTTATGTACTCATATAACTTTATTCGCTTTGACTTATTGGCAAATAGTTGCCTGGCATTGCCAGAATCTCTAGCACAAAAATAGCTAAGATAAGCTCTAGAATCTTTTGGTTCTTCAACAGGCTCACAAAGAGCCAGAAGCTTTTCTCGTGTTTCTTCAAAACGTTGCCTTGATTTTTCGGCAATAGGTAACAACAAACCTTTTACATCAGCTGGATCGTATTGGCTAAAAGCCTCGCTAGTATAATCCATTACTGACTTTTCAATATTTTTGAATAAATCTTTGTAATCTACAATATAACCAAATTCTTTATCATTACCGTCAAGCCGATTAACTCTACAGATAGCCTGAAAAAGACCATGGTCTTGCATTTGCTTGTCAATGTATAAATAAGTAGCCGACGGTGCGTCAAAGCCAGTCAACAACTTGTCAACAACGATTAACAATTTCATTTTGCTAGGCTCTTTGATAAACCTTTTTTGTATTTCTACTTCAAAATTACTTGGATTACTGGTACCACTGTTATTACCGGTAGAATATAAATCCTTTAAATCCTCAAACATGTTTTGATAAATTTCATATTTAAACTGTCTATCAGTCTGACCTTCACCGGTCTCTTCGCCTTTTATATCATTAATATTAGGATTATAAGATGTAACTATGGCGCAACGCCCTTTTAAGTCTAATTTCTGAAACAAATCATAGTATTTACATGCTTCATAGATATTACTGGCGATTAACATCGCATTGCCCAAACCAGACTCAAGACGTGGTTTGGTATTCATGTCTAAAATGATATCAGCCACAATTTTATTTAACCTAGATTCACTGGATAAAACATTTTGCATGGTTCCCCATTTCTGTTTAAGTTTAGCTTTTGCAAAATCACTTAATTGGGCTGTTTTAGCCTCAAACCATTGGTCAATTTTATGCCTAGAAGTAATAGACTGGTCAATATTGCGAGCTTCATATTTAAGGTCAAGAATAACACCATCTTTAATCGCCTCATCAAATTTATAGGTATGAATATAACTGCCAAAAATTTGGGTACTTTTTACTTTATCTTTAGCCAAAATTGGTGTTCCCGTAAAACCAATAAACAAGGCCTCGGGAAGTATCAATTTCATTGCTTGATGCAGTTTTCCAGACTGAGTGCGGTGACACTCGTCGACAAAAACAAATAAATTACCATAAGGCGTAAAATCACTGGATAATGATTTATTTATTTCTTCAATAAATTCATCTATAGAAACATCTTCACTTTTAGAGCCGAATTTATGGATAAGCGAGCAAATAATATTATGCCGTGAATCATTTAACTGCGTTATAAGGTCTTGCCCGCTTTGGGTTCGGTAAATATTTTCATTCACACATTTAAATATTCTTTCAATTTGTTCGTCTAATTCAGTACGGTCAGTTATGATTAAAATTCGGCTATTATTTTGATTTTCGCGAATCCACTTGGCTAACCAAACCATAGTAATACTTTTACCCGACCCTTGGGTATGCCAGATTATTCCCCCCTTTTTTTCTTTGATGGAATTTTGAGCATGTTTTACACCAAAATACTGATTATGTCGGGATATTTTTTTTGTACCAGAATCGAAAACGATAAAATCATGAATAAGTTCAAGGAAACGTTTTTTATTACACAGTTGACGCAAATGGCTTAGGAGCTGGTTAGATTGTTTGTTATCGTCGTTTTGGGTATTCTCTTCTTTCCAGGTTAAAAAATATTTTTCTTTAGTCTCTATAGTACCGTAACGCAAGCCTTCTGTTTCATTACCGGCCAATACAAATTGAATCGTCGAAAAAAAATGCTGTATAAATTTTTTGTTTTGACTATCTAAATTCTGACGAATTCCTTCAGCAACTGAAACCGTTGAACGCTTTAGTTCAATGATAGCCAGAGCAATGCCATTTACATAAAGAATCAGATCTGGTCTTTTATCAGCGCCATCATTACCTTTAATAGTAACCTCACTAGCTAAGGCGAAATTATTGTTTTCTGGATTTTCCCAATCTATAAAATGTATAGTTTGGTTGATTTCACTAACACTGGTTTTTATTTTGAGGCCATAACGTAAAAGGTTATATACTTCTTTATTTTTGTCATACAAAGATTTTGCCTGATTTGTTACACCTTTAGTGAACTCATTAATTGCTCTATTAATCAATTCGCTATCATAACCTTGTTTAGCCAAGAATTCTTTTAAATATATTTCTTCAACATTACTGTTATTTTCTCTATCGCGCCAGTCACCAAGGTAATTATAGCCAAGGGTATCAACAAATAGTTTAATTACTTTATCTTGAGTCGCTATTTCAAGCTGTCCAATATCTGACACCATTAATTACCCTCCAAAGGCAACATTTTATCCCATAAGTTTTTCTTAAACCAGGCAGGTATTTTATTTGTTTTTATCTGTAAATCACAACCTTGGATAATTTCAGCTAGCCAATAATATTGATAGTCAGAATTGTCAAATATATAGGCTCGGCTAGTATTACTTACCGCATCTAAAAGATAATCTAATGACCGATAGTAACAAGAAATGATTTTGTCTTCAGGTACATTATGACCACCTATACTAACCCTGTTAGCAACACGTGATATATTTATAGCCGGATCTTCAGTCGCTACATAATATAAATAAGTTCGATAACCATAGTTACTGGCTTTTTGGAGAAATTTAACTTTGTCCCTTGATGACGTAACTGTCTCAAAAGTAAATGATATTGATTGGCAAAGCAACTGGTTTCGCAGAAAATCTGACAATATTGAGGCAAGATACGAATTTATCGTAATATTGTGAAAAATTAATTTACCACCATCAAGACTTACGAAATCGTTATCTTTAGGTAGGCTAATTTTATTTACTAAGCTAGAATTTAAAATAAATATCTTAAGTTCATCTATTGTGGTATTTATTTCAAATTGATTAAGGTTAAGACTATTTTGCTGAAGTATTTCATCAGGATTTATGTATATTCCAATTAAATAGGGTCTTAAAATTGATTTTAAAGTACTCTTTCCAGACCCATTAGGTCCAGCAAACATACGC
>JAJYFO010000247.1 GCA_021785395.1 bacterium | reverse complement strand
GATAGAACCATTGACAGACGTTAACGAAATTTGGCCACCAATTCCACCAATTCCACCATTTCCACCAATTCCACCGCTGCCAGAACCAGTACCACCAGCACCGCAAGCACCGCCATAAGATTCAATCGCAGCTGTTGTGATAGAACCATTGACAGACGTTAACGAAATTTGGCCACCAATTCCACCAATTCCACCATTTCCACCATTTTCACCAATTCCACCAATTCCACCGCTGCCAGAACCAGTACCACCAGCACCGCCGCCAGCTGTTATAGCACCGGTTACTGAAATATTACCGCCGGTAGATAAAGTTATATTACCCGCGTCCTGCCCATTGCCACCAGCTACCCCAGTCGATAACGACGAATTGTCTATGCCATTATTTCCACTTGTAGTAATACTGCCTACACTAATTCCGGCGTTAGCTATATTTGTCCCGCTATTGGTAATACTACCAGTAAGGGTTCCGGTAGAATCAAAAGATACACTACTTGAACTTGGGGTTTGTGCGTATAAACTTACGCTGCCGATAGTTCCAGCTCCACCTACAGCACCATTGGTCGTAATATTACCTAAAACTATTGTATTGGTAGCAGAAGCTGGCGCTGCGTCAGCAATTACCAGTACACTACCACCAGTATAGGTATTAGATGACGTTGTTGCAGCTCCAGTAGCATCTATATTAAACGTCGTCGAAGTTGCTGCGTTGTACGTTGAAACTACTCCACCGTTACTGCCGTTAGCTAAAGCCAACAGCGTTACATTCCCAGCATTGGCCGTTGTACTTGAAGTATTAATTACATCTAAACCTGTGCCAGCATAGCTGTTATTTGTACCTAAATCTATACTGCCGCCAGTAGATGACACGCTACCAAGGTTAACGGTTACTGTTTCACCACTAGCTATAGATGTTCCTGGTGTTGGTATTCCTGTTGTAGTATTGGTTCCGGAGTATGTAATGCTGGCTCCAGCTATCATTACTAAATTGCCTGAATTACCACTGGTTCCAGCTGTTGTAATATTAGCGCTTGATCCACTAGCAACATTTATATTGCCGCTAGCAATTATGGCTAAATTATTTCCACTTGACGCAACAGCCCCGTTAAGTGATATGTCGCCAGCTGTGTTAACGTAGGTCGGATCGCCATTGACTAAATCATTTCCAAGCAACATATCTTTAGACGCTGTTGCCAAGTGAGCATCGTTGGCGTTGACATTAATCTGACCAGTTACGTTATTAGTTACCCCTTGAATATATCCGCTACCAGCGTTTAAATTTAATTCATTGCTTACATAATTAGAATAAGCTAAATTCATACCATTAGATAATGATGTTGCATTTACATATATATTGATGTTTCCATTGGCCGCTTCAAAAACGCTGTTTTGCGTGCCAGTAATATCAAGCGTATTAGCGTTAGCAATATCAATGTTGCCAAGACCAGCTTCGACGGTGGCCGAGTTGTAAATAGTAGAAGCGTTAATATTAACGCCATTTGCGCCATAAATTGCGCCTTCGTTAATAAGTTCGTGCGTGGTAAGGCCTAAAACACCGCTTGAGCTAATTTGCGCTGCGCTTTCATTCAATATATTGTTGGCGGTTAAATTACCGCTGCCCGAAAATACTATATCACCGTAGTTGGCAAGATTTCCGGTTAGAGTTAATGCTTTGGAGTTGTCGAACAAAGTTACACCGTATGAAAGCTCTAGGTTATTTACAGTATTACCTAGTGAGCTAGAGTTTAAACTACCGCCAGTAGCTTGTCCCAATGCGTCCAGTACTAAAGACTGATGATTGCTTGCCAATACCTGGCTTACAGCTAAGGCTTCGGCTGGTGTAACAGCCTGATTGCTGAAAACTTCAACGTTGTGGTTGCCTGCTACAATGGTAACTTCATGGCTTAAATGGCCTACATTTACGTTATGCAAAACCGAATTCAAATCTAGGCTCGAGCTCACAACACTATGTAAAATACTAGCAATTTCGATAGCTGGATTTACCACAGCTGGATTAATCGTAGCTACAGAGTGTTCGGCAGCGGCAACGTAGTTGGTAGTATCAGCGTTGTGATTGTGACTAGCGCTGACAGCTGACGCAGCTGTATTAGCGTTACTTGCGCCAATTTCGTTAGCTAGAGCGCTATTAGCTTGACTTAGCGACAAAATAAGAGCAAAAAAAACAACTGTAAGCTTTTTGCCCATCGACTGGCTAAAGCTGCAACACTCGTATCGCAAGTTATCAAACATTGACAAAGTTTTGGCGATAGCTAGCCAGCTTACGTCATGAACTAACGTCATTATTTCTTGAGCTATTGCATTAACCTGATTATTGGCGATAGTACTTCTAGCTTGCGTCAATAATTTACTATAGATTTGCATGTCTTAATTTCTCCTGCACGAAAAACACTCCTCGACGAACCCCTCGAAACTTTAATCTGTCTTTCGTGAGTTGAAATAAATACCGTAGAAAATGATACAACATCAAGCCAGGCTTTTAAAATTAAAAATTCTTAAAGTGGTTCTGCGGGTCAACTGGCCACCGTTTTACCAGTGACCAGCTTATGTATCAGGGTTTCCTAAAACCTTAAATATTTCATGCGAATCCGGATACATTAAAATAATTTAACGTTAAAACCACAAATATTTATAGCAATTTGCCGCTTTTTTATTTTCTTATCTAAAGTAGTAAATTAACTATTTGAAAAAATTTTTGGATACAAAAAATTTTCCATCCAAAAATTGTCCGTGAAAAATTGTCCTTGATAGAATAACTGCTCCTCTGTACTAGCAAATTCCCACTATAAAAATTAATTTGACTTAAAACTAATTTTTACGTTATGCTACCTTAACTTACACTCAAACTTATATCCATACATATATCCGTGCTGCCTCTACCCAAAAGAACTATTTCTATGCGATCTTATGACGAAATTTTTAAAGAATTGTTTAAAGATAAAATAATTCTGCAAGATTTTTTAATCAATTTTATCGGTGAAAAATGGGTTTACGAAATAGACTTTGATTCTATAGAGCCCTATCCTACCGAATTTATAAGCCGGTCTTTTAAAAAACGTTTTTGTGATTTAATTTATCGCGTAAAAATTAAAAATATTGAAACCTATATTATTATCCTTATTGAGTTCCAGTCCAAAGATAATAAATATATGCCTTTAAGATTGTTAACCTATATCTGTCTATTTTTAGAAGATTTAATCAAAAGAAGAAAAAAATTAAAACAAAATATATCAAGCGATGATAACTATTTGCCACCAATTTTTCCAGTTGTATTTTATAACGGCGAAAGGCCGTGGCGCTACCCGACAAATATTCGTAGTCTATTTTTTTCTTTACCGGAAACTTTTATAAATATTAAAAAATATATTCCAAATTTTGAATTTCTATTAGTGGATACAGCCAATATAAGTGACACAGAATTA
>JAJYFO010000066.1 GCA_021785395.1 bacterium | reverse complement strand
AAACTAGGTATACCCTGCTAAACCTAGTTAACAACTCGGTTAAACTGGCATCTATGTCGTCTAGACTAGCTAGAGAAAAATCTTGGCAGCGATCCTTTATATTTAAATTGGTCATGTCGTATATATTAAAAATTTATAGCTTAACGATCGACTTGAATTAAATTAGTCAAAACCTGTATAATAACTCAAAACGTTAGCTTGGAATTAATAACCATTAATTTTAACTACAACTAATTTTAACATCCCATCGGAATTTTAACATCCTGACAACGCAAGTGGCTATTATATCCATCCATTCTTTACACTTTTCTTATCTTATCTTTCTGGAGAACTATTTTGAAACCCATTTCAACTATCGAAGTAACCCCTTTTTTACCAAGCCCTCTGGAGGGTTTACGCGAATTGGCCTATAACCTGCGCTGGACCTGGAACCATGAAATTGTTAAATTATTTGCCAGACTAGACCTTGATCTTTGGCAAGCCAGCAATCATAATCCAGTGGCCTTATTGGGTAAATTATCGCAGGAAAAACTTAACCAGGCGTCACTGGACGAAGGTTTTCTAACCCAGTTAAATCGGCTATACACTAAGCACCAAGAGTATATGCAGGGCAAACAGACTTGGTTCAGCCAAAACTTTAAAACCTACGCCAACGATACGATAGCCTATTTTTCAGCTGAATACGGTATAACTGAAGCGCTAGCGATATATTCTGGTGGATTAGGAATTTTATCAGGCGACCATGTAAAGTCAGCTAGTGAACTCGGTTTACCCTTGGTAGCGATAGGGTTAGCCTATCAGGAAGGTTATTTCAAACAATATTTAACCATTGATGGCTGGCAGCAAGAAAAATACCCTAATAACGATTTTTACAACTTACCTATCGTAGAGGTTAAACAAGAAAACGGCTCGCCTTTAATGGTGAGCATTAAATTAAAGGGGCGCGACGTTTACGCCAGAATCTGGAAAGCTCAAGTAGGCCGCGTCATGCTCTACCTTCTGGATACCAATGTAATGCAAAACGCAGTCGAAGACCGTGTTATAACTAACGCTTTGTACCAGGCCAATTCTGATATTAGGATCAAACAGGAAATAATGCTTGGCATTGGTGGAATGAAAGCCTTGGTTAAACTGGGCATTGAGCCAACAGTTTTTCACATGAATGAAGGCCATTCAGCCTTTTTAGCCGTCGAAAGAATTGCCATGTTAATGGAAAAATACAAAATTACCTTTACCGAAGCTAAATTATTGGCTAAAACAAGCCATATTTTTACGACTCACACGGCTGTCCCAGCCGGAATCGATAAATTCAGCCCTGATTTAATCGACGAATATTTAAGAGATTATTATGGCAAATTTAATTTAACCAAAGAAGAATTTTTAAGCCTAGGCCGCGTTAACGCAAATGACATGAACGAGCCTTTTAGTATGGCTAATCTGGCCATAAATCTGTCCGGTAAAATTAACGCCGTAAGCAAACTGCATCAAGAGGTTTCGGCAAAACTATTTGCTAGCAACTGGCCCAAAACGCCACTAAATGAAATTCCCATCACTTATGTCACCAATGGAATTCATACGAGATCTTGGATATCCGATGAAATGGCTGAGTTGTTCGACATGTATCTAGGTAGCCGCTGGTCTGAAGATATTTTTGACCAGAATATTTGGCATAAAGTTGGAGATATTCCCGACGAAGAGCTTTGGCGTGTACACGAAATAAGACGGCAGAAACTTGTATATTTCACCAGGAACCGCCTAAAACAGCAGCTCGAAGAAAAAGGCGCCATGCCAAGCGAATTGTCTGAAGCCAATGAAATACTAGACCCACAAATTCTAACGATAGGCTTTGCCAGACGTGTAGCTACCTATAAAAGAGCCACTTTGTTATTTAAAGATACCAAACGCCTAGCTAACATTTTACTGAATAAGGATAGGCCTGTTCAAATCTTAATAGCTGGTAAAGCTCACCCAGAGGATATGCCAGCTAAAGAGTTAATACGCCAAATTATCAATTTTACCCGCGATGAAGACCTGAAGAAAAGAATTGTATTTATCGAAGACTACGATATGAACGTATCGCGATATCTTGTTCAGGGCGTTGATATGTGGTTAAACACCCCACGTCGATTTTTAGAAGCCTGTGGTACCAGTGGCATGAAAGTCGCTTTTAACGGAGGACTCAACTTCAGTATTTTAGATGGCTGGTGGGATGAAGCCTACAAAGCTACTTTAGGCTGGTCTATTGGTCGCGGCGAAGTTTATTCTGATACCAATTATCAGGATTTAATCGAATCTAACGCACTTTATGAATTATTAGAAAAAGAAATTGTTCCAGCATTTTATGAGCGTGACCGCAATAACCGTCCAAGAACTTGGCTTTCCAAGATGAAAGCGTCGATGCTGACATTGTGCCCTACTTTTAACGTAAACCGAATGTTGAAAGAATATTACAATGAAATGTATCTGCCTTCCATTAAAGTAAGCAAAAATATGCTGTCTGACAATTTACAAAAAGTCAAGGCCATAGCTCTCTGGAATAAGTCTATCGACGAGCATTTCAAAGATATTAGAATTTTATCAGCCAACGCTGTTTCACGGCCTAATACGAGAGTTGGTGATGAAATTGAAGTTGATGTAAATATTAACTTGGGTAACTTAAAACCAAGCGACATAGTCGTTCAGATATATTATGGACTGCTCAATGAAACTGGGGAAATAAGTAACGGCAAGGTCATAACGATGCAAGAAAAACAGAACGCTGACAAATCAACTTGGTTTAACGGCTCTTTTAAATGCGATCAAAGTGGGCGTCACGGCTTTACAGTAAGGGTTCTACCTTATCATGAATACTTAAACTCAAGCTTTGATACCAAACTTGTAACCTGGGCTTCGGCTGGAGAATTGGTTAAACTATAGGCTAAACATCGGGCAGAGCAATACTCCAACCATATAGTAAAGCTGATAGTTCACACCATCTAAGGTTTGTCCAACATCTGGCAGGTTAGAGTCCCCAACTTTATTATCGCCCCAAGGGTTTCTTATGATTACTTCGTTGATCATTTATTATAGCACTTTCAGGCTTATACAATACTTCTTTTAAACCCATAAATTACCCCAGGCAACGCTCTACGCAATATATACCCCCAATAGCTAAAACTTTTGGATTGAAAAAGATTAAATTTTTACCTGCAAACGATATGATTAAATTAATCTAATCAAAATAGTCAAACTGCTAGATTTCTGGCAAATTATAATCACAAAAAGAAAGGAGCAATTAAATTAATTGCTCCTTTCTTCCGTTTTTTTTTTATTTTTTAACTATTATCGGTGCATGTCCATTTCGACTTGGGTTAATTCATTTCTAACCGAATTAAGCTCAAGCATTGTATCGTCTAGCTGGCTAGCCAATTCATTTATGTCACGCGGATTAGCACTTCGGCTAGACTGCTTTTCCTGAAGCTCTCTGGATAATTCTTCCCTGTCTTTTAGCAAATCTTGTTCACGGGCTAAAAGATCTTGTCTTTGGAATTTAAGCTCGTAATATTCATTGTTATCAATAATGGCCATAGCTTTATTATTGATAGTTGTAAACAAGGCCATTATTAAAGTCATGAATATGAGCCAATTTGTTAAAATAGCTTTGTTTCTCATACTCTTTTTCTTTGACCTCTTAAATTAATCTTAACTTGTACTATTAATTTATCAGATTAATCGGTATATTAAAAGTTCCACTTTTGATATAATTAACCAGTCCACTTAATTATTTCTTGTATTTTTATGACTAAACTTCTTTTAAACATAAACCCCAACGATAAAGACACTCTTTACAAGCAAATTTATAACAATATCCGCTACAATATTTTGCACGGAATACTCCAATCCGGGGAAAAAATGCCGTCTACTAGACAACTGGCGCAAGATTTAAATATTTCCCGGTCGACTGTAACTTTAGCCTACGACTACCTATTGAGTGAGGGCTACTTAGAATCGCGTTCAGGCTCAGGAACTTACGTCAGCCGCCATTTGCCTGAAGAATATACGCAAATTGACAGCAGCAGACTGAAAAACCAGGTCTTAAACCAAGCCGAATCAGGTCAAGACCAACAAATTGATTATCTAAGTAATTTAATGGACAAATTATCTTATTACGGGCAAAACCTTAAAACCGGAAATTACCTTGATTACGCCGCTAACGACGAGGACGTAGATATTCAGTTTGGCTTTGGTAGGCCTGATTTAAACGAATTTCCCATGAAAAAATGGATGCAGCTTATGACAACCCATGCTACGAAAGGAAATTTACATTTACTAGACTCATTAAAAGAAGCCGGTGGCTACCGGCCGCTTAAACAAGCATTGGCTAATTATCTATTAAAATCAAGGGCTCTGCCGTGTAAGCCAGAGCAAATTATTGTCGTAAATGGGTCTCAGCAGGGCATAGATTTAGTCATTCGCTGCCTGGTAAACCCCAACGACCGTGTAGCGATTGAAGAGCCCGGCTATTTAGGCGCTCAACGGGCGTTCCAGGCAGCCGGGGCCAAACTTATCCCTATCGAGGTTAATAAAGAAGGCTTACGGGTAGAAGTATTAAAAAACGAATACGACATAACTAGTAACAAAGAATTAAAAATGGTCTATGTAACGCCGTCGCACCAATATCCCACCGGAGCCGTTATGCCTCTAGCCAAACGTCTTGACTTGATTTCTTTTGCAAAAAGAACTGGTACCATTATTGTTGAAGACGACTACGACAGCGAATATCGTTATGTAGGCAGGCCGATTCCGGCTTTAAGCGGACTGGCCAAATCAGCGCCGATTATATATATTGGTACGTTTTCTAAAGTAATGCTACCAGCCTTGCGCCTTGGTTATTTAGTTGTGCCTGAAGAACTAATCGACATTTTCACCAGCGCCAAGTGGCTTAATGACCGCCACTCACCGTTATTACAACAACTAGCTTTGACCGATTTTCTTAACCAAGGACATTTAGAAAAACACTTACGTAAAATGAGACCAATTTATCTTGAAAAAAGACGAGTTTTAGTCAAACTCTTAAAAGATTTATTTGGCTATAGGGTCAATATATTAGGCGACGATGCCGGGATCAATATTCTGGCTCGATTCCAAACTACAATCAATGATGAAGAAATTATTGCCAAAGCCAAAGATTTAAGAATTGGTCTTGTTTCAACCAAGTCTGACTACATAAGCAAGCAAACTAACGGCGAATTCTTATTTAACTACGCTGGTTACCCTTTGCCAAAATTAATAGAAGCCATAAATAAATTACCAAATATTATTTATTAAAAATGATAATTTTGAAGTCAGAGTTAATTTCCAGGCTAATTACCTAAACAAAGTTGACTTCGATAGTAGACAATTAAAAAAAATCATTTGAGTTTAATCTGGTGATAATGAATTTAAAAACCAAGCTAGTAACTTAAAGTTTAAATAATTTAATTGGGTAATTTAATAATTTCTGGTGGCAAAATGCACTCACCGTTTTTAGAATTTGAAAAAGCCGGTAACTTTATAAAAATTAGATCTATCTGACTATATTTTAAGCGAATTTGTATTTCTTGCGTTATCAAAGTCTAATAATCAGTTTTGAGTAAAAACTTGATAATATTCTAAAAAAACCAATTATTGTTTACAAATAGATTATAATATTCGGTATAATTTAAAAATGGAGTAAAGAAAATTGTCTTACGATTTTAAAATTTTAAAAGACTATATTAATAAATATGCCCCGACCTGTATTCATAATCCAGAGGGGATGTTGAAATATAAATATTCGACGCCTACCTCGAATATAGAAGCTGGTAGTGATGATACAAGCAAAGTAGCGTTAAGGTCGAGTGTAGGTCACTATGCTCAGATGTACGATTGGGACGCTTGTTTTTTCAGTCAAGCCATGACATATATGGGTATCGACTACTTAATAGAAGACACTATTAGCAATTTTTTGAATTTAAAAGAAGCAAATGGCTATATACCTAGAACCGTTACTGGTAGCAGAACCTGGGATACCGGCGACATGTGCAAGCCATTTTTGGCGCAAACGCTTTATTTTGGATATGAAAAATCTAAGAATCAAAATTATTTTAAATATATCAACGATTTGGACTGTTACTTAGGCTATTTTGAACGCTTTAGGCTAGATAAACTGGGCTTATACAGCTGGCGCAATGTACTTGAAAGCGGTGTAGATGACAACCTAGCACTAATTTATCCTATCGAAGCCAGTAAGGACGAAAACAAAGACGTTGGTATTTTTCCTGATAGCCACATTTTAGCAGTCGATATAAACTGTTATTTATACGGTGAATATATAGCCATGACTAAACTATGTCAGACTGCCCAAAATTCCGACCTAAGCATAAAATACAAAAAAATGGCCGATAATCTAAAAGCCAAAATCAATTTTTTAATGTATGACAGCAAAGAAAATTTTTATTATAATATCGACAAACGCAACCAAGAAGTAATTAAAATAAAAAGCTGGACAAATCTTTTACCCGTCATTTATGGTATTAGCGATGAAGTCGCCAGTAATAATATCATAGAGAATTATATTTTATCACAAACCCACTTTAATCAGCCCTGCGGCCTAAGCTCTATGTCTAAAAGCGAAGTGTTATATAATCAGGCCAGACGAGGTCTCTATGGTCGAGCTATCGTTTCAAACTGGCAAGGGCCAGTTTGGGTTTTGCCTAATGCTTTAATTTTAAGGTATTTAATTAACACCAAATATAAAAATAAAGCTATCACTTTAATAGAAAAGATTTTAACGACGGTTCAAAATGTAATCAAAACTCATAATACCATGTACGAAAACTATGACGCCAACACCGGCGAACCATTATGGGCGCCTCAATTCATGAGTTGGAATAGTTTATGCCTTGAATTGATAAGTCTAATTAACTAAAATTTAGAATTTTAATTAATTTTTTTATTTTTTAGACTTTAAAATTTACATAATTTCGTATTTTCCCTAATTACAAAATTGATAATTTCAATAAAAATGAAATTTAAATAACTCTAGGGTAATATACATGTTCGATAAAATTGAGAATTCACCAAACAAAAAAACGGCCAAATTAGAAAATGTTAAGTCATTATCTAAACAAGTTTACGAAAAAACAAGTGTCGAAGCTAAATCTCAAGTTTCAGACAGTATACAAGACCACACCAAGCATAAAACTGGCAACTGGGTAGCTTTAACCTTTGACGATGGACCAAGTCCAAAATACACGCCAGAAATTTTAGGGATTCTGAATAAATACCATATTAAAGCTACGTTTTGCATAATTGGCGAAGAGGCCAAGAAATTTCCTTATCTTGTAAAAGATATCGTTGCTAGTGGCAACAAACTATGCGACCATACTATGACGCATGATGAAAGACTTCCTTCTAAAAGTGACAAAGACATCAAACACGAAATCTTAGGTGATAAAGAATTATTAGAACAAATCGCCCCTAATGCCAAAATCGACTATTACAGAGCTCCTGGTGGTGCATGGAGTCCACATGTGCGTGAATTAGCAGCTTCGTGGGGGCTTGAACCGCTTGGCTGGTCTGTTGATACCAGAGATTGGGCAAGACCAGGCGTTGCGTCAATTTTAAACTCCATTAAAACAGAATTTAAACCTGGTGGAGTAATACTCATGCACGACGGGGGTGGCAACCGTGACCAAACCGTTTCGGCCTTAAAACAAATAATTCCTGACTTTATTAAAAAAGGGTACCAGTTCGATTTCCCTAGATAAAATTATAGGCAAATGAACAGAAATCTAGTGAAATAAAGTAGCTTTGTTAAACCCTTAGATAATTTGGGCAGCATCAAGAGTGCGATAATAGCTATAAACTACTATATATATCAGTAGTTCAACCCCCTTTTCGAGAATTCTTTTTTAGGTAATAGACAAAAGTGTAATTAATACAATATCTTTAGGCGTAATAAAGAATAAATTTATTACGCCTAAAAAAACATGTAACTATCTTGAAAAAGTTCCTGTGTATGTGCCGTGGGCTAATATATGGTCTTTCATTGCCTTAGCAAGGTCGTTATAACTGCTGCCAGGATTTAAGTTTAACTGACGGTCTAAAGCATAAATAGTAAAGTTATAATGATGCAATTTACCTGGCGGTGGACTTGGACCGTCATAGCCAATCAAACCAAAACTATTTCGTCCCTGACAAATACCGTTAGGCAAACGCGGTAATTTAGGACAGGCTTCTTCCAACGAATTAACGTTGGCAGCGATATTCCAAGCCACCCAATGAATCCAGGTGCCACAAGGAGCATCAGGGTCGGCGCAAATAAGAGCCAAGCTTTTAGCTGAATTGGGTACTTTTGACCAGACCAAAGGAGGTGAATGGTTTAAACCATCTTTTATGTAGGTGTTGGCCATTCTAGTATCATTAGGTTGATTTGAATGAACAACTATAGCACCATTTGAACTAATTGCTTTATTTTCAATTAAAACAATGGCTAATAAAGCAATTACAAGCGTAAAATTAAATATATTTTTCATTTAAAATTTTCATTACCTCATTTCTCTATAATATTATAGGACGATTTCAATATTTACATCTAAATTAAAGCTTAGAGTAATACCCATGGTTAACTGTTACCATCTGCAAGCAGGCTGCCATTTTAATAATACGATCTCTTAATACTTTAGCTTCATGACCTTTTGCTTCAAATAATAGCGATAAAATAGGGCTTTGACTAAACAAATTTACCATAGAAATTTCACTGTGAATTAACATTTTATCATTATTTAAATATTCAAGCCGGATATTGCGGCGCCCTACAGCTTCATTATGCAAGACATCTTGCACATTTGTTTTAACCTTGCTTATTATAGCTTCATTGCCGTAATTAAGTTCAAACAACTTGGCGTTTTTAACATGATGGTCAATTAAAACACCATGTTTAGCAACATCGTAAAGATTACGCACAATAATATTGCCATCTCTACAAGAGACAAGGGCAATCGTATTAGCTTTAACGGTAATGTTATGGTTGGCTACATTTATAGTGGCATCAGTTCCAGGATTGAGCAAGACTTCACCGTTAATTAATTCCACTTGCGACTGGCTTGGGTCAAGAGCAACAGTGCTAGTATTATTATAAACTAAGATACCTTTAGCGAATTTTAATTTGTGCAAGCTATCGACAGTTTCTACATTATTGTTTTTTACATTGCTATAGCTTACTTCTACATATTTATTGGTATTATTATTAGCTCTATTAATAAAGCCAGTAATATTATTTGAATCAGGTTTAGAGATTTGTGAATTTAAATTATTTTGATTATTCACACCAGTTATTGGTTGATTTAAATCGTTTTTAAATTCTTGAACGCGCATTAAAATATTACCGGTAAAACAGTCTATATTCCACATCATGATAGCTGTTGTATTAGCCAAAGCCTTACTATCAACGCTAGCCTGACTGACAGTAAGTCCAAGGTCATCAAGATTTTGTTGTGTCAATAATTGACGGTTAATACCACTTTCTTTATCCAAAATATTCTCTTGTGATTCATCATTTTTAGAAATAATTATTTCTTTGCCCGGAGTTATACTAAATGAAGAATTAGAATTATTTATAGCAACATTAACATTAGAACCAGTTAATGAAGCCACTCTAACTTGATTATTATCGTTCAAAGATACTATAGCTGAAGCATGGGCAGGTATTAAAGAGCTAGAATTGGCAGATACAATATTAAGAGCATTATCGCCAGTTAAAACGATTACTTTACCAATTTTTAAATTAACAGAATTATTAGACGATGGGCTAAATACGGTACCGGGCACTCCTAAAATCAATGCTTTAGGGTCATTTTCAAAATAAAACGGTTGATTAATTTTTGTACAGACGATATAAACGCCTGGAGCCGTAGCAGGATTCAAAGCTGCAGCAGGCATACAGCCTAAAGCAGATAACATAAGTGAATTTAAGGGATAGAATAAGGCTCTGGTTTTGTCGGTACCAATGACCGAACCATCAGTAGACAGAGCATTACTGGAACCCGAATTGTTTGAGCTGCCACCATTAATAGTTATATTACTTGTACCAATTACGTAAACGCTACCATTAGTCGAATTAGCTGTTAAAGGCGTTAAGTTAACACTATTAGGGTCAGCCACTTGGAAATAAGATGTTCCTGTCGAGGCTGAACTTGCAATATTTATAGCCGTTGTAGTTATTGGATTACTTAGCGTTCCAACACTTCCGTTTATTGAATCGAAACCAATAGTAGTTGAATTGAGGTTATTGTTTAATGTTGAATTACTAATGCTACCGCTTGAAATAACAGCAGCCGTTGAAGCATTAACGGAAGAATTAAAATTAATTGTTGCAAAATTACCAGGGTTGGTAGCAGCTAAAACTAAATTGTTAGCTGATAGAGGCGAATTCACATTTAGACTTGGCGCTAAAGTAGTAGCCAAATTGTATGTTCCATCTTTAGGAGAAGCTATATTACCAATCAAGTAATTATTACCATTAGAAGAACTTGCATGAATTTGTACTAAATTGAGGGCTGTCGATGAATTATCAAGCACAAAATCCGAACCTTTGCTTGAGCTCAAAGCAAGGTTACTAGCGTTTGTAACAATCGGACTATTTAAACTACCAATACTACCATTGAGTGAATCTAAACCAGTCGAAGCAGCGCTTATAGAATTTGTAGCGTTTGTCGTTTCAATATTTTGATTAGCAATGATCGCAGCCGTACTTACAGCATTTATTGGGGCTGATAATACATAAACAGCCGAATTGGCATTATTAGTAGCTGCTAGAACTATAGAATTGGCGCTAATACTCGATGTATTTGACATTGAATTTGCATTAATGCTGGCAACATTATAAACACCATTAAACAGACTACTGTTATTACCAATTGAGTAACTGTTTTGATTAGCCGAGTTAACAACTTGCGAACTAAGTATAACAGGGCTTGTGCTCGAATCAACAGCGTAAACAGAGCCATTAGCAGCCTGCAGCGATAAAGTAGACGAATTAATAGCCAATGGCGACGACGCGCTACCGAGACTTCCAGAAAGAGAGTCAAAAGCCAAGTCAGGCGAATTGGCATTATTGTTCAAAGTAGAATTATTAATGTTATTACTAGAAATAATAGCTAGGGAATTAGCAGCACTAATAGTATTATTTAAAATCACAGAAGCTGTATTAGCGGAATTTATGGCTGTAAGAACAACATTATCAGCTGAAATAGAAGATCCTGTTAAACTACCCGAATTAGAATTTGAAAGAATGTCGGCGTTTGAAGTCGCAACATTGTACGTTCCATTGACGGAATTGGCACTGTTACCAATGTTATAGGTATTACCATTAACTGAACTAACGCTCTGGTCAACCAGATTTACATTATTCGAATTGTTATCCAAAGCGTATACCGAACCATTATTAGCTTGGATAGATAAATTACTGGCAGACGTGCTTACTGGGCTATTAATGCTACCAACACTGCCAGATAAAGAATCTAAAATAACGGTGGGAGCCGATAAGTTATTACTTAAATTAGAGTTTGAAATTGTTGCATCAGAAACCAAAGCCACACTTGTACCAGCTGTCAAGCTAGAACTCAGATTAATCGCAGCATTGTTATTACCGTTAGTAGCTGTAATAATTATCTGATTAGCTGAAATAGGCGATAATACGGATAGATTATTTGTTTGCGTAGTTGCCAAATTATATACACCGTTTACTGATCCGGCATCATTTTCGATAACATAAGTATTTCCGTTGGCCGAATAAAATGACTGCGTAAGGAGCGTAACTGCTTTGGTGGCTGTGTCAACAACATAGACCGAACCAGAATTATCGTTATCTTCACTTGGCGGGTCCGCCGATAAATACTGAGCATTAGTTGTGATAGGTGAATTACTGCTTCCTATACTACCGTTAAATGATAGTAATCCAATATGAGGCGCACTGATTTCATTATTTAATGTTGTCGTCAGAATAGAACCACTCGAAATAATCGCAACTGATGTAGTACCTGTAACTGGGTTGCTAAGATTCACCGTAGCATTATTACTCGAATTAATTGCTACAAGAACAATGTTATTAGCTGTGATTGCAGAACCATTAAAACCACCGATGGCAGAATTAGATAGAGAGTTTGCAAAGTCAGTAGCGACATTATACGTTCCGTTTGAAGAATTTGCCAAATTATCTATGTTGTATTTAATTCCGCTAGCTGCTGTTAGTGACTGATTAATGAGATTTACAGTGCCATTAGAAGGGTTCGACACAGTATCAAACACATATACATTTGAATTGCTGGCTTGTAGCGACAGTCTTGAAGCTTGAATATTCAGGGAATTAGTACTGCTTCCAATGCTGCCATTTAAAGAATCGAGAGCAATATCTGGTGATGAAATATTATTGTTGGTTGTTGAATTATTTATTGAACCACTTGAAATTATGCCCAGCTGCGTGGTTGCTATAATTTTATTCCCAATGTTTACTATGGCTGTTTGAGTAGAATTAACCGCAGCTAAGATGATTATATTGGCTTTAATATCTGACCCAACGATTCCGGTAGAGCTGGCGTTGGTTAATAAGTCTGCATTGCTTGTAGCAACGCTGTATGTGCCGGTTGTAGTATTAGCTTGATTTACTAGGTTGAGGACAGTTCCAGATCCGTTGGTTATCGTTTCATTGGCTAAAGTTACGGTGCTGGTCGCCGAATCATTTATATATACATTTCCATTGACGGCGTCAGCTGTTAACGTTGCAACATTGGTATTGAATGGCGTAACGGTGCTTGTTGATGTAGTGTATCCGATGCTGCCATTTAAAGAATCTAAAGCCAAGGCTGGAGTTGTTATCGTTCCAGTGAAAGCTCCATTGTTTATGTCGTTGTACGCAATCATGGCTGCC
>JAJYFO010000065.1 GCA_021785395.1 bacterium | reverse complement strand
AATGGTGTATTTTAGATTTTTAGCCAAAATATTTTCGCCAATTAATAAAGACAATAATGGCGATGATTTAAAAGCCGATTTTATCCAATATCTAAAAAACCACAACTTGAATAATTTAGTTCCCAATTAAATTTAATATTTATCACCGCGCAATAATGTAAAATACTATTATACAAAATTCAATTTTGGAATGCATTAATGAACCAGTGCTTAAGTGACAATCGCCATATTAAAGTTGCCAGGCCGACAAAGCTAAATATGACGGTCTAAAAAAATAGATTTATAATTTTTAAATTAAACTACGCTTCCGGCCGTTACCAAAACCGTTTTGTCAGGGTGAAGGTGTTTTTTAATAGCCGCGTTAACCTGTTTCACGGTGAGGCTTTGGTATTGTTCGACGATTTTATCGAGTTCACCTAAGCCCAATCCATAAAATTCAAGCTCAGCCATAACCTGAGCCAAAGCTACAGGCGAAGCTAGTCCGACTTTAAAAGAGCCTGAGGCCTTGCGAATTTCTTTGGCCAACTCATTTTTACTGATGCCTTTATCAATAAAATCGTGCAAAACCTGGTAGGTTAGGTCAATTGACTTATCGACGTTTTTAGGGTTAACCGTAAGGCTTACGGTCCAATTGCCGTAGCCCAAATAAACGTTAGATATACCCGAATAAATACCGTAGGTAAGACCTGCTTTAACCCTTACGACATGACCCAAGCGAGCCGTTATAGTGTCGCCACCCAAAGCTGTATTACCTACGCGCAAGGCAAAATAGTCGCTATCAGTGCGCTTTAAGTTAAGGCAGTGACCCATAATTACATCACTGCTGGTTTTATTGGGAATATTTACGAATTCGCGGGCAATTTTTTCAGGTAGGCTTACATCACCGACAGATAGAACGGTTGAATCTTTCCCTTCCCAACTATGCGTTAATTTTTCAATTACAGACTTTAACTTTTCAAAATCCAAATCGCCGACTATAGTTATAATACATGAATCGGGAGCATAATGTTTATGGTGGAAATTTTTAAGGTCTTTGTGGCCGATTGACTGTAAGTCATTTATTAAATCGACAACTGGTTTTTCATAATAGGCATGGTTACTTGGATAAATCAACTGTTTAAACCGATTGCTAGCCATAAACCTAGTGTTATGCTGGGCTTCGTTCAAATGATTAGTCCATTCAATTTTGCTTTTTTCGATTTCTTCGTCTAAGAATTTTGGTTGTCTGATTATATCAAAAAGCAATTCCAAGTATTTTTCTAGGTCGCTATTAACCAGTAAAGTGCTAAAATTAACTTTAAATTTATCCGCGCTAAAATCAAGCCCACTAGGAATTGCCATTTCTTCTAAGATTTTAGCAATGGCTTCTTTAGAATAATTTTTTGAACCACTAGCTAATAATTCGGCTGTCATATCGGGAATATTTGAATTTTTGGATAATATTTCAGGATTATAAGCCTTAATAGTTCCAGCTATGCCACAGGCCTTAGCCTGTGGTGTCGGTAGAAATATAAGTTTTAAACCGTTTTTAAATACATGCACCTTGGCTCTTTTGCTAAAATCGGTACTAGAATCGATTTCGTCTTTTAATTCTAAAGGCGTAATTTTAGGTACAAAGCCTCTAATCTTACTTTCTTTATGAGGCTTTTTGCTGTCAGTACTAGCTATTTTGAGTTGCGGTTCTTCGTTTTTAATTTCGACCAGTACTTCTGGTGTTACCGGTGTAAAATAACCAGTCGTTTGATTATTGGGTTTAAAGTATTTTTTAGCCACTTGCATTATGTCGCTGGCCGTAATCTTATCAAAGTTTTCATCATAGTTGATTACCCATTGCCAGTCAACCTTAGACTCGGCCTCAGCTAAAATAAAAGCCAGACTACTAGATTTAGCCGTAGACAGTATTGTGCCCTTTTGATTGGCTATTTTATGCGTTCTAATTTCGGCTTCTGGCACTTCTACCGTAGCTAGTTTATTCAATTCGTCGATTATAACTTCTTCTACGTCTTTGGGATTTACATCGTCGTTAACCATGGCGCCAATTATAAATAGAGCCGGATCTTTCAAATCGTCGTGTCGGGTAAATACATCGCAAGCCATATTGGTATCAATAAGTCGTTTGTATAAACGGCTGGCTCTTTCATTACTGCCACCAAGCAAATGCTTGATCAAACCCAATGTATAGGTATCTTTGTGCTTAGCTTCTGGTACATGAAAACCCAGCCATACTCTTGCCAAGTCGCCTACCCTTTTAATTTCAAAAGTACGTTTGCCTTCCTGGGCCGGCTCAACCGTGTAGACTTGAGGTATAGGTTTAGGACTTGATTTTATCTTGCCAAAATACTTAACGGCATAATCAAGCGCTTCATTATTATCAAAGTCACCAGCGATAATCAAACAGGCGTTATCCGGCCAATAATAGGTGTTATAAAAATCACGCAATTTATCCATCGATACACCTTCAACGTCGCTTCGCCAACCAATAGTCGGGTGATGGTAAGGGTGTTCACGAAATGCTACAGCGTACATTTCTTTATCGAGCGCGTCTTCAGGATAGTTTTCGCCGCGTTCTAATTCATTGCGCACTACCGTCATTTCGCTATCGTGGTCTTCTTGGCGCAAGAGTAAATTACGCATACGGTCGGCTTCGAGTTTTAAGCATAGTTTTAAATGTTCTTTAGGGACGACTTCGTAGTAAGTAGTTCGGTCGAACCAGGTAGTAGCGTTCCAATGGCCACCAATTTGGGTTAATATTTCGTCGATACCGTTGCCTAGCTCTGGATTGTGCTTTTTTGTACCTTTAAATAGCATATGTTCTAAAAAGTGGGTTGAGCCAGTGTGACCAACCGCCTCGTTACGCGAACCGACTTTAAATAAAACCATAACGGTAACAACTGGCGCCATATGGTCCTCTACGGTTAAGACTTTTAACCCGTTACTTAGCTTATACTCTTTAATATTATTCATCGAGCTAACCATTTTTACAGAATTATTGGTTAGAACCGCCGGATTTTTTTTATTTTTCATCACTATAATTTCCTTATTCAAAATTTCACAAAAACCTAAAAGACTACCTAGAAAATACTAACTTTTAACTATTTACCTAAGATCATTTTTAGACCTAAAACCACCATAGACAAACCAAAAATTTTACTTAGCATTTCATTAGAAATGTGGTTAGCTATTTTAGCGCCAAAAAAACCACCTATAAAAAATCCTAGACAAATAAAAGCGGCAGCTTTTATATCGACATAGCCGTGTTTATAATAGTCTAGTACCGCCAAAAGACCAATCGGAGGAATCATCAGTGCCAGAGTCGTGCCTTGGGCTTGGTGCTGCGACATTTTAAAAATAAAAACCAGAGCCGGTACTAAAATCATTCCCCCGCCAACGCCGACAACACCACTAAAAATTCCCGCTACCAGACCTAATATTGCATAACTCATATGACTAGTTTAACCATCCCCCAATTAACCGATTTAATTAACCGAATACTTAACCTTGTCAAGGTCTAAAACCTTATTTAAACGACGCTTATGGCGCTCAAGGTTAGAAAATTTAGCATTGATAAAAGCGTTTACCAAATCCTTGGCCAATTCGCTACCAATTACCCTGCCGCCTAGGCAAAGTACGTTCATGTCATCGTCTTCGACACCTTGGCGAGCTGAAAATGTATCATGGCATAGACAAGCTCTAATTCCCGGTATTTTATTAGCCGTTACGGTAACACCAACACCGCTGCCACAAACAAGAATCCCAATTTCAGACTTTTTCTCAGCAACTGCCAAAGCTACTAATTTTGCAAAATCAGGATAATCGCACGATTTTTCATCAAAAGTACCGTAATCTTCTACGTTATGACCAAGGTCGACTAAGTATTTTTTTAAAACTTCCTTTAATTGGTAACCACCGTGGTCAGAGCCTATGGCAATTTTTTTCATATATTTTGGATTTTACGCTTCTTAGAACACTACTACTTGGTAAATTATACATGGACTTGGGCATAAATATATAAAATTATAGTCTTTTTTATATAAACGCTAAATAAATGCAAAAATTTAGCCACTGGTTCCTTATTATAGTCATTTAAGAGCGCTTATCTGATATTATTAAGATTATGCTAATACTCTTTACTTTGACTAAACTAAACTTACCGTTCTTTTTATAAATTACCCATGGCAAAAGACGACAACAAACAAAACTTAGAAACGATTGATCACATAGCTATTACAGTTAATGATATTAAAGAATCTGTCAAATGGTATCTAAATAATTTCAACTGCCAGGTTAGTTATCAAGATGAAACTTGGGCCATGCTGAAATTTAACAATATTAACCTGGCCTTTGTCCAAAAAAAACAGCACCCAAATCATATAGGCTTGAAAAAGGTTAACGCTAGAAATTATGGTGAGCTTAAAACCCATCGTGACGGAACCAAATCGGTATACATTAGCGATCCAAGCGGAAACAGTATTGAAATAATGGAAGATTGTTAGTCCATGGCTGATACTTTAAATATTGTCAATTCTCTCATTATTGTACTGATTTTTATAGCTGCGGCCTTATTAATGCATTTTCGCATTTTGTCAGCACTGGTTACCTTGCCTATTCTTGCTATTGTCATAGCCCTGGTATGCGGTGTTCCTAACAATGAAATAGCTGAAAAAATTATTAATAATGGTAGCACTAAATTAGCCAATACCTATACAACGACATTATTTGGTGCCATCTTGGCTGAACTTATAATAAAGCACAATATAGCTTCTAAATTTATTAAATTTACAGCTGAATTTGCCAGTGACAACCCAGTCATTATGTCTTTTTTTATAATTATAGTTACAAGTGTTTTGTTTTCGACGATTGGTGGTCTTGGTGCAGTTATTATGGTAGGAACCATAGTATTACCGGTAATGCTATCATTATCGATACCACCAAGGGTAGCTGGTGGTATTTTCCTTTTTTCCATAAGTTTAGGTGGAATTTATAATTTTGCTGGATGGCAGTTATATATAGATGTTTTAAAGATAAACCCCAATGAAATAATAAAATTCGTGATTCCTTTTTCACTCTTATATTTTTTGATTCTGCTTATATTTTTAATGGTCGAGTTAAGAGAGAATATCCGCAAAAATCTTATTTATTTTTTAGTTTTATTCTTTGGAGTTGGAATATTATTCTTTAATATAAATAATTTTAATTTTAAACTATCACTTGATAAATATACTGATGAATCTTATCTTTATACGTTTATTTTATTTGGCTTGAGTATAATTTATGCTATTTCACGCAAACTTAAAAATAACACTAATATTAATAACCTAAGCATGCTTATTCCGTTTATTCCTTTGGTACTGGTATTATTATTTAAGTGGCCATTTATAACGGCCTTTGTAATAGCAATTGCTTTTTGTGTTACCATTACCTGGTGCGATAAAAGTATCCAGCTATTAACATCATCCATTATTGACGGAATTAGTAAAGTTATTCCGGCCGTATTTTTAATGATAGGTATTGGCATGCTATTAAACAGTGTAACCAGCCAATCAGTAAGTCAAAGGATTAACCCCATCATTAATTTGATAATTCCCCATAACGCCATAATGTATATAATAACTTTTACTATCTTAGCTCCATTGGCTCTATATCGAGGCCCGCTAAATCTTTGGGGTATGGGAGGGGCAGTAGCCAGTTTAATTAACAAATCGGGTAAATTATCTAATAAAGCCCTTATGGGGATGCTTATGTCGGTTGGACAAATTCAAGGGGTTTGCGACCCTACCAATACTCAAAACATTTGGATAGCAAATTATCTTGGCTTAGAAACGCAAAGCTTGCTTCTAAAAACTCTACCATATACGTGGCTTATGGTTGTCGGTGGCTTAATTTTGGCAGTTTGCCAAGGGTACGTTCAATGGTAACGCTTAGGATAAAATAAATTTGACTGACATTCAGACTAAATACAGAATTGGCATTGACGTTGGCGGTACATTCACGCACGCTGTGGCCTTAGACGGCCTTAGTTATGAGCTTTTAGCCAAAGCCAAAGTTTTGACTACGCACGAAGTTGGCGTTGCCATCGGAATTATTGAGGTATTGGACAAATTACTAAAAATTGCCAATATCAAACCCGACGACGTAAATTTTATCGCCTATAGTACCACTCAAGCAACCAATGCGCTTTTAGAAGGCGACCTGGCTAAAGTTGGTATACTTGCCATGGCAACCAGTGACCTTAAATTTATAACCAATGCAATTACGAAATTTGGCAAAATTCAACTTGACAATCATAAACATTTAGAAACCTGCCATGAATTCATAAATATTGACAACGGAATCGACGAAAATATTGTTTTAAGCAAACTTGAATCGCTTTCTAATCAAGGAGCCCAAGCTATAGCCATAACTTCAGCCTACGGAACTGATTTTAGCGAATTAGAAAAAAGCGTATTAGATATTGCCGTCAAAAATAATTATCTATCTACAACTGGAACACAAGTAAGCCAGCTATACGGGTTAAAAGCTAGAACAATGACAGCCGTAATAAATGCCGCAATGTTACCCAAAATGCTCGAAAGCGCTAATTTAACTCAAGCATCGATTAAAAAAGCTAATATCAAGGCACCTATAATGATAATGCGTTCTGACGGCGGGGTAATGGATCTAGAAGCCATGCGCCAAAAACCAATTTTGACAGTTTTATCAGGACCAGCTTCTGGAGTAGCGGCAGCTACAATTTATTTAAACATTTCAGACGGTGTTTTTGTAGAAGTAGGCGGAACGAGCAGCGATATCAGTGTAATCAAAAACGGACAGGCACAACTGCGATATGCCCAAATTGGCGGAAATAAATTATACACCAAAACTATTGATATAAGGACAATCGGTATCGGCGGCGGGTCTATGCCAAGAATAAGTAATAAAAAAATTACCCATATAGGTCCAAGAAGCGCACATATAGCTGGGTGTCACTATGCATCGTTCTATAATGGCAAAGTGGATAATTTTAAACTTGAATTAATTAGCCCAAAAGCCAATGATCCAAGCGACTACCTGGTATTCTCTAATTCTGAAAATACCAAAGTTGCCCTTACTACCACTTGCGCAGCCAATATTCTTGGAATTGTACCAGTTGGCGACAATGCCTATTCGGATTCGATTACTATTAAAACATTTATAGAAATGTTATCCGACTATTTAAAAACTGACTATTTAAATATAGCTAAGTCAATTTTAGACATAGCCAGTATCGAATGTTTGAAAATTATAAATAGTCTTATTAAACTTTACTCGCTTGACAAAAATACACTTATTATTTATGGTGGCGGTGGTGGTGCCAGTGCACTAGTATCTTATCTAGCTAAAAAATTAAATTACAACTATCAATTAGCCCAAAATAATGACGTTATTTCAGCCATTGGTGTAGCCATTGCTTTGCTGCGAGATAGTTTTGAAAAATCAGCCATAAACCCAAGCAACCAAGAAATAATAGAATACAGACAAAAAATTGAAAAATCTCTATTAGATATGGGAGCTGACCCTGACACAATTGAAATTAGCGTTGAAATCGATAGTCGCAATAATATATTAAAAATTGACGGCTGCGGAGCAAATCTATCTAGTCTTAAAAATAAGCAAAGTTTGATCGGGCTAACTGAATCTGATAAGCTGAATCTTATAGCCAACGCATTAGATACCAAAAATGACAATTTAAAGGTGTTGACGTCTAATGAAATGTTCCAAGTCTATTCTTTAAAAGAAGTCAAAAAAATATTTAATATTTTCAAAAGTTTATACACACCTCTTATCATAATCAATCAAAAAGGAATTATAAGGTATAAATGCAGACACGGCATTAGTCTTAAATGCCATGTTAGTGAGACTTACGACAAAGTTGCCAAATTAATAGAAGACTATTCTAATTGGGGTGATAGCGGAAAAGTTATTCCCGGTGTTATCATTTTAACCAAGACTAAACTAATTGACCTTAGTATGTTGATAAATATTGAGCAAGTATTAGGGCTTTTATCATTAGAACTATCCAAATTAAACCCACAAGACGATATTATAATTATTATTAAATTGGTTTCTTAATGCAAATTAACTAAAATATGACTTGCGACTTACACATTCATTCTAACTACTCTGACGGTACATGGTCGGTAGAAAATATTGTAGATTATGCTATAAAACAAAAATTAACACATATCGCCATAAGCGACCATGATACTATAAGCGGTATTAAACCAGCTTTAAATTATGCCAAAGACAAAATTGAGATAATCCCAGCTGTAGAAATCAATTCTTTATATAGTTTTGATTCGATTAACCACGATCTACATATTTTAGGTTATTTTATCGATATTAACAATAAAAATTTGTTAAAACAACTAGAATTTCATCGCCAAGCTCGCTATAGACAAAGTAAAAAAATTCTCGAAAATATTGCAAGCATTTCTAGTAACCTTAAAATAGATATTGACACTATAACAGATTTAAGTATTGGTCAGTCTATAGGCACAGCCCACCTTACAAAAGCTATTTTGAAACTTTTGCCAGGCAAAAGTCTAGAATCAGTGTACGCCGAATTTATAAACTCTAAGTCTAAATACTACGTTATAAGGGATATTTTACCGACGCTTGAAGTCATAGACACTATAAATAAGGCTAATGGTATTGCGGTATTGGCTCATCCGATGTATTTAGGACATAATCTACGAAAGTCTTTACCGATTTTCAAAAAATATGGTTTATCAGGGATAGAAGTTTTTCACCCCAACCATAGTAACAATTTATGTAAATATTATTTTGATATGGCCAAAGAATTTAACCTACTAGCTACCGGTGGCTCAGACTGTCACGGACCATATAACGAGTTTGAACCAAGTTTAGGTAAAATCTCTATAAATATGGCTAATTTAAATAGGCTTAAAAATCTAATTTAATACAATACCTTGGGATATTAGTCGAAGCTGACGCTATTACAATTCCGTTGTTATAGCTTGTGGCCGTGACACCAATAGTTTATAAGCTTGCATTATTGTTTATAGCGCTAGTTAAATTACTGGCAATAGATGTTTTAGTATCGCTACTTAATACGGTGTAGCTGACTGTAGCTGACCCACCGCTAAGACCAGCGTCATTGACTACTATATTTAATACTGATTTATTAAATTTCGAGGCGTTATGACCTGATTTGTGGATAAATTTTTGATTTTTACTCATTTTATCAACCTTTATTTTGATTTTAGCAAGAATAACAGTAAAGTATGTTAATTAATTTATCTTTGAATTAATTATCAATATTTTAAGGTATGGGTTTTACTGTAATCATATTATCTTCGACAATTATTTCTTTGTTATAACAATTTTGATTCTGAATGTTATTAAGGAAATATTTTAATATTGCAAAATCATACATTTTCATATAATAACGTAGTCTGATAAAATATTTATCTGAATTTTCTTCCAAATTAAAATTTTTATCTTTATCAGATAGCTTATTAACCTCATTTACGTTGATATGCTTAAATCTTTCGTAACAGTCGTCTAACTGAATCAATTTCAAATTATATAAAAATGGAAATTTTATTATTTTTTGTATTTTTTTACCATCATCAAGATTAATATCTACAGCAAGTTCTTCGACAACGACTTTATCTATAGACGGTTTCGTATTTTGCATAAATACGAATTTGCAATTTTGCTTCGGCAGTAATTGTGGTACTAAATAACTGGTAACACAATCTGCTTGGTTGCTATATCTTGAATCAATAGATTTTTGTATATATTTTAAATTTCCAGTTGTAATAATATGATTAGATACATTTTTAAGTGTCACTTCAGATACAGTATAAATTTTGTAAAAATTATCAATAGTAATTGTATAGATAGTATCAAAAAGAATTAGGCTGTTAAAAGCATACATTAAATACACGTTAGTCCAACGGAATAATTTAGATTTTAAAAGCAATAAAATATTTTTGAAAACCGAATAGTTGTTTTTAAATTCCAAAGCCCCAAAAAATTTTTCAAGTACTATTTCAAAAATTATGTAGTATATAATAAGTGAATAATTGTCAATGAAAACGTTTTGGATATACTTAGGGTTAAGAGTAGCATTATTATTAATAAGTTTAATATTATCTAAGGTATTGTGTTTAAAGTCTTGTAATTCATGAGCTTTCAGATTATTAACTAAAATTAAAAAAAATATTGTATAAACAATTTTTAAAATTATTAGATTATCTAATGAAATAAAAGTTGATTTTTTATTTACAATCAAAGTTATTTTATCTTTACATTCAAAGTTAAATAAAAAATTTAATAATAGATTTACTACTATTATCAAAGATATTGAAAAAAGATTTTCAGATAATGGCACTAATTCTGGTCCCAAATTCTGAAAATAACCTGATATAAAACCAAAAATACTTATGTAAATACCAATTGAAATTTGATTAATTACCTGAAAAAAAAAATTAAAAATAAAATCAATTTAAACAATTTAAATTGTCTTTTTGAATTAAAAAAATCAATAAACCAATCAGAAATTTTATTCATATATATTAACGAACGACCTGGAATGAAACATTATAATTAATAGCCTTTGATTTAGCATCATTATAGTTATTATTTGCATAGTTTCTACAATTATTAAATAACCTATTATAACTCCATGGGTGATAATTGGCTGTAGGCTCGGTTAAGCGTTATGTTAAGGCTACTAGCTGCGTGGTAGTAGTAGCCAGCGTATTGAAAGTCACTGGTAATGCCAACTACCAGACCGCTAGTTCCTGAATTAGCCTTGACGTTGCCATACGGCGTGTAGTTATATTGTGTTATCAAGTTTCCTTTGCCATCGGTCACCTCCCGAACTGTATTAAGTTCATCGCGTGTTATGTAATAATTTGTTCCAGTGCTACCACTGTAACTTATTTGTCCATAGTTAAAATATTGCGTCACTAAAGCATTGTTTTCGTCTCGAGCTTCGCACATAGCATTGCCGCACCAGATAAACTGCCTGGTTGAAGTCGCACCTGTGCTATTATTAGTTTTGATGTTGCGATCCTCCATATTATTTTTTTTACTAGTGTTTGTTGTTTATGATTTTCTTGCCTACTTATAGGGTGGTAACTCATAAATCATGGGTGCATGTATTCATGAAATTCTTGAATATCGTTCGCGTTTATAAGAGAATTTGAATTCGAATCAAAAGTACCACCAACAAAAACAAATTTATTGTTATATTTAAATAAATCAATTTTAAATGATTTATCAATCAAAACACTATTTTCATTGATTTCATAATCAGAAAATTCTTTATAAAGATACAGCCTTGGTTTATAATCAACAAATTTAAGGTACCCAATAGCATAAACATATTTCTTATCATACTTTTCAGGGTCAACTATTAATTTTAAAACAGAAACACGTTTTTCTAAAAATAAAATTCTATTACGTGCTGCAGCACAATTAAAACTAAAGAAAAAAATTAATATATATGTAATATTCTTGCAAGATAAAACTTTCAATTAATTTCCCCTATAAATACAGCCAAATTCATCTTTTTTTATGATTTTTTTAATAAAGGTGATACTATTTAATGTATTATCACTTGCAGAGTAGTTACCAACTATCGTTACATAATTGTAATTAAAATTTGAAATGTTTTTATAAGCAGGTTCAACAACCAGCCAACTTATAAAATTTCTAAATAATATAATCGGGTTAAATGAAATTAATATGTTTTCAGTTTTAATAGTTTTGTTGAAATCAGATTGAAAATTTATTGAATTTGTGTAATTTAAATATATAGCGTCTTCCTTAGTAAAATATAAATGTTCATCTTCAAATAAGAGGCTTAAAAATCCTGTGACTTTGATGTTTTTATGATCATATCTTTTTGGGTACATAGTTAATTTGTACATAGAAACTAAAGGATAATAATCAACAAAATCATTTTTGTTTATATTAAACCTATAAAAATTGCTAACTAACATATAAGTTGTTACGTTTAAAAAAAATAATAAAATTATTGATAAATAAATTTTTTTCATATTTTATTTAAACGATCTAGGTCCAGGTTCTGGTGGACCAGAAATAATTTGGTCGCTTGAACTATTTGGAGAATAAAATCTAATTTGACCATATTGGTTTGATATATAGGCATCAATGTTATGGATATTGGCACCAGCAATATCTTGTGGTGAAAATGTAAAATACCCTCTAAAACCTAAGAATTCAAGAATATTATATCCAAATGGTGCAAGATCAGGATGTGTATGAACAAAACTTGTTATTTCTGCCCCTTCAGGTATACCAGATTGACCAGTAATCCATTCTTGAGCTGTAATTTTATTAGAAGTGGAAGCCATAAATGGCATACTGTATGCATGTTTCGTACAATGTGGGAATTTATAAGTATAAAAACCAGATTCTTTATGTTGTTTAGCTGATTCTGACTGTAAGTTATTTTCAGTTAATCCTGCAGTAACAGCAGCTTCTTCAGTAGCATATTCAAGAGAATAAGGTTTTTCACCACTCGGATCAGTCCACCTCACAGGATCCCCGCCAACATACCCGTACAAATTAATGCCGCCAGCTTCACCAATAGGATCTCGCGTGAGCCAGCGGCCTAGGAATGTACTGTAGGCTCGGTTGAGCGTTATGTTAAGGCCGCTAGCAGCGTGGTAGTAGTAGCCAGCGTATTGAAAGTCACTGGTAATGCTCGCTACCTGACCGCTAGTACCCGAGTTGACTGTGACATTGCCATACGGCGTGTAGTTATATTGTGTTATCAAGTTTCCTTTGCCATCGGTCACCTCCCGAACTGAATTTAGTTCATCGCGTGTTATGTAATAATTAGTACCAGTGCTACCACTGTAACTTATTTGTCCATAGTTAAAATATTGCGTCACTAAAGCATTGTTTTCGTCACGAGCTTCGCACATAGAATTGCCGCACCAGATAAATTGCCTGGTTGAAGTCGCACCTGTGCTATTATTTGTGTCAGTTATCTCGACTAACCTGCCTAAGG
>JAJYFO010000064.1 GCA_021785395.1 bacterium | reverse complement strand
TCGGATTTGGTCATAGAAGCAACGTAGGGTTTAATCAATAACTGCGCTTCAACCTGACCCACAAAAACAGAAGCGGCGTTAGATAGGGCTTCGCTGCCGCTGGCTCCCATAAGAAAAGCGACAAACTTGGCGACAATTTTAACTACTGTCTGCATTATACCTAGATAATAAGATATACTAACCAGACTAGACACAAAAATTATAGTCGGCACCACCCTAAAGGCAAAAATATATTGTGAACCCTCCCCAAAAATTTCTTTAAGTTTATCGGGTTGTTTTACTAAAAAACCAAAGACAAAACCAGCTCCTTCATCTGAAAAGCCAAGTAAGCTTGTAATCATGTCACCGATTTGCTTGAATAAAACCTGGCCAAATTCGATTTTTAAAACAAATATAGCCAGAATTATCTGCAGCGTTAAACCTGTAATTACTAGGCGTAAGTTTATTGATTTGCGGTCATTCGATAATATAAACGCCAGCGATAAAATAAATATTATTCCAATTAGACCGGTAAATTTAGAATTTAATAAAGTATCTATAATTAAACATCCTTGTATGTAATAACGCTAAAAAAATTAATTATCGTCAGGCTTTAAGTTAATACCAATATAGGCTTCATTTTTCATGACAAAATCTTTGCTAAGACTACCATAGCCAAGCTTTTTAACTTCTAGGTTATGTTTGCCATTTTTTACGTTAAGGCATAGACAGCTTCCGCTTAAATTGTTTTCATTATTATTTTTTAAATTGCCAACAAAAACCCCATCGATATAAACTTTGGCTCCAGATAGAGAAGCTTCACCGTTCAAACATAAGTTATAGCCTGGATAAGTGGTATTGCGCGTCAGTATAAATAAAAATAATAAAACGCTAAGCATAATCGCAGGCCAAGCTATTATCGCCCGAGATTGTTTAAATTTAACTTTATCCATCGTTAATTTCCTTTCTGCTTAATTTAATTATTGGTTTATTTCTTCAACAGAATCGTTTTTAGAATTTTCATTTTTAATTATATCCAGTTGTTCCTTTTTGAGTTTTGGGTCAATATTCTCATCGCTAGACTTTAAAAGTTTTATAATATCGTCTTTTTCTAACTGTCCATTTTCATTGGTATTATTTTTTAAATTATTATTTAAGTTATTATCCAGGTTTTCCTGTGAGCTGTCTTGCGCCAGTACTTTTTTAGCTTCGTGTTTGACCAGAATAAATTTACCAACTGGTGTTAAATGCGTTTTATAATACTCTTCATTATATTTACGCCAGATTTGAGCCATTATATCACCACCGGTAACGTGCGACCCGGCTATTGGCAAATTTTGGTCATTGCCGGCCCAAGTACTGGTTACCAAATCTGGGGTAAAGCCGACGAACCAAATATCCCTAGATTGATCAGCCGTACCAGTTTTGCCCGCCACAGGCCGGTCGGCTAGCTGGGCACCGCGACCAGTACCATATTTAACAACTCCAACCATAAGTTCTATAAGTTGTGATACTTTTTCCTGGGGAAAAACTCTATCGGACTTATATTCACCATTAAAAAGAACATTTCCACCATAAGTTTCTATACGCCTTATCACGTTAGGCTCAACCCTTATACCATAGCGGGCAAATGTACTATAAGCGCAAGCAATATTTAACGGACTTATAGCGCATGACCCTAACGCTATTGATAAATTGGGTTCCATTTTTGCGTCTACACCAGCTTGTTTGGCTGTTTCAATAATATTGTCAACGCCTACTAACTGGGCAATTTTAATGGCTGGAACATTTCTAGACCCAGCTATGGCTCTGGCTACCGTAATTTTTCCCAAATAGCGGTGGTCATAATTTTTAGGTGAATAATCTGGCAGTCCCCAGGCTTGTTTAATCGTAACTGGTGAATCTTCTATAATTGTATCACTGTCAATTTTATCTTGAAGGATACCAGTTAAGTATACAAATGGCTTGAAAGCAGAGCCTATTGTGTGAGGGTTTGAGGCTCTATTAAATTGTGACTTCCAGTAGTCACCAACTCCACCTACCATAGCCAAAACAGCTCCGTCATTAACGTTTATCGATACCAAGGCTCCTTGTGAAATACCCTTGGGGGCTTTTGCAATCCCTTCATTTAACGTTTTTTCAGCGATGGTTTGGGCTATCGGGTCTAAATTAGTATAAACTTTTAAACCTTGGTGGCGCAAATCGTTTTCGCCAAAACGTGCCTTTAAAAGCTCAACTACGTAACTTATATAGTACGGATACTTAGAATAAGGATTACTGCCACTTTTAAATACAAGTTTTTCCTTAACGGCTTTATTGTATTGCGTTTTAGTTATATAACCGTATTCGACCATTTTGGCCAAAATTTCTTTTTGGTTTTCGAGCGCTTTGGCTCGGTTAGACTTACTGCCAAGCGAAGAAGGAGACTTGACTAAACACGCTAAAAAAGCTGATTGGGCTAGATCTAACTGACTGCTTGAGCAATCGAAGTACTTCCAGGCGGCCTTTTCAATTCCATAAGCATTATTGCCAAAATAAACTTGATTTAGATACATCTCTAAAATTTTCTCTTTGGAGTATTTTTGTTCAATTTCGTATGATACAAGTGCCTCTTTAATTTTTCGGTCGTAGGTTCGACCGCTATCACCAAAAAATAAATTCTTTACCAGTTGCTGCGTTATGGTTGAACCGCCCTCGACAACCTTGTGTGCTTGCAGGTTAACCATCAAGGCTCGAAAAATACTTACGAAATTAATTCCATGGTGTTCAAAGAAATAATGGTCTTCGGCTGCCAGCATGGCTTGTTGCATCTGGTTGGAAATTTGATTCAAAGGTACAATACGCCTGGAGTCGTCTCCTTCAATGATACATACCTGGTGATCGTTGCGGTCAAGGATTTCAATCGATTCTATAGGTCGATAATTTTCGACGATCGAAACACTAGGTAATTCATTTTTTATTTTTTGATAGTATACATAGCCTATTAAGGCTACGGCGCACAGGCCAATAAAAACTATAAAAAGAAAAAATTTTACTGCGCTAAATTTTGGTTTACGTTTTCTAGCCATTTAAAACTTTCATTGGATTGACAAGTCTAAGAATTTCATTCAATTTCATTATATAAGATCAAATTTGAAGTTTCTAAAGATAATTATACCTTAGTCATCATTATATATATAATGTTGTAGCAGCGTATGTAAAAATACCGTACTAGCTAAAACAGATTAAATTTAGTTTATCTAAAATCGTTACCAACAGGTTCTATGAAATAACGTTAACGTGATAGCAAATTTATAATTGCGGTCTGGGATGGTATAAATTATGGATTCGTTTTAGACGCTCAAGCGATACATGCGTGTAAATTTGTGTTGTGCTAATCGACGAATGCCCCAATAAATCCTGAACAATTCTTAAATCAGCTCCACCTTCAAGCAAATGGGTAGCAAATGAATGCCTTAAAGTATGTGGTGAAACTGGTTTTAATATTGAAGCCAGGCTTGCATATTTAGCTATCATTCGCTCAATACTACGCTGGGATAATTTTTGGCCGTTGCGATTTACAAAAATATAGTCGTGCTTAAAGTCCTTCGTTAATAATGGTCTAAGGCTTGTTAGGTATTCATCCAATATAGTTTTAGCTTCACTCGTCAAAAGTACGAGCCTTTCTTTACTACCTTTTCCATAAACAAGTAATTCATGGCTATCCTCGTTATAATCGCCGAGCCTTAAATTAACTAGTTCACTAACTCTGATGCCCGAAGCATAAAAAACTTCAATAATGGCTTTGTCCCTTAGACCCAGTTTTTGATTCTTACAGGCTTTGGTTAATTTGCTAATTTCACTGGGTAAAAGCAGGTTGGGAAGTTTTCTAGTTATTTTTGGTGATTTTATTGAATTAAACGGATTAAAGTCAATTTTTTTCTGGCGTAACAGGAAATTAAAGAAAATTCTACACCCAGATAGTTTTCGAGCATAGCTCGAACGACTGTAATTCAAGCTTAATTCGTTTAAATATTTACGGATAGTCGTAATTTCTGAGTTCTGTAATTTACCGTACAACTCATCATGTGTCTCGATGTCCTCTAGCGAATCAGCCAGTAAATGCGACAAAAGCTGGCCTACGTCAAGACCATAGGCTTTAATCGTCTTGTCTGAATAATTGCGTTCGAGCTCTAAATAAACAAAAAATTCTTCCAATAGGTCGAAAATTTTTTGATTAATACTTATAGTAACGGCCTTTCTAGATAATGACTCTCGACTATATTAATACAATTTAATATGTTTTGTCAAAATATTTTTTTGCTTTTGGCGGGGATAGATAGGAATCGAACCTATCCTGGGTTTTATAGTCCCAACAGCAGTTTTGAAGACTGAGCCTTACACCAGTAAGAAACTATCCCCATGAACTAGTAAACTTTTTAGACGGTATCGTAACCTGGTTAACATATATTCATTAGGTTATTGCCAAACTGTCAATAGATATAGGCTTACAACGACGAAAGTTATTGATAGCCACTTTAAAACCGAACCCAAGCCTAGAGCCTTAATAATTTATACATATTTTTGGCAGATTGTTAACTAATGTTCTTCATATATTTAATAATTATTAAAAATAAAAACCTTATATTTACTGAATATAAGGGAGGTTAAAAAAATATTATCTAAAATTTTTCGCCAAAGCTACTTACAAGCAAGTTTAAAAACTAAAAAGGAATTAAAATAAATAATCCATATGTTTGTATCTAAATCAAAATTGCATACTTACACGTAAGGGCATGATTAGCTAGCTGTTACTTTAGGGGATATCAATGACATCAAAATTAATCGAACGCGTCCGAACCTTTGGGGTCGGCAGTTCTCATATTGCAGATCTTCCAGATTTAGCCGAAATTCAAAAAAGTTCGTTCAAATGGTTTATAAGCGAAGGTTTAGGTGAAGAATTGAAGGCTTTTAGTCCGATCAAAGACTACACCGGTCGCTTGGAATTGCACTTTCTACCGAGTTACTCTTTTGAAGAACACACTGAGCCCAATAAACCCAAAACGGCCGAAGAAGCTAGAACGCTTGAATCCAGTTTCACCAAAAAGCTAAGGATACAAATGCGTCTGGTCAACCGTGAAATTGGTGACATCAAAGAACAAGAAATTTACGTGGGTGACATACCCATGATGACGGACCGCGGTACTTTTATCATAAATGGCGCCGAGCGCGTTGTTGTAAGCCAAATTGTCAGAAGCCCTGGCATTTACTACAAGCGCGAAATCGACCAAAACGGTAAACGAACCTTTTCGGCTACGTTAATCCCCAACCGTGGTGCCTGGTTAAAATTTGAAACTGACACTAACGACGTTATTTACGTTAAAATCGACAAAAACCGCAAACTTCCAGCCACAACTTTATTGCGTGCTCTGGGCTATAGCGATTCTGAAATGGAAGGTATGTTCAGGCATCACGATTTCTTGAAGAAAACCTTTGACAAAGACCCTACTAAAACCCGTGATGAGTCATTAATCGAAGTCTACCGTAAATTGCGACCAGGCGACCCGCCATCGGTAGCCGGCGGTCAAAGCATTATTGACAGTCGCTTTTTTGACGACAAGCGTTATGACTTGGGTAAAGTCGGCCGTTATAAAATGAATAAGAAACTCGGCCTAAATATATCTGAGTCGACTAGAACCTTAACCCGTGAAGATATTGTCGCTTCGATAGACTATTTAATCGGTCTTAATTACGACGAAGGTCAGGTCGACGATATCGACCACCTCGGCAATCGCCGTATTCGCTGTGTCGGAGAATTGTTACAGAACCAATTCAGGGTAGGTTTAAGCCGCCTGGAAAGAATTGTCAGAGAACGTATGACGCTTCAGGACGCTGATTCTTTAACTCCAGCTAACCTGCTTAATACCAAGCCATTAGTAGCGGCGATACGTGAGTTTTTTGGGTCGTCGCAATTATCGCAGTTTATGGACCAGACTAACCCTTTAGCTGAATTAACGCATAAACGACGCCTGTCGGCCCTGGGCCCTGGTGGTTTATCTAGGGAGCGTGCTGGCTTTGCGGTTCGAGACATCCATCCATCGCATTACGGGCGTATTTGTCCGGTTGAAACGCCAGAAGGTCCCAATGCCGGTTTGATAGGGTCTCTGGCTACGCATGCCAGGGTTAATGAGTATGGATTTATCGAAACACCCTACCACAGGGTTATTAACGGTATCGTCGGCAAAGAAGTTGAGTATTTAACGGCCGATGAAGAAGACAATTACCGTGTAGCACCTGGTGACGTATCTGTGGATAAAAACGGTAAGTTCTTGACACCGTTGGTTCCAGTGCGCTACAAAGCTGAATTTATCGAAGCTCCTCCGGATCAAGTAGACTACGTGGGCGTAAGTCCGATTCAGATTATCTCGGTTGGAACGGCTTTGATACCATTTTTAGAACACGACGACGCTAACCGTGCTCTTATGGGTTCTAACATGCAGCGCCAGTCAGTGCCTTTAGTCAGAACAGAAAGACCTCTAGTTGCCACCGGTATCGAAAGGCATGCGGCTCGTGACTCGGGTATGGTTTTACTGTCTAAGACCGAAGGTACGGTTGAATACGTTTCAGCTACAACGATCCACATTAGAGATAACCAGGGTAATTTAGTCCGATACAATTTGGCTAAGTTCCAACGCTCTAACCAGGATACTTGCCTAAACCAAAAACCCTTCGTTGAAATAGGGCAGAAAGTCGTCCCAGGTCAAATTATTGCCGATGGTGCGGCTACTAATAGCGGCGAATTGGCGGTTGGACGAAATTTGTTAGTTGCTTTCATGCCATGGGAAGGGTATAACTTTGAAGACGCCATTTTAATTAGCAGAAGGCTAGTTTATGACGACGTATTAACGTCTATTCATATTGAAAAACTCGAAAGTGACGCGCGTTCAACTAAATTAGGGCCTGAAGAAATAACCCGTGAAGTGCCTAATGTTTCGGAAGAATCCTTGCGGCATCTTGACGAAAATGGCATAGTTAGAATTGGTTCGCGTGTTTATCCTGACGATATCCTAGTGGGTAAAATTACTCCCAAAGGCGAATCAGAGCATCCACCTGAAGAAAAATTATTGCGAGCGATATTTGGTGAAAAGGCTCGTGACGTTCGTGATAACTCTCTGCGAGTGCCTCATGGTGAAGGTGGTAGGGTCGTTGACGTTAAAGTTTTCGACCGTGATAAAGGTGATGAATTGCCACCGGTATCGAATAAAGTCGTAAGGGTGTACGTCGCCCAAAAACGTAAAGTTAGTGTTGGCGATAAAGTAGCCGGCCGTCACGGAAACAAAGGTATTGTAGCCAGGATTTTGCCGGTTGAAGATATGCCATTCTTACCAGACGGCAGTCCGGTCGATATTGTCTTGAATCCACTAGGCGTGCCAAGTCGTATGAATGTTGGTCAGACTTTTGAAACTCTGCTTGGATTGGCTGCTATGCTAACCGGTAAAATTTATGAAGTACCACCATTCGACGAAATGTATGACAAGGAAGCTTCCACTAAATTTGTCCATAGTGAAGTCAAAGCTGGTAAAGAAATGAATAATATTGAGTGGATCGGTGACGACGGTAAAGTGACACTTTACGATGGTCGGACCGGGGACGCTTTCGATTATCCAGTTTCGGTCGGTAAAATTTATATGATGAAACTGGTTCACTTGGTGGACGATAAAATCCATGCCAGATCCACTGGTCCGTACTCCTTGGTTACCCAGCAACCACTGGGCGGCAAGGCACAGTTTGGTGGACAACGGCTAGGAGAAATGGAATGCTGGGCTCTAGAAGCCTTCGGGGCAGCCTATTCGCTGCAAGAAATGCTGACTATTAAGTCAGACGACGTTAACGGGCGGTCTAGGGCTTACGAGTCGATAGTTAAAGGTGAAAACCTAAGAAGCCCTGGTATTCCTGAATCGTTTAAGGTTCTAGTCCGCGAATTGCAGTCGATTGGCCTTGATGTAACCGTTGCGAAAAAATCAGAAGACGGTCATGAAGTTGAAATAGACCTTATGGTTGAAGTAGAAGAAGTCAAATCAAGACCACCTAAGCGCTTGAGTCCATTTGGTGAAATTGGACTCGACACTGAAATGGCCAATCTTGGCTTAAAATCATTGGGTTCAGTAGATACACCAAGTGGCGACTTTGTCGGATTTAACCTAATTGGTGGTGGCGAAACAGATATCGACAACGAACTCATCGACGATGAGTCTGAAGAAGACCTTGGTCTATCGATTGTCGAAGCCAGTGATTTAGCTGTTAATGGTACAGCTAGTGTTGCTAGCCTGCCAGACGAAGAAGATGAAGAGGAATCGGCTGATACTCTGGAAGAGGATATTGACATACCCTTAACCGATTTAATTTCACCGTTAGACGAAGAACAGATTTCAGCTGATGTATTTGAAGAAATCTAACCAGCTTGCTTATAAATCATTTTCAAATTATATGCATTTACTTGTAACTAAATTTTAAATTAACCCATTATAAATTGGAGGTCTTTATTTCTTATGGCTACCAGCATTGATCGCTTTGATTATATAAAAATCGGCATAGCATCCCCAGAAAGGGTTTTAAGTTGGTCTAAAGGTGAGGTGACTAAACCTGAAACTATAAATTACCGCACTCTAAAGGCTGAAAAAGACGGTCTCTTTTGTGAACGCATTTTTGGACCATCCAAAGACTGGGAATGTTATTGCGGAAAATATAAGCGGGTGCGACACCGCGGTATTACCTGCGAGCGCTGTGGCGTTGAAGTAACCGACAGCAAGGTTCGCCGCCATCGTATGGGTCATATTAAGCTGGCCGCTCCGGTTAGCCATATCTGGTTTCTCAAAGGTATTCCTAGTTACATCGGCTTACTTTTGGACATCCCCTTAAAAGACCTTGAACAGGTCGTTTATTTTAACGCCTATATCGTAACCGACCCTGGCAATTGCCCAGATTTACAAAAATACCAGCTCATCAACGAAGAAGAGTATTTAAGGTTGTCTGACGACCCCAATTTGCAGTTTGACTTAGGCATTGGCGCCGAAGCTATTAAACAGCTATTGCACGAATTGGCCAAACCCGTTTATGAAAAGGCCGAAAATTTAATCGACCGCGGTAAAGTTCTAGGCTTACCAGGCTTAAAAGACTTGTCGGTTCAACTAAGGGATGAATTGGCTCAGTCGGGTGGTTCTCAACAAAAACGAGCCAAAATTATTAAGCGTTTGCGCCTGGTAGAGTCATTAACCAATTCGTTGACCGACCCTACCTGGATGATATTAGAAATATTACCGGTAACTCCTCCCGATTTGCGCCCAATGGTCCAGCTAGACGGCGGCCGTTTTGCTACTTCTGACTTAAACGACCTGTATAGAAGGGTGATAAATAGAAATAACCGCTTGGCCAGGCTCATTGAAATGGGAGCCCCCGAAATTATCGTGCGCAACGAAAAGCGTATGCTACAAGAAGCCGTCGACGCTTTAATAGATAATGGCCGTCGTGGCCGAGTCGTCGTTGGTCCAAACAACCGGCCGTTAAAATCTTTATCTAATATTATTGAAGGCAAACAGGGTCGATTTCGTCAAAACCTGCTTGGCAAACGTGTAGATTACTCAGGTCGGTCGGTAATTGTCGTTGGCCCTAGTTTGAAATTACACCAATGCGGCTTGCCGCGTGAAATGGCTTTAGAGCTGTTTAAACCCTTTGTCATTAATAAACTTATCGAACGCCAGATTGTACAAAACATAAAATCGGCTAAAAAACAGATTGAAAGAGGGCACGAATTAGTCTGGGCGGTTCTAGAAGAAGTAATTCAAGGCCACCCCGTACTATTAAACCGAGCACCTACCCTACATAGACTCGGGATCCAGGCTTTCGAACCGGTTCTGGTGGAAGGACGGGCGATACAGCTGCATCCATTGGTATGTGCGGCTTTTAACGCCGACTTCGACGGCGACCAAATGGCCGTTCACGTACCTCTATCGGTTGAAGCCCAGGCCGAAGCCCATATGTTAATGCTTGCTTCTAATAACGTGTTATTGCCAGCAACCGGCAAACCAACTATAACTCCTTCGCAGGATATGGTTTTAGGTCTATATTACCTAACGATTGAAAAACCCGAGTCTGGCAACCCTAAAGTTTGCAAAGGTGCAGGTATGCGCTTTTTTAGCTTAGAAGACGCCAGATCAGCCTTTGACGCTGGAGTTCTCGATCTGCACGCCAAAATCAAAGTGCGTGATAACGACGGACAAATGATTGAAACTACCACAGGACGGGTTTTATTTAATGAAGTAGTGCGCAACGCGCTTTTAACCAAGTAATAGAAACAATTTATTTATCGTATTTTTCAAAGGAATAAAAAAAATGGTATCAACTAGAGAAAGTAAACAGCATATACCTTTTATCAATAAAATTATGAGCAAAAAAGAATTGGGGTCTTTTTTGGCTGAGATTTATGAAAAATTTGGCACAGCCAGAACCCAGGAATTGGCCAACTCTTTAAAAGACTTGGGTTTTCACTACGCCACACAAGCTGGTGTAACAGTGTCAATCGACGATTTAGACGTTCCTAAATCGAAGAAAGAATTAATTAGTAGCGCTGAAAAAGAAGTCGAAGCAGCTCAAAAACGCTATGAGTTAGGTGAAATCACGGCTGTTGAAAGGTACAATAAAGTTATCGATACCTGGTCGGCCACTACTGACCAATTGACTAAAGACGTAGTTGACAATTTTGACCGCTTGAATCCTGTTTACATGATGGCCTTTTCTGGAGCTCGGGGTAATTTATCCCAAGTTCGTCAGCTAGTCGGAATGCGTGGCTTGATGGCTGATTCGCAAGGTAAAATTATCCATTTGCCGATCAAAACTAATTTTAGAGAAGGTCTTAATGTAACTGAATATATTATATCGAGTTATGGAGCTAGAAAAGGTCTGGTTGATACAGCTTTGAAAACAGCCGACAGCGGTTACTTAACCCGTAGGCTCGTCGACGTTGCCCAGGACGTAATTATTAAAGATAAAGACTGTAAAACGACAAAGTACATAAGCGTCAAGCCAATTATGGAAGGCGACAAGGCTGTTGTAAAATTGTCAGAAAGAGTTTACGGACGCACAGTAGCCTGCGATATAATCCATCCTGAAACGGGTGAGTTAATAGCCAAAGCTGGTACTTTAGTAGACCGAATTCTATCGAATCGACTTGACGGCTTGTTAAAAGCCAAACCTGAAGTTATGGTTCGCTCTGCGCTAACATGTGACAGCCAGTGGGGCGTGTGTCAGAAATGCTATGGCTGGTCGATGACAGCTAACCGTCTTGTCGATATTGGTGAAGCTATTGGTATCATTGCTGCTCAGTCTATTGGTGAACCTGGAACCCAGCTTACCATGAGAACTTTCCATACCGGTGGAGCCGTTGCTAGCGGTGGTGGACGCAACCAAATAAAAGTCAGCCATGATGGTACCATAAGTTATAAAATCGCTAGTCGTTCGTTCAGAACTGCCTACGGTGACGTGGTCGAACAAACCACCAAAGATGGTGTCGTAAAATTAATTACTGATACCAAGGAAGAATCGATTAACGTTCCTACCGGAAGTTTGATGTTGATTAAATCTGGCAGTAAAGTTCACGCCAACGATATTATTGCCGAGTTTGACCCACCTGGTGCTAAGAAAAACCTTACCGAAAGAGCTACCCAAGATATCACTGCGGATATATCCGGACGTGTACTGTTTAGCAATTTTACAGCTGATGAGAAGCGTGATAGGCAAGGTAATATTTCTCGCACCGCTAACAAAGGTGGTATTATCTGGGTTTTAGAAGGTGACGTTTACAACCTGCCAACTGGTGCCAAATTAACGGTAAAAGACGAACAAGACGTAAAAAGTGGCGATGTCTTGGCAGAAATTACCATAAGTGTAGAACACGGTGGGCAAGTTCGTTTTGGTGGTGAAATCGAAACTGAAACGGTTAAAGTTAACGGCAAAAATATGCAAAAAGTCGTTAAGGGTAAAGAAATTAATGTTGTCACAGCAAGTGTTGGAGCCAACAACGCTATTTTAGAAGCTGGTAAACAAGGCCCTGTTTGGAAAGTAAAAAAATCCGACGAAACCTTTGTCATTAAAGTAGCCCAGGATGAAATTGTCGAAAACGGAAAAATCATCGCTGAATTAATTGACGACGGATCTACAGCTGTAACCAGCGGTGGTGAAATATTTTATGATGGTGTAGAAATCGACGATAGACGCGTTATTACCAAACCAGGTAATTTACTGTTTGTCCCTGAAGAAGTCCATTTTGTCTCTAAAGACATTAGTTTAAAAATGTGCGATACCGGAGATCTGGTAACAGCTGGTCAAGAAATCGTTAAAGATGTTTTTGCTCATATGGACGGTGTCGTTGAAATTATAGCCGATAACGACATTGTCCACGAAGTAGTTATTCGCCCTGGTGAACCTATTTTTATTAATGACCCATACGATATTAAAGTTAACGATGGTCAGTTAATCGATGTTGGACAAGAAATTATTACCGATATGGTAGCGCAAGAGCGTAAAGTAGCCAATATAATACAAAAAGAAGACGGTTCAATGATTTTAATCCTAAGACCTATTCAAGAATATTTCATCGCAACTAAAGAAACAAAATTCAAACACCATGCTACTGATGAAAAAATTTCTCTGCGACCAGTTACTCAACTGCTTTACAAAGACCGCGAAAAAGTCCGTAAATTCCACGGTGGTGAATTAACCAGAACTAGCCTTGTATTGAACATGCAAGGATATTTAGCTAATTTAAAAGGGATAGTTGAAATTACCGATGACTTAAGGGTTGTCGTTCAAGAAAACGTTCTTTTACGTCGTGAGAGCGATTTAAATATAACCTTGCTCAAAGTAGAAGACGGTCAGGTCATTGAGTCTAATAGTCCAATTGCTATAACCCAGGTACTGACTAAAACAGCAGCCAGAGTCCAGCTGTCGAAATCAGATGAGCGAAGAATTCTATTAATTACTCCAGAACAACAGGTATCACATAAAGTTAAAGGAAGCGTCACTTTAGCTAAAAACGATCTAGTCAGAAAAGGCGACAGCCTCGATAAACAAGATCGGA
>JAJYFO010000001.1:16734-46442 GCA_021785395.1 bacterium | reverse complement strand
GGTAGCATAGACGCTGTTAGACGTAGCGTTTAAAGTAACACCGGTAGCGTTAATGCTAAATAACTGGGTTAATGAACCTATATTGCCGCTAACCGAGGCTATTATAACGTTGGGTGCTTCGATAGCTATCCCTGTGGCTGTATAAATATACCCAGTACTGTTATTTACCGCACTCAAACCAAACGTGTCAGAACTGTTAGACCCGACTATGGCGTTAACGATAGTTACGTTATTGGCGCTGATATCTTGAATGTAGGCGCTACCGTTTATACCACCTGTTGTAACGCTAACACTATTGGCGTCTATTTGGAATCCTTGCGATAAACTGCCGATATCACTGCCATTAGTCGTTAGATTTACCAACCCTGCTGTCACCGTGTCGCTTGGGCTATTGGTCGTTATCGTGGCGGAGCCTGTGGCTATTAAATTGATTACACCAAGACCACTATCGGTTCCGGCTGTTAAATTCCCGTTAATTACCATATCGCCATTACTAGTCACTTGCAAGGTTCCGTTGGCTGCCACACTGGCTGCATCAATGTAAACTGTGTTATTGCTAACATTATTAACGTAGGTGCTGCCAGTTGTTGCCCCACTATTTAGAGTGTTAATATATAGGTGACCTGTGCTGGTCAAAATGGACTGGCTAGCTGAACCAATATTATAACCGTTAGTTTGGAAGGAAATCTGACTTCCGGCCACAAGTATGTCGCTAGCTGCCTGTGTAGTTATAGTTCCGCCAAAAACGTCGAGTATAATCATGCCTGAAGTCGAACCACCTATGCCGCCAGCACTAATTAAGCCGTTAATAATCAAGCCAGCGCTGGTAGAAAGAAATAATTCTCCATTATTACCTACAGAACTTGCATTTAAGTAGCTAACTGCCGTATTGGCGTTAGTTAACATGGCACTGCCTAAATTGGACCCATTATTTAGCGTATTGACACTTAAGTAGGTCGTATCGATTTGCATAAAATTGCCTGTAATACTACCAATATCGCCGCCAGCCGTATTTAAGGTAACGCTGCCAGCCTGGACTATATCTCCGGACGATGGTGTTTCTATTGTTCCAGATCCGCTGGCTGTTAATATAACATTTCCTGTTCCGTTATCTGGACCAGCTTGGAGTAAACCCGTAACGTTTATACTGCCACTGACGCTATTATTCATGGTTAGTTCAAAGGTATTAGTTGCCCCGACACTACTAATGTTGACGTTAACAGACGAGGCGTAGTCGGTTAGGTAAGCGTTGCCAGTTACGTTTAAAGTTAAATTACCAACGTTTAACTGGGCGTTTTGGCTGAAACTGCCAAAATCTCCCGACCCTGACGTTAAGACCAGGGAGTTACCGGTCAATAAATTGCTCGAAGACGTTACAGTTGTGCCAGCTTCGATGGTAATGGTATTGCTACTGGTACTGGTAATGATATTACCGTTTAGAACGACGCTGGCTGGTTCTATAGACGCCAAATTAGGGGTTATTGTACCACCAGTGAATGCTCCTGTTGAGTCGAAGGTTAATGAGGCTGAATTGGGCTGAGCCGTGTAAATACTGACGTCGCCACCAGTACCGCTGCCGCCGGTTGTCGTGATATAGCCAAGACTGACGCCAGTTCCGCTTGTAGCTGTACCAATTATTGTTACGTCTCCGTTATTACCAGTTCCGTTGCCACCAGTAAGTATTCCATAATTCGTGTTAGTCGAACCGGTGATGACTTCGCCGCCAATTGTCCCATTACTAACAGCTAAAAGCGTTACACTGCCACCATTGCCGTTGGTAAATTGGCTGGCTGTATTAATTACCGGTGAACTTGTTGTTAAACCGTTATTGGTTACTAAATCGATATTTCCGCCACTGTTGCTTGATGTAGCGCCCAGAGAAACAGTCACGGTTTCTGTGCTACCAATGGCTGTGCCTGGAGTCGGTATACCGTTAGTTGTATTAGACCCAGTGTAAGTTATATTGCTGCCAAGGCCGGCTATCATAACGACGTTGCCAGAAGACCCGGCAGCTGAGGAAGTATTGATAAATCCTGTAGAACCTGTGGCTATATTAATGTTTCCAGCTGCAATTACAGCTAAATTATTGCCATTAGTGCTTACCTCGCCGTTAATAGAAATGTCACCAAGCGTATTAACGTAGGTAGGGTCGCCATTGACTTTGTCGTTACCCAATAACATGTCGTTAGAAGTTGTTGCCAAGTGAGCAGAATTAGCGTTAATATTTATAACGCCGCTTACATTGCCAATAACTCCTTCGATACTGCCCAAGCTAGCATTGAGGTCTAAAGCCTGGCTTAAGTAGTTAGACCCAACTAAATTCATGTTAGCTGAAGTCGATATAGTGATATTTCCATTACTGGCTTCGAATAAGCTGTTATTGGTACCGGTAACGTCAAGGGTGTTTAAACTGGCAATATTGATGTTGCCAAGTTGAGCTTCTACAGTTCCGGCGTTAAAAATCGTCGAGGCGTTTATATTTAGCCCGTTAGCGCCATAAATAGCCCCTTCGTTGATTAAGTCGTGCGTAGTCAGACCTAAAACTCCACTGGAAGAAATCATGGCCGCATTTGCATTTATAATGTTGCTGGCAGCTAAGTTACCGGTACCGTTAACAACGATATCGCCAAAGTTGACAAGGTTGCCTGATAAAGTTAGATCGTTCGAATTGTCGTATAAAGTTACTCCGTGGCTTATTAGCAAAGAAGCGCTGTTAGATACTAGGTTAGAAGCGCTAAAACTTCCACCGACAGCCTGGCCTAAAGAATCTAAAACCAATGACTGGTGGTTGGACGTTAAAACCTGATTAAGGGCAATGGCTTCGGCTGGGGTTAAAAATTGGTTTGCGTTTACAGTTAGGTCATGATCGCCTATAGCAATACTGGTAGCGTGATTTAAGCTACCTGAATTGACGTCGTGTAGAATAGAATTTAGATTTAATGACGAGTGAACAATGTTACTCAAAATACTGCCAATTTCGACGTTGGGATTTACGATACTTGGATTGATCGAAGCTAAGGCATGGGCTGCGTCTGCCACAACGTTAGGAGTTTCATTGTGACTGTGACTGGCTGAATTGGCGGACATTGAAGGGTTAAAATTGGGTTCATTAGCCAATGCCGATAGACCGCATTGACTGGTAGCCAAAATCAAGGCTAAAATAGACAAAAATGAATTGTTTATATATTTGTAGACGCCTGTTTTACCTTTAATAAAGTTGTGTGCTGATTGCATATTTTAATTGCTCCTAAACAAGTAAATTCACCAGTGGAATTAAATCAATCCGTTAACTAAATATGACCGACTACGAATTTTAAATCGATTTAATTCTTTTATTTTTACCAAAGATTACCATAGTTTTGATTACTAATATTTAATTGACTAATCTTAACCAACACTTGGTAATCGGGCAAAAAATTGGTTGTATAAAATGTTTTAGGCTAAAAGCATTGATTTGAGCTTAAATGAAAAATAAAAAATAATTAATGATATTGTAGTTTATGCGTAATACAAAGATACAAAACTATATTGCTGTTTGGTAATCCAGGCTTGTTGTCAATGCTTCTTTTGGTTATTAAAAATTTGTTAAAAACTTTATAAGATAGTGATTTAAAGCGTTAATGTAAATATTTTTTCTTGGGTATTGTTATAGTTTAAATTATGCTTTAACTTTATACAATGACTAAACTTCAAACTGATATTAAGCTAATCACGGCCAAAAAATCTATAGATAGTCCAGTAATGGCCTTTATCGATATGGGGACTAATTCCTTTCATTTGATAGTTTTTAAAGCTAAATACAATAATTTTGAAGTTTTGGCTACGGTTAAAGAGTTTACGCCTTTTTTTAGGCGTTGCCTCAACGAGCACTATATAAATTCGCAAAGCTTAAAAGCAACCATAAATATTTTAACCAAATTATGCTTCGAAGCACGCTCTTTGGGCGCTAGTTCCATTGTGGCTGTAGCTACGTCGGCTGTTCGTGAATCTAAAAATGGTGAGCAAGTTTTAGAAGTCATCCGTCAATCGTTAAAAATTGAAGCTAAAATGATATCTGGCAAGGAAGAAGCTAGACTCATATATTTGGGTGTTTTGTGGAATATAGGCAATTTAGTTGATAAATCTACTATTGTTGACATTGGTGGCGGTTCTGTAGAACTGATTTTGGGAGACGCAGAAAAAATTTATTTTGCCGAATCGTATAAACTTGGTTGTGCTAGACTGACGCAGCGTTATTTTAGTGACTCGGCCATAAAACAAGCTAAAATTTTCGAATTACACCAACACGTTAAAGGCGTTATAGAACCAGCTTGTAATCGTATTTTGAAGTTAGGTTTTGACCCTGACAAATGTACTTTAATCGGATCGTCAGGGACTATAGAAGCTATCGCTAAACTAAACTATTTGACTAAAAAGGTTAATTATCAGACATTAAACCAGACTTGTCACAGTTTAGGCGACTGGGAAAGCGTTTTAGGCTTTATCGAAGAATGGTCGATAAAGAACAAAAAGATAAAAGGTATAAGCGCCGAACGCAACAAGACCATTTTAGCTGGTGCTATCGTAGCCATAGAAACGATGCGTTGTCTAGGCGTAAAAAATATTATAATTTCTAATTCGGCTTTACGCGAGGGATTAACGGTTGACAGCCTTATTCGCAATGATTTAACCGACAGTAAATTTGACCATTTTAAGGATTTTCGCCAAACCAGCGTAATTAACTTGGCCAGTCGTTATTGCGCTGACTTAAGCCATTCTAATCAAGTTGCTTATTTGGCCGTAGAAATTTTCCGACAAACCCAAAATAAATTGCATAACTTAGACGAAAGTATGGCCCATTTATTATGGTCAGCGGCCATATTGCACGATATAGGTGTTTTTATCTCGCGAAACGGACACCATAAACACTCGTTTCACCTTATAAAATACTCTGGGTTACTTGGCCATAGTGAAGAAGAGATTAATTTAATCGCTAATATCGCTAGATACCACCGCGGATCCTACCCTAAAGAGTCGCATCAATTTTATAACAGCCTTATGCCGGATAGTCAAAATGTGGTTTTGATATTAAGCGCAATCTTGCGCATGGCTGAAGCTATGGACCGCTCTCACAAACAATTAATAGACAATATTAAGGTACTGCCAACTGTATCCAAAATGAGTACAACGCTTAAACAAAATTATTGCATATACCTCAAGCTCAAACCCAAAGCCGTTATTGATTCAGAAATATGGGCGTTTCGGGAAAAACGTGAATACTTTGAAAATATTTTAAGGACTAAAATAGAGTTGATCGTTGAATAATTTTAAGAATTAATTTTATTTTTGCGTATTTTTCCCAAAATTCACTTGCTAAATAATAAAAAGTTAATTATAATTCTATATTATTATTATTATTATTTAATGATTTCAAAAGGTATCCATCATGAAAGGCAATTTCAAGTTAAACGCTAAATTTAACAAGTCAGCTAAGAAAACCAATAACCTTAGCAAAATAGCTAAACCAACTAACCTACAAACCCATAGTGATTGTAAAAATGGCGTTTGTACGGTTACCTGGAAACCTAAAGCCAGCTAATTACTCGGTTTTAAAACGACGGCTGTACCGTAGCAGATAATTTCGCTAGCAAACTGGTCGCTGCTTTCATTGAATGAGTTGCTGTCGTACCGGACACCGACAATACCGTTAGCACCTATGGATTTGGCTTCATTTATCATTTTAGTAAACGATTCTACCCTTCCTTGCTCACACATCTGGACGTAGGCGTTGACGTTGCCAGCTAGATAACCTTGAAAACTGCTTTTGAAGTTTTGTCCGATCGTCGGTCGTCGAACTATGACACCCATAACCATACCTTTATTTTCAACTATGTCAAAACCTTTCACGTCGAATGATGTTGAAGTTAAAACGTTATTCGAACTTAAGAGTACTTGACCTGAGTTTTGATTTTTGACGCTTTTTTCATGAGCCTTTAAATTAAGCTGGAAAATTAAGCTGCTTGACAAGATTGATAGCGTAATTGCCAAAGGGTTTAAAATTTTAACGAAAGATTTCATAATTTACTCCAAAATTCTTATTATTACACTTTAAAATTAAGCAGTATATGAAATTTAACCCTTTTGACAACTATTTAAGCTTAAATTCTATGTTCACCTACCTAAAATTATGTCTTGTCTTTTTAGTGTTTAGCCTCATATTAGTTGGCTGCCAAATGAGTCCAAGTCAAAAAAAGGCTAATTTAGAAAAGGCCAGTTTAGATTGGTCAAAGTTAAACCATGAAGGTTTGCTAAATTTACAAAAGCATAATTTAAGTTTGGCCAAAGGTTATTTTGACCAGGCCAGAACCGCTGCCAGCCTTTGTGGTCCAAATGATATAAGGCTGGGTATTACGCAAAACAATCTAGCCGGGGTTTATGAGGCTAGTCAAGAATACAATGAGGCTATAAATGCACTATATAAAACCATTGAAATTGCCCAAATCAATAAAAATGAAACCTTAACGTTAAACGCTAAATATAACCTGGCTCGAATGATGGTGAAAGTTGGTGACGTAAAAATGGCTTTAGTACTATACAAAGAAGTTATACAGGCTCTAAAATCGAGCAATAAAGCTTTCGGTTTAAATATAAGGGAGATTTATAACGAATATTATGACTTGTATAATAAAACCCAAGTGAAAAAATAAAATTATTGATATAATTTAGTAGCTTTAATAATTATTCAATTTTAAATTTTGTTCATTATTTAAAAGGACTGTCAATGATATACATTTTATTATTAATATTGTTTTGTCTGAACCTTAGTTCGGCTAAAGCTGACCAGTCGCAAAGCGACGCTGTGGGGGAAACTGGTTCTATTACCTTGACCCGTATATATACTAAGGCTCTTGAATTAAGCAAACTCGGTCAGAAGTCAGCGGCTATATTGCAGTTTAAAAAAGCCATAGCGGTTAATCCTGATTTTGTCGACTTCTATATAGGTCTATTAAATGCCTCGATTGACCAAAAAAACTGGTCTGATGTTAGTTATGCTGTTCAAAATATTTTTCGTCTAGACCCAGCCTATAAGCCAGACTATACTATTGACTATGGTGAAGCTTTGTATCATTTGGGTAAATATGATGAAGCTGAAGCAAATTTAAAAACAGCTTTAACCTACATCGATAAAAATATAACCAGTGAGAAACTACATAAAGAGGCCCAATCTAAAAAAGATAAAGAGCAGGAGGTTATAACTAAAAAACTCGAAACAACTACCCCGCCGCCATCTTCTAGTAGTCCAAGTCAAGCCAACCCAAGCAGTCCTCAAGCTAATTCTAGCGTCACAAATTTAGATAAGTCGGCACCTGTAAATTCTGAAAATCAAGCCCAGGAAACACCTAAAGATATTTACCATCCAGCTAAACGCCCTGACCAAGACGCTAAAAAAATTGTCGAACAGTATCGTCAATCTTATGAAGCGGCTCTTAAATCAGAATCAATTCTGTTAGCCCAGTATGAAGGCTACGACAAAACGGATGATATTAGATATAATCACCCTCCCAAGGCTTATTACCATATCAAGAAAGTTCTGAAAGGTCCGCCTTTAAACGCAAGTCTTCCCATTAGGTACGATTTCCACTTACCTAAGGATACACAGGCTCCGCCTAACTGGAAATTTTCTTCAGATATTATGCCTAAACCAGGTAGTTTGTGGATAATATTTATCGAAAACGCTTTGACTAAACACGGTATGTATGAAACTTTCGAAGGTTCTTACGGCAGGCAAGAAGCTAATGATGAGAACTTGAATAAGATTTACGACTTAATCGATAAATCTAGTGGCCAATAGGAGATCAACAAAATATGAAGAACAAAATTGTTTATCTATTTCTAATCGTTTTTAGCCTAAGTGTTACTAACGCCTCAGCCGGTGAAAGTGAGTCTGACCTAAATAAGCGTGTCCGCATCCATGACTTATTGCTTAAGATTTATTTGGCTAAGCATCAAAATAAACAGGCTGTAGCAGAATACCAGACATTGCTGAAACTTTCGCCTAATAATCCAGCCTTAGAATACGCCTATGCTAATTATTTATACAAGTATGGCAACGTTAAAGAGTCAATTGCGCATTATCGCAAGGCTTTTGAATGCGCCCCAGATAACGCTGACTACGCGGCTAAGCTTGGCAGTATTTTGTTTTACGCCAAAGACTACGATGGTGCTGTGTCAGCCTATACTAATGCCTGTCGTATAGGTGGGTCTAGGTTTCAACCCCAGTTAAACAGTGCTCTGCAATACCAGGCTTCGATTAGAGCTGCCAAAAACGCAGCGGCAGCAGCAGCAGCGCGTAAAAGCAGCGATGATAGCGACAATTAAGCGTTTAGTAGTCTTGGATTATTATTTGTCGCCGGCCACGATGTTTAGCTACGTATAGCCGTTTGTCGGCCACTTGGACTAACGTGTGGAGCGAATCGCCGTCATCTGGGAATTGGGCGATTCCACCGCTAAAAGATACTTTGAACTCTTCGCCTTTTTCGCCTTTAAATACAATTTGACTAAATTCTTCAAGAATTCTATTGATCGCTCTTTGCATCGTTTCTTTAGTTTCGTGACGAAAAGCTACAATAAATTCTTCACCACCCCAACGCCCTCTTAAATCTTCGGCTCTAAATCGCTTTGATAAAAGCTGGCCTAGACTGGCTAGAACGTTATCGCCGGATAAATGGCCGTAAGTATCGTTTACGTTTTTAAAATGGTCAACGTCTATTAGGCACAAAGCCAGCGGAATATTGGTACGATGAGCTTCGGTTAGCATGGAATTGATATTTTCGGTAAAAGCTCGCCTTAAAAATAGGCCAGTAATTGCGTCTTTGTCAAAGCGTTCGCGGATCATTCTGGACCGCTCCAGCCTAATTTTTACTCTGGTTAAGAGTTCTTTATTTTCAAATGGTTTTGGTATATAATCGTCCCCGCCACAGGAAAATGCTTCAATGCGATTTTCAAGCTCGGTCTGGGCGGTTAAAAATATAATAGATAAATCACGCCAGCGGGGTATCTGGCGAATATTGCGACATACATCAAAGCCAAGAATACCAGGCATCATGACGTCTAGGAGCAAAAGTTCAGGGGAAAACGACTGCATCACGTCAAGCACGTTTTGGGGGTCTTGTAAACCACGTACGATCATACCAGCGTCTTCTAGGACTATTCTGGCCAAGTTTAATATATATTCGTCATCGTCAACGACCAAAACCCTGGGTCGGCCACCTTCGCGAATGTTTATTAAGTGCTGCACAGCCGTTTGTAAAGAGTTGAAGTCAATCGGTTTATCTAGGTACAAAGACGCACCAGCATGAGCTGCTTCAGCTTCGTCTTTGACTGTATTAGATTCGGTTATAAAAGCCATAGGTAGACTCTCTAGGTCCTTAATTTCGCGGATAGCCTTAGCTAGTTTAAATGATTCTAGCGGATTTTGGTCGGGAATATTTATTAGAGCGGCGTCCACCGGGTGACTAGTCGCTAAATTTATTGCTTCTTTGGCGTTTATGGCTTTAATTACCTCTATCGAACTAGATTTACCAATTTTTTCAATAAATTTTAAAAACTCAATGTCTTCATCGACGACGATAATTTTGGCGACGGAAGTAAATTTAGTGTTACTATTATGACTATCATCACTGCTTTCAGCTACTTTCAAAATTTCTTTAACTTCGTCATCTAAAAGCTTGTAAGCTTGCTGCATTAATTCGGGGAATTCATTGATTCTGGTACTATGGTCGTCGTTGGGATTATTGATAATTATGACACTGGCAGATTCTATTTTAGCCATTACGTCAGATATTTTACTTAAGCCTAAAGACCCGCCAGTACCTTTGATTTTGTGCGATTCGGCGCGTAATTCAGTTATGGCATCGATGTCGCTAGCATTGATTGTTATTTTAGAAATGAATGAATCTAGTAGTTCTAGTTTTTTAGGTAAATCTTTGGCGTATTTAGCTACCAGAGCCAGATAAGAAGTTTCAAAATCTTTAAGCTTCTGAGCCGATAAGTTGTCGTTATTGGTTAATAAGTAATCTATTTGGGCGCAAAATATAAATGGTATCAGTGGTTTACTGGCGACAATTTTTACGTCAAATTCATGCGTTAAAACCGGTTTAAGCCTATCAAAGCTTTCTTTGTTGTGAGCTATGTAGGCAATTCTGATACTTTCATAGGCAGACAGGGAATTTTTTAAATGTTCAAAATATTTTGGATGGTCGCTTGTGGTGCCCATAACCATAATGTCGGGCAGGTTTTCACGGATATATGTTTCGTAATCCTGTTCGTAATTTAAAATATACGTGCTGTACCCGCGCTTTTTTAATACCGAACTTACCAAATCAGCGAATTTTTTATCATCGTCTAAAATTAATACTAATTTATTTGGCATTATCTCTTAAAAATACTATAACGATAAATCTTTTCTGACTTTTCTAGGGTTGACCCAATTCATTTCAGCTAAAGCTTCATCAAATGTAACCCTTGAACGGCTGGAATAATTTATCACAATTATACATTGTTCAACTTTCATCAATCCTTCTTTTATTAAGGGTAAACACGTCTTGGCGCAGTCAAAAGTATTTTGATCCATTTTTTGAGCGGCTTGCAGTATTTGAACTACACTGCCACCATGCTTTTTGCGCACATTGATGGCTGATTCTAGGTCTGTTTCGCTAAGTATACCAGCTTTGACTAATAAATCAAAACAGGCCTGAAGTTCTGGTGAAAAACCTGATTTGTTTACAGTGGGCTTATTGGCAATTGATTTACTAGAATTCACTGATTCTAAAACTTTGTCTTCTTCATTGAGTGACCAGTCATTTTGGTCTAAAAACTGGTCTATTACTTTGCCGCGGTCATGGTATTTTTTTAAAATGGCGCCAGCTTTAGTCAATAAGATTTTTCCATCTTTAACCAATTCTTGAATTTTTAGACTGGCATTAAGAGAATTTTCATTGATAAGACCACTGGCTACTAATAATTCGCCTAATAAAATTGTATTGGGCTTAGAAACTAAACTATAGTCGACTATTTTATTTTCGGTGTAAGACTGGCTGGCATTCATCGCTGGAATTTGCGTGTAGCTTTGATTCATGTTCATGGCCGGAATCTGGTTGTAAGTATTACCTGGCTGGTTGTTATAAGGGTCATTGTAATTTGGTGGTGGATACGCTTGAGGAGCTGGATAACCTTGTTGCGGATAACCTTGTTGCGGATAAATTGGTTGTGGTTGTGGATAACCTTGGGGTGGATAAATTGGCTGTGGCTGTGGATAACCTTGGGGTGGATAAACAGGCTGTGGCTGTGGATAACCTTGGGGTGGATACCCTTGTGTACCTAAATTATTTATATTAGGGTTAAAGGCTGGCATTGGACCAGTTTGCATTTGTGACAGTTCTTTATCGACTTCTTCTTCTTTTTCTTCTTTGGCCGGTTTAACTTCGCTAGCCTCTTCACTAACTGGGTCTTTAATTTTTAATTCGTCAGGTATCTGGGTACTAGCATTGGTCTTACCCTTGATTGCCATTATTATTAAATCATGCAGAATCTCGCTTTGCTCGGCTGGAAACTCTTCGTTGAAGACATTTTTAGATTCAATGGAGTCGGTTTTATACATTGTCCAAACTGGATTCGTTTGATTTTTATCCCATTGAACCATAATTAAAAAATCAGTACTTTGTTCTTCGATTGTTATCGGTAGCTCGACAATTGTTCCTCTTTTACGCATGGCGTTGTCAAGCATAGCTTGTAACATTTTTAAATCGGGCAATTGACTTTCGCTTGGTAACCTTAGGTGAGGTGTTGAAGAATGCCCCGAAGTTTGACTGTCGCTACTTGAATGACTTTGTTTCCATGGATTAGGCATATTTTCACTCTTAGATTATTAAGTTAACTAACTATAGAATTTATTCCCCATATTTTAGTTTTTAACCTGGTTAAGAATTTTGATAATACTTAACCAATTGGGCGAATTCAGATAAGTCAGCAGCCGTTTTGCGGATATCAGTGCCGTCGGCATAAACGTGGACAATCGGTTCTACGGCGTCGGGTAAAATTAAGACCCAATCATTGTTTCTTGTTTGAATTTTTACTCCGTCTAATAATTCCATTTGCTTGTCTTGGTGTTTTTCGACCATAAGACGCATTATGCGACCTTTTTTCTCCCAAGGGCAGTGTACTGCTTCAACTTGATAGATAATCGGCGGCAAACTGGCCACCACATCGCTTAAAGTTCGACCTTGGTAGATTAAGTGTTCGATAACCTGTCCAACCGTTATCATTGCGTCGTAGCCGTTTTGAAATTCAGGGAAAATAAAGCAGCCGTTAGCGCTTCCACCGAATACCACGTTGTCAGTACTAGCGGTGGTGTTGCCAATTTCGGTTTCTGACGCTTTACATCTAACAACTTCAACGTTGTATTTACTGGCTATGCGTTCGATGGCTGAACTTGAATTGACCGGGATAACTATTTTTTTGTTCTGGGTATCTTTTAATATAATTTCAGCTACCGTGGCCAACAATAATTCACCTTTAATAATCTGTCCATGATTGTCAACTAGAACGATTTGTTCGCCGTTTTTACCAACCTGAACGCCTAAATCGGCATTTAACGCTTTGACCACGTCGGCCAGTTGACGGCGCATACCTAGTCTTTCATCGCGCCTGGGAGGAAAAGCCCTAGTCGACGAATTTAAAACAACTGTATCGATACCCAGCTGGCCTAGTAAATCAGGCAGAAGGACGTTAGATTCAGCCATGGCGTAGTCGATGACTACTTTAGGTGGTTGGGTAGAAATTGTTCCGGTTTTTGTTTTACGCGTGAAATTAGACCCAGGTATAACGCAATAGGCGACTGTATCCTCTTCGAATACCTTACCTTTGATATGTTTTATAAATTCGTCGGTATAATATTCACGTATACGGCTGGGGAAATTAATATTACCAACGTCATAGGGCATAACTCGGGGAAAATCTTCTTTAAAGTAAGTTGATTCAATTTTTCGTTCCATCGATTTTGTAATAGCCACACCGGTATTATCAAAAAATTCGATCGAAACCTTTTCTGGTTCGGCCTGTGATACCCTTACGTGCACAAGTCCATTGGCCTGCTGGGTTTTTACATAATAACGAGATATCGGTAACTGCATCGATTCAAGGTTTTGAACCTCTATACCAACCGAAACAAGGCCAGATATAATGGCTCTGGTTATCATTTGCGATACACGCCAAGAATCACGGCTTACCAAAACACTTCCCGAACCTAAACTGGCCCCGTAAGCTGCAGCTATCCTAACGGCAAATTCGGGCGTAATTTCTACGTTGGCAATACCACGGATACCGTGGGCACCAAATAGGGTTCTTGGCGCTCGGCTGCCCCAGATTAAGGATTCAGTTACGCGCGAACCGGAGTCTATATTTTTACCCGGCCAGATACGGACGTCTGGTTTAATATGGGCTTCTTGGCCAACTAGGGTATTGGCTCCGATAATGGCGCCTTCTAAAATTTCAGCAGAATTATGTATAGTTACGTTATTGCAAATTACACAGGCTCGCAGATTGGCATTATGACCAATATACGAATTATGCCAGATAATTCCCTGACGAATACTCGTATCTTCTTGGATTAAGACATTATTGCCAATAACCGTATTAGGTTCTAAATTTACGCCAGGACTGATTCTACAGTTGTCACCGATTAAGACCGGTGGAGTTATTTTAACAGTCGGGGCTATTTGACAGTTTTTGCCGATATAAACTCCACCGTTGGATTCATTAAAATCAAGGCTGACTTTGACTCTACCCTCAAGAATATCGGTATGGGCCTGACGGTACATTTGTAAATTACCGATATCACACCAGTAGCCCTTAGCCACATAACCATACATGGGTTCATTTCTAAGCAGAAGCAAGGGAAATAGGTCTTTGGCAAAATCTTGTTCTTTGCCCATTAACACATATAATAAAACTTCGGGTTCAAGGATATAAATACCTGTATTGACTGTGTCCGAGAATATTTCACTAGCGCCAGGTTTTTCCACAAAACGCTGAACCTTAGAATCTTTGTCAGTAATTACTACACCGTATTCTAGAGGGTTTTCAACGGCTTTTAGGATGATAGTGGCTTTGGATTTTTTTTGGCGATGATAAGCCAAGGCTGACGACAAGTCAATATCGGTAAGACCGTCGCCCGATATCACTAAAAATGTCGAATCTAATTCGTCTTGTATGGCTTTTACACAACCTGCTGTACCTAATGGCTTGCCTTCTTCGGTCGCGTATTTTATGTTTACACCAAAGTCCTGCCCGTCACCAAAGTATTCTTTGATAGACTCAGGTAGGTAATGTAAAGTAAAGATTATGTCGTTAAAATTATGTTCCTTTAACAAATTGACAATATGTTCAGCCATGGGTTTGTTTACAACCGGAACCATCGGCTTAGGTAAATTACTCGTTAATGGTCTTAATCTAGTCCCAGAGCCACCGGCCATAATGACTGCTTTCATAAAATCTCCAAACTAACATTTAGTATACTAACAACTAAATATTATATAATTAAAATTTAGATTAAAGATTAAATAAAAACTTAAATTTCTAAAGCTATTTTATCGACACCCATTTTCTTGCTTTCTGATAAAACCTGGTTGTAAACATTGGCTGTTTGTTTGGCGATAACTTCCCAGTTATAAATTTTATTAACTTTTAAATTGGCCGTTTTTACGATATAATTACGCAAATCAGCGTCGCGTAAAACTTGCAATATGCCCCAGGCTAAACTATTGGCGTCGCCAGCGTAAGTTGTAATACCAGTCTGTCTATGTTCGACAAAGTCTAATAAGCCACCAACGTCGCTGCAGACGACAGGAACGTTGGCTGCCATACCTTCTAAAGCAACTATCCCAAAAGGCTCGTATAAACTTGGAATTACGACAGTATCGGCAATTTTATAGATCTTCTTTAATTCATCGTCGTCCACGTAACCAAGAAAACTTACGTTGTCGCTTATACCATAGTGGTACGCCATACTTTTCAATTCATCTAGATAGTAACCAGTTCCGACCATAAGGAGTCTAGTTCCGGGCAGTTGGGGAATTATTTTACTAGCTGCCTCTAGTAAGACATGAGCCCCTTTTTCCCTAACCATTCGGCCTACATAGAGAACTATTTTTTCATGGGGGCGGGCAAGTTTGTTCCGCATCTCGTTTTTGTCAAAATTGATGGCAAAAGCTTTAGGGTAGGTTCCGTTGGGTATGACATCTATTTTGTCCAACGGTGTACTGAATAGTCCGTTTAGTTCTTGTTTCATAGCCTGGGAGTTGACGATTATTCGCCAGGACTCATAAGTTAATCGCCATTCTACCTGGTGGATATAGCGCTGTAAGTCATTATGTATGCCGTGCATGCGACCGGATTCGGTTGCATGTATGGTCGTGACGATGGGGATACCTAAACCAGATTTTAAGACCCAGGCGCTGTCAGCGACCATCCAATCGTGGGCGTGGATAAGGTCGAAAGGTTTATGGCGATGGATGGCTAAGGCGTACTGTAAAAGACCAAAATTAAGACGGTTGACCCATGAGACAAAATCTGGGGTAGTGTCGGTTTGAGTTTTAACCCTGTGTATAAATAAGTTCCCATGATTTTCGTTCTCTTTTGTACCAGGATGGTCGGCAGTAACCACATGGACTTCGAAATTGAGATTGGCTAATTCACTGGCTAAAGCGCCTACCACGCGCGCTAAGCCACCAATGATTCGAGGCGGATATTCCCAACATAGCATGAGCAATCTTTTGGAATTAGACGTGTTCTTAGAATTAGACATATTCTCCTTACAAACTTAGCATGATTAATTCGTTAATTATAATACTTAATTAAAAAAAAACGTTAAGTTAATAACCAATTTTAATTATAAGTAATGAATTTATTTCTAGTGACAATTTTCAGCAAATCTATCTGAATTTTTCCTAATGTAAAACTGACAAGTTTTCAGGTTGAATTTATAGACTAGGCTTTAAATTATAGTAAATAAATACTTAATTGCCAAAACTTTTTTGTATGTGCTTGCGTGTTATTAGCTTTTATTCATAATATATTCAAAGCTTGGTCGGTTTTGGGGCTATTTTTCACAACTTAAACTTTCGCCAACTAGATAACCATTTGGGCTTATTTGACTGGGTTTAAAATAATCTATAATTTTTAAGTCTGGATTTATATGTTTAGCTAAATAGTTGATATCAAAATTTTCATAACCTTGGATAAAATTTACTTTGATTAATGTAACTGGCTTTAGCGCCTGCCACGTATCAAAAGACTGGCTTTGTGTATATGAAATTGCTTTGTCGATAACTTTTACGGTCGTGTCAAATTTTATTTCACTGTACCTAGATAACCACGAAATTTCGTTGGCTTCTAATTTAGTGTTGCTATTATTTTGATACCATTTATAGCTATTTAAAAGCAATTTTTTCACTTGTTTGTACGTTAAATTTTTAATACTATCAGGATTTATGGTGAAATACTTGATACTTGGTTGAAATTTAATCTGACCACTACTTATTTCTTTGGTAACCATATTACGTGTTACCCTATCCATTATTTTCTGGGCGTTTTGATTATTGGTTTTAAGTAAAATTAGAAACCCCCATGATTTATAATTAGTTATAAAATCAAGGCTTCGTAACGATTTTAATAATTCTTTTACAAATAATTCACAAATAATATTAAATGAGTACCTATCATAATTATTTTGCAAATATCTAAATTCCAGGGGAAACAATACCATCAAACAATAGTCTTCGTTGGAATTTAAATAATTATTGTGTAAATTGAGCCATTTTAAAATAAAATTCTTGTACGACAAAAATTGGGCAATTTTAGTTGAACCACTTTCTTCCCTGTTTTCACGTCTATCTAAAAATATGTTTTCCATAAATATTTTATAATTTATTAATTTTTATTTAAGTTGTTTAAACGTATTATATACATATTATCATCCTACTTGTTTGAATTTTATGAAATCTAAGTTAAGTTTGCCACAATTTATTCTTGAAACCAAAACTCTGGCTAATAGAATTTTGGCGTTAAGAAATTTAAACAATTTGAGTATAGCTGAATTGTCAAAATTGACCAAAATTAAAGTTCAGCAGTTAGAAGATATAGAGTCTGGTCTGGATACTTGGCTATCGGTAGTAGTGAGGCAAAAACTGGCAAATGCTTTAAAAGTTGAACCGGTAATCATACAGGAAGTTGAATTTCAAAGCTATCAGGATATTAAATATATTGACAAGGAGACTTGTCCAACCTGTAATTTAAAATTGATAAAAAAAACTTATCATGGGCTTGACCACAACTCTCTTGACATAGAATTGGTCAAATATTTTTGTCCTAAATGCCCGTATGTTATAAGTGAAAATTAGTCTTTGATTAACTTTAATACAGGGTGGTTTTTTAATAGCGCTACCGTTAATTTTCTTAGTTTTTCTTTTAGCTGCGACAATTTTTGATAAGTAGCCAGCTTGTTTTTTTGTAAGTCTAGTAAGTGCTTGCGGCGGTGGTCTTCTATGGCCAGTGAATACAAATCTTCAAGGGCTATAGCCTCTCCATATGACCACCATAAATCTTCAATTATCAGGCTAATTTGTTCGTATTCTGATTCATTCGGCATATCTTGAAATAAATGGCATTCATGGGAAAACATATATTCAATTATTTCTTTGACTTGAGAACGTAAATTCTGAGCTGTTCTGGATATTATGGAAGACTGTATTTGGGGCGTTAAAGAACCAATTTGCTTGTCGATCACTTTAAGATTATGTTCTAGGGTAAAACGCAATAAACTTAATTGTAGTTCAAGGAATTGGCTTAAATATTTATTCATAACTAAATAGCTGATTTCTTCGCGGCATGAGCTAGTTGAATTCACAAGACCAAGGTCTGATACATTGTCAACAAGCGTAATATACCAATCAATAATTTTTTTTAGGGCTGCTAGCAATGATTCTTTAAAGTTTTGCTGTTTATTTTGCCAGCTACCCGAAATGCTTAAAAGTATACTATAGTTTAAATTATAAACATTGATTCCAGTAGCCTCTAGGGATTTAAAGGCTAAGCTAGTATCATTTTCTAGAACCGATAAAAGTATATGATATTCGTTAATTTTATCTTCATTGAAAAATAAAGCGTATTTTTTGGCTGATTTAATAATATTAATCAAAGGTTGGCTGATACTAAATTCTCTATACTGTGACCCATTTAAATTATTGCTGTCTCTAACCATAACATTTTGGCTTGATGGCTCAATTTCAGCATAATTTAGGCGGTTTAATTCGACATCTATTTCTTTGGTGTCAAGAAAACCTTGTAAGTTCATCGAACTTGCTTCGATTTCTTTAGCTAGTATATATAAGAAATGATGGCTGCATAAATAACGATGGTTTAGTTTATTAATTGCTAAATCATTAGATTTGTTAAGTAAATTGGCCAAAAAATTGTCCTGGCTTAAAAAATTTATATCAAACATAGTCTTCTTTCCCCTTGTCAACCAGTTTCGGTCTATAACTAATTATTTACCCTCAAAAATTATTCATAGAAAATCTTAATCATTTAATAGTCAAATTTTACGAATGTTGTAAGATTTGATTAACTTAATATTTATTTTAAGGACTTTTTTTACGATATGAAAACTTTATTGATCTCTAACGACGATGGCATAATGGCTTTGGGTATAAAAGTTCTAGCTTGCGAATTGGCCAGTGATTACAAGGTTCTAGTGGTAGCCCCAGACCGACAAAGAAGTGCTAGTGGCCACGCTTTAACTTTGCATAAACCATTGCGCTTCGATAAAACCGATATTATCGGACCGTCTGTAGAGGCTTGGTATACTTCAGGTACACCTTGTGATTGTATAAAATTTGGCGTTACTAAAATTTTGCCCAAATCACCAGATTTAATAATTAGCGGTATAAATTCCTCGGCTAACCTAGGTACGGAAATATTCTATTCTGGTACCGTGGCAGCAGCGCGTGAGGGTGCCTTATTAAATATACCCAGTATTGCGGTAAGCCTATTTAGCGATACTGTATTCGCTAAAAATTATAGTACAGCAGCTGTTTTTATGAAAAATTTTGTTAAATCGTTATTTAAGGCTGATTTAAAAAATATTTTTAAGACGTCTAATTTGTTGAATATCAATGTGCCTGACCTGCCGCTTGCCTCGATAAATTCTGTAAGTCTTACTAGACCAGGTTTTAGGCTTTACAATGACCAATTTGAACAAAGAATTGACCCAAGGGGTAAGGAATATTATTGGCTAAACGGACATACTCTTAATGTAGACGAAGCCAGTGACTCAGATATAATTGCCGTTGAAAAAAATAATATATCCATTAGTCCGATTTCGCTTAATTTAGCTTGTGATGAATCTATAAAATATTTACAGAATTTTCCCCAGATACTTCATTTATAATTCTTTTATGAAAAATATTGAGTTTAACCCTGATAAGGCCTTTCAAGATTTTTTTAGCGATTCAGACTGGTCTATTAAAACCGGTATAGGAGGTCTAATCAACGCTCTTGCTATTGTACTTTTGTTCGTCAGCCCAGTTTTTATTCCTGTATCGGTATCACTAATAGCTTTAAATTTTGGTTATTTAATCAAAACTATTAATCATAAGCTGGAAGGCAATGAAAATTTACCGCCATTTAATGGATTTATTGATTTATTGTTGTCTGGGTTAAATTGGCTGAGCTTATGGTCGAGTTACTTTATTATTTTTGTTTTGATAAGTGGTATTATATTATTTACAGCTATTTGTTTTAACGCCTTTGATATCGACAGTAATTTGTTTTACATAACTTCCAGCTTAACTTTTATAGTTATTTTTATTCTTTGGTTAAAATTTAATTTTATACTTAACTACACTATTGTCGACTTCGCTAAGACATATAAACCGAAGCCATTTAACGCAATCACACACCTGATAAGGTATTTTTTTCAACACCCATTGGCTATGTTAGTGGTTTTCCTGTTAAATTCTGGGTTATTTGTACTTTCTATTATAATACCTGTTTTAACCGTTTTTGCCGTCTTTTTAATTCCGTCATTTATATTCGTTATTTCAATAATTAATACTTTGCTTACCGTTCAGGTCTATAGAGGGGTTGAAACCAGTTAGTTTAGTACAAGCTAGATAGGATTAATATTTGAACTGGAAGTTTCAGTTTCGTTTTTATTATTTTCGGCCTTGGTCTGACTAGACGCTTCTTTACTCGCATTTAATTTATGGCTATTTGGTGGAGTTAGAATTTTGTCGTCATTACTTTGGGCGGTGTTAATTTGGTCGGGATTTAAAGAATCGCTGTTATCAGGCATTACGGTTTTGATCGAGGAAATAATAGTTTTTACATTTTCACTATACGTTCCATTGGGTTCGAGCCTTAAATATTCTTCAAAAGCTGGTATTGCTTTGGCTAGATTGTTCTTGGACTGATAAATTAAACCCAAGGCGTAATATGCATTGGCAAGGTTTTTATCGTATTCAATGGCTTTTTCGTATTCTTGAGTGGCTTCGTCTGTCTGCTTGAGACCAGCTAGAGCTAGCGCTAAGTTAAAATGGGCTTGGGCATTATTGGACTCAAGTTTAATTGCTTCTTCGTAGAGATGTTTGGCGTCTAAATAATCTGACTGTATTAAATTAATATTTCCACAATTGATATAGGCTTCAAAAAACTTAGGGTCAAGTTCAATAGCTTTATGGTATTGAGCCTCACTAGCGGTAAGCTCGTTATGTTTTTCTAATGCCTGGCCAAGATCGTTATAAGCTATGGCTGACCTGGGGTTAAGTTGAATTATGTGCTGGTATGTTTCGATGGCTTCGGGTAGTTTGCCTTCATTTAGAAATAATTGTGCTTCGTAGCGTAAGGCTTCATAATTATCAGGGTCGCTAGCTAAAACGTTATGGATGAGTAAACTGGCCTTTTCATCGTTTTTCGAATTTAAGTACAGTTCTATCAGGGTATTAGTCGCTTTGATATTAGATGGGTTTAGTTTTAATACCGTTTCAAGGTTACTTATAGCAGCAAGGGTATCATCGGTTGAAATTTGTGCATTGGCTAATTCGATAAGGGCCTGTGTATCATTTGGACTATACGTTAACCCCGATTCGTAGTATTGAATAGCTAGTTTGGGTTCGTTTTTCAGCAAGTATACTCTGGCTAAGTTAATCAAGGCTTGACTGTCTTTTGGATTTTTGCTCAAATAGGTTTTAAAGTCGGTTTCAGCTTGCGACAATTCGTTTGTTTTTAAATTTAACAAACCTAAATTATAGTAAGCATCAGCTAAATCCGGGTTTATATTTATCGCTTTTTGATAATTCTGGCTGGCTTTATCGTATTCATTGCCTGACTGCTGAAGATAACCCAGGTTAAAGTAAATTTGGGCATTATCAGGGGCTAATTTGCTCGCTATTTCGTATTCTTCGATAGCCTGAGCGCTGTCGTTAGTCTTTAAGTAACATTTGGCTAGAGCAATATGATATGAAACATCATCATTTTTTAGGGCTATAGCGCTTAAGTAATTGCTTATGGCGTCTTTAGTTAAGCCAAGTTTGAATTGTGACTGGGCTAGATAATAATACGCTTGCGGTATTTTGGAATTAATATCGCAGGCTTGCTTTAACGCTTCTAGCGCTGATTTATAATTCTTACTTTCGTAATAGCAAATACCCAGGTTATACAGCAATGTATAATTACCTTTGTCTATTTCCAGTACTTTGGCGTATTCGTGAGCGGCTTTGGAAAAATCACCCATTTGTTGGTACGTCACAGCTATCTGAGAACGAGCCTTTAATTCGTTTGGATACGCCTGCAATACCTGGTTAAACTGGTTAATGGCCGTTTGAAAATTACCCATAAGCCTAAGAGCTACCCCATAGTTTAAGCGAAATAGGGGTAGATCAGGTTTTAACTTAATGGCCTCATTAAATTGATTTAAGGCCTCCTCGTTTTTTTCCTGGTTTAAAAGCAGGCTGCCAAGGGATTCGCGGGCAAAGGCGTCGCCTGGTCTTAGGTTTATGGCTCGTTGGTACTCGCAAATGGCATCTTCAATTGCGCCGTTTTGTTCGAGGATCGACGCTAAAGTTATATGGGCCAAAGGGTCATTGGGTGCACTTAAGACAACTGACTGGATAATAGATAGAGCTTTGTCAAGATTACCTTGTTTAAAATAAGCAATGCCCTGGTAATATAAGTCTAAAAGGTCTTTACTAGTGATCAGGTCGCTATTGCTATTGCCGTTATTGCTATTGTTGTTTACCACATTTATACTAGCGGCAGGGCTGGAAGTAGTTTTAGGATTCTGCTTTAGAGCTGGATCAACGGATGGGCTGGAATCAGCATCATTATTAGTATTTAATGTTGGCACAGGGTTATTAGGTAAACCACCAGATCCAACGTCGTTGGGGTTTAATCTTGGCAATTGGCCGTGAAGTTTTAATTCCTGGGCATTTAACGGCCAAGTTATTAAAAGACTCAAGGCTAGTAAATTTAAATAAACGCTATGCTTTCTTATCATGATTAAACCCTTTTTTAATTAGTCTCATCTATTATTGCAAATTATATTTTAAATAGCATCGTTATTGGCAATTTTGTTCATTAATTCTTATTTAGACAAGTTGGCTAATTTATGAGCAAAAAAATTAGACAATGTGGACATTGTTTATAGCTGGTGTTCCAAATAGAATGTTAGTATAGCCAAGTAGGTTGAAGTGAAATAAAAAAACAGACTGGCTAAGTGGAGATTGGTTAGGTAACGGCCAGTTGGGTTGAAAATAAAATAGTGGAATGACCAAACTAGGTTTGGCGTTTGGGTAAGGCAGTTAAATTAAATTTTTATTTATGTTTGTAAAAGTCATTAGTCCATCATACAGATTATTAAAGTGCAATTTAATGCCCTTAAACGTTTCTAATAAGCATATTTCCAAAGACCCCTAGCTTTAACTGTTTAATCGTTTATCTTTTTATTCTATACTTTTTGTATAGATCGTTTTGTAGTAATTTATTATTAACGCATTATTTATTTAATGGCGTGGGGTGTGTTTATGGCAGTTTATAAGAACAACAGCATAAGAAAAAAAACTAAAACTTTTAATGAAGCTAAAATTACTCAATATTCGCAAATAGCTAATTTGGCTTTGCATAATTCAATCGAGTATCTAAATCTATCTTACTCGCAAAAACTTTGCGGCGCTGAAGGGTCTATTGAGTTTAAGGATGAAGGTGTTTACACCTATGACAATAAGGGAAAACGATATCTAGATTGTCTTGGTGGTTATGGTATTTTTAACGTTGGCCATAGGCACCCTAAAGTTATATCAGCCGTCAAGGCTCAATTAGACCAAGTTTGTTTACATAGTCAAGATTTACTTAACCCGTGGGCTGCTTATTTGGCCAGTCAACTGGCTCAAATTGCCCCAGGTAACTTAAAGTATACTTTCTTTTGTAATAGTGGAACCGAGGCTGTTGAAGGTGCTCTAAAATTGGCCAGGCTATATACCGGAAAAAGTCAGATAATATCGACCAAAAATTCTTATCACGGGGTAACTTTAGGAGCTTTGTCAGCTACCGGTAGAGATGTTTTCCGCAAACCATTTGAACCGCTTTTGACCGGTTTCACGCACGTTCCTTTCGGTGACATCGATGCTTTGGCTAATGCTATAACCGAAGATACCGCTTGCGTTATTCTTGAGCCGATTCAAGGCGAAGGTGGTATCAACTTGCCGCCAGCCGGTTATTTAAAGAAGGTTCGACAACTAACCAAAAAACATAACGTGTTGCTTATTTTAGACGAAGTCCAAACTGGCATGGGTCGAACAGGCAAAATGTTCGCTTGTGAACACGATAACGTTGTACCAGATATATTGTGTCTAGCTAAGGCTCTAGGCGGTGGTGTCATGCCTATTGGGTGTTTTATGGCCAGTGCCAAAATTTGGCAGGCTTTAACCCCTAATCCGACTATTCATAATTCTACTTTCGGTGGAAACCCATTAGCTTGTGCTGCTGCTTCCGCTACTATTGAAGTTCTATTAGAAGAACATTTGATTGCCAGATCCATGGTAATGGGAAATTACTTTTTAAGCGAACTCAATAAGCTTAAAGTTAAATATCCCAAATTAATTAAAGACGTCAGAGGGAAAGGTTTATTGATTGGGCTAGAATTTGAGTCGAAAATTTTACGCGAAGATGTTCAGGTTAAACTTTTTAAGCACGGCGTTTTAGTTGCGGCTACTCTTAATGCTAATTCAACCATTCGCATTGAACCGCCTTTAATTATTACGCAAACCCAAATTGATTTTGTAATTTCGGCTCTAGATTTAATTCTAAACGATTTGAAATCGAAGGTTAAATCATTTAAGCCTAAAGCGGTAAAAAAGGCTGTTTAAATGCAGTGTTTAAAAATTAACGTGTAGACTTGAAGGATTGATTTAAATGGATAAGAATGTAATTGATATAAATATTAATTCTACTTTTGACAAAAAAATATCTTTAAAGCTTTTGGATAAAGTTGCCAAAGAATATTTGCATAACCAAAGAATGCAAAAGAATAAAAATGTTGACAACGCTAGGCTGATTAGTGTGAGAAATATAAAAGCATTGTAAATAAATAACTTTATTCTTTGTCTCCTAAAATAGGTTTATCTGTTAAAATCTGTTAGAATCGGTTAGAATATATAATCGAATCTAAACTTGTTAATTTTACTAAATATGCATGCACAAATCAAAACAATTGAGACAAATTCCGCTCCAGCAGCAATTGGACCATACGTTCAGGCAACTGTCTTTAACAACTTAATTTTTGTCTCAGGACAACTACCTGTAGATCCAAAGACAAATAACTTAGTTGTTGGCGATATAACCGTACAAACGCGTCAGGTTCTAGATAATATAGAAAACATCCTTAAAAGTGCCAATTCGTCACTTAGCCATGTTTTAAAGGTAAATGTATATATGACTAACCTTGATGATTTCGCCCAAATGAATAAAGTTTATGGCCAGTTTTTTGACCAGCATAAACCAGCCAGAGCTACAGTTGGTGTTAACAGATTGGTTAAAGATGCTAGTATTGAAATAGATGTTGTCGCTTTTGTTAATAATTAATATTAGTTAAAATTAAAATGCACGAAATTAAGCCACTCATCTTAAATTCAATAATTATTGTTATTTGTATTTTAAGCTCGGTTATAGACGTTAAAACAAAAAAAATCCCCAATGTATTAACTTTTGGCGGAGCAGCTGTGGGAATTATTATCAATACAGTTAACCATGGAGCTAGTGGTTTCTTTCTGTCTGTTTTAGCCTACATAATTGCTGTTTTAATTATGGTAGCTTTAGACCCTAAACACAAGGTTGGCTACGGTGATGTCAAGCTAATGGCCTGTATTGGGGCTTTTATTGGCCCAAAATTAATTTTAATTACCTGGTTTTTTTACGCTTTGATATTTGGGTCTTTTGCCATTATAAGAATTGCCGGAGCTTTACCTTGGCTTAAGTTGATGGGTGACTTTGTCGTTGCCAATCAAACCAAGCAACCTTTTGTATTGAATTTTGACAAGACAAAGCTAAATATGGTTTTAAAGTCGAGGGTGTCGCTTGCTCCATTTATCGCCTTGAGTTTAATTTTTACTCTAGTGTTTGGTGAAACTATACTTCAGGCCATGTTTAATAACGCTGGTTAATTTATTAGGCTAATGTCCAATTGATCATTTAATTTGGTACCACTTCTCATAATGGTACCAACTGGCAATTCAATACAGGCCAGAGCCAACGGATAGACTTGCGAAAACTGCCATGGTTTTATGGCTTCGACAAGAGCTACTACGTATTGATTTTTATCATAAAAAATTACGTCTATAGAATAAGTCATAAAGAACATATGAATGGCTTGGCACGGCTCGATAATTAAGCCATTTTCTGAGTCTAATTGCTTGGTTAACAATAACCCTTTGAGTCTGAGGTAGAATGTATCAGCTTTAAGAGCTCGCCTGGCGATATTTTTATTATTGGTTATATTATTAACTTGATAAATTTTCAAATTGGCTTATCGATAAACTATTATTTCGTTCCCCCACCCATAGATGGACCAAGTGCACTAACGATCGTTAATCCGGCTGGCCCCAACATTGGTAAAAGGATTAGTGGCATCACAAAAAGCATGATTACCGGTACCATTTTAACAGGTACTTTAGCGGCAATTTCTTCTTGCTTGCGTTTTAACCTATCCCGCAAAGCTTCAGCTTGCTGCCTTAGTGGATAACTGATGTCTGCACCTTTTGATTCGGCGGCGATTAAACCAGACGCCATATTTATTAATTCTTCAACGCCACAACGTTCCCCCATTTCACGCATGGCAACGGGAACCGATTTGGCGAACATTTTTACGTCATTGATTAATTGTTGTAATTCCAAAGCTAATAGAGGACATGATTCTACTGTCTCTTTGCTGAGTTTGTCAACACCAGCTAATAGGCTTAAACCAGCCTGCGATGTGACAATTAAAAGATCAAGTACAGTAGGTAATTCTTTGATAATTTGAGTCTGCCTTTGTTTGGCTCGGCCAGCCAAGAAAAAGTTGGGTATAGTCCAGCCGATAAGTATAGTAAACACTGATGTTAGAATATTTACGGGGTTAGAAATTGCTGCACATACTCCCCAGAATATACAAAATACGCCTACGGCAACTTTTATACCCATATATCGATGTAAATGCTGTTTGGTTCTATAATTGGCATAGCTTAACAATTCTACCGTCCTTTTATCTACTAAAAAAGGTGCCACTGTAATCAACTGTTTGCCCAAGGCTTCAAATAAGATAAGCATGGCAGAACTTTTAGGTGCTTCTTGGCTTTCAATTTCTTTTTCGTTTCGTTTTTTGACCCTTACCGAATATGTGTCCATATAATTGTCCATGGCTGGTTTGGTTAAAGCAAAACCCAACAACAGTACGGATAAAAACACTAGGAAGCTAATAATACCACTGTTTGCCATAAAGCTTAAACCTCAAATGTAGTCATTTTGATTAATATATAAAAACCAATTAATTCCCAAATTACAAATGCCACGAGCAAAATCCGACAAAAAAAATTATTCATAAACGGTTTGATGTAGTCCGGTGCTGTCGTACACGTTAAAAGGGTAATTAAGTACGGTAAACTACCGATAAAAACAGCTGTGGCCTTACCTTGTGAGGTTAAACTGTCCATGTAATCGCGCAATTTAAAGCGCTCACGAATAGCTTCGGCAATTTCAGCTACGACGTCAGCCAAATTACCGCCTACGTCTTGGGATATAAAAATGGCTGTAATCAGGAGTTTAAAGTCGGGCGTTCTAATTCTTGTCGACATTTCTTTCAAAGATTCTCTAAATGGTTTTCCTAACTGTAGTGACACCAGTCCTCGTTTAAATTCACCACGAATCGGTTCTGGAGCTGTTTCGGACAGGACCTTAAAGACTTCAATTACCGGAGAACCAGCTCTGAGTGAACTTACCATTGTTTCTAAAATCTGGGGCAATTGAGCTGTCATTTTGGCTTGACGAGTTTTGGCTATTCTTTTGATTACAAATATAAAACCGTACCCACCTATTGGCAACCCGATAAGAAAGCCAACCGGTGTCAGTAAACTACAAAAATAGGCACAGACTCCGCCTAAAATTAGGCCACCAGCAAAAATAGACAAACCCCAATACATTTTCATTTTATCATACTGATTTTCTAAGCCGGCTGTATCTAGCAAAACCGCTAAGAAGTCAGACCTTTGGGTTACAAATAAATTTACCTCTTCTACCGGCTTTGATTTATTTTGCAGCTTTGTATTGTGCTTGCTTAGACGCATCATTTCACCGGAAAATCCGGATCTACTGGCTGCGATAATCAAAACACCACCCAATAAAAATATAAAAAATACAATTACCGATAAACTAGATACCATATATATATAATCTTCCTAATAAATTACCTGAGCCACTCGAGTTTGAAAGGAACCGATTCCTGTTCTAACTGGTCTAAAAACTTAGGCGGTAAACCAGAACCAACGTGACGACACTTAAAGAAGCCTCTGGGATCACGACCTTCTCTTTCCAGCAAGAACATTGAACTGATGGCTATGGTATCACCTTCCATGCCTGTTATTTCGGCAATTTCAGTGAGCCTTCTGGTACCGTCTTCTAGTCTTCTTATCTGGATAATGACCTGAAGAGCAGACGCTATAAGTTCACGCGCTGCTTTTGGAGGCATTTCAGCACCAGACATTAAAATCATATTTTCTAAACGTTTCGTACAGTCTCTAGGTGTGTTGGCGTGGATAGTAGTCATGGAGCCACCGTGACCCGTATTCATCGCCTGTAACATATCAAACGCTTCTTCACCCCGACATTCCCCTAAAATTATTCTGTCTGGCCTCATCCGCAAACAGTTGATAACTAGCATACGCTGCGTTATTTGACCCTTTCCTTCGGTATTAGGTGGTCTGGTTTCCATCCTTACCCAGTGTTCGTGCTGTAGTCTCAATTCAGCCGCGTCTTCTATAGTTATTATTCTTTCTCTAGGGTTGATATGGGCTGAAAGAGCATTTAAAAGCGTTGTTTTACCAGAACCAGTACCTCCAGATATAATCATGTTTATACGTCCTTTAACCAGGGCTTTTAATACCTCGGCCATCTGCACTGATAAAGCCCCCTTTTCTACCAGCTGACCTAGCGACATAATAGCTGTACCGAACATCCGAATAGTGACTGTGGGTCCATCAATAGTCACCGGCGGGATAGTAGCATTAACCCGTGAACCATTTGGTAAACGGGCGTCAACCATCGGCGAGTTGTCGTCTAGGCGTCTGCCCAGCGGTTGAATAATTTTGTCGATCGTCATCCTCAAATGTCGGTTGTCTTCAAAGACAACGTTGGTTTTTTCCAAGCGGCCGCTTCGTTCAACGTATATACTATGACAACCGTTGACGCAAATATCACCAATACTCGGGTCGCGTAAAAGCGGACCCAATGGACCAAAACCAAAGACCTCGTCAAGCACGTTTTGAAGCAGAATACCCTTTTCCATCATTGTCAAAGGAGCCGGATCGGAGTTGACAATTTCTCTAATTCTTTGTCTTACTTGTTGTTGTGTATCTTCAGAAATATTAGTAAGCCTTGAAGTGTCTAATTCACGTCTTAATTGGTCTATAATTAATTTTTCACGTTCACGAATTAACTGCTGGTTGGCTGAAAACTTATTGCCGGTTTCACTTGAGCCAGATGCTGACTCAGGTGCACCATGACCAAAATGACCGCTTTCTTCTTTGGCGTCTATCCTTTCAATATCGGATTTAGATGGACCGCTTGATTCGCTAACACCTGTGGCAGAGTTTCGCCCTGTTTCCATGCCTGTCGAGCCACCATAAGTTTTCTGGGCTTGCGTTTGTTGGTAGCCTCTGTTTCCCATAGCAGTCGAGCCAGGATTATTACCCAAACCAGTTGACCCTGGGTTATTACCTAATCCGGTAGACTGTTGATTGGCGCCTATACCAGTCGACTGACCGCCGCCGGCTAAACCTGTATTTTGCTCACGGCTGACCATACCGCCAGTCCCTTGATTAGTAGGAGCTACCTCACCACCTTGGCGCTGCCTAACCAATTGACCCATTAGCGAA